>JAQGIE010000063.1 GCA_028291365.1 Rhodospirillales bacterium
ACCGTATGCGCCTGCCGGCAGGTCTGGCTGGCCCACCCGGGTTCAGCCGCCGTGAGCGTCGCGGCGCAGCTGCCGTTGACGCAGATCTGCTGGGCCCAGTCCCGGGCCCGCGCGGTGAGCGCGATGCACGAGCCCGGCGGCAGCGTGTCCTGCGCCACGATGAACGATCCGGGAAAGCCGGTGACGACCATCGCGCCGCCGAACGCGTTGCGCAGCACCTCGCCGCCGCTGTTGCGGTCGATCATCGCGGCGGGCAGCAGGTTGCTGCCGATCAGCGCCGCGGTCATGTCGGCGCCCTGCGGGTTCGTCGTGTAGCCGATGCTGGTGCCGGCCAGCCGGTCCATCGCGCGCGTCACCGCTTCGGTCCAGGCAAGGGTCTGCGCCTCGCGACGCTGGTCGAGGATCTTGGCGACGCCGATCGCGACCAGCGCCGCCATCAGCGCATAGACCGCGAGATCGAGAAGCCGCTCGAGCATGCGCTACAGCCCGGCGCTGCTGCCGGCAGCGTCGGTGATCTGCAGGATCAGGTCGAACAGCGAATAGGCGAGCCAAAGCAGCAGGGCGCCGGCCACCATCATGGCCGCCTGGTTCAGCACGCCGGCGCGATCCTTGACCGACTCCACCGCCTCTTCGAGCCAATCGCCGGCGGTCTTTTGCAGCGCGTCGTCGAAACCGCCCAGCACGCCATAGACATGCATGTCGTCGATGATCTGCTCGTCGGGAAAGCCGTGCCCCGCAAGCTCCATCGCCGGCCCGATATCCTGGCCGGCGTGAATATGCACGTAGATCGCATCGAGCCGCTCGCGCATCCAGGCGCGCGAGCCGACGCGCAGCGTCTCCAGCGCTTCCTCGAGCGACACCGCGCCGCGCACCAGCGCCGCCAGCGCGAGCAGAAACCCGGTGCCGGCCCAGAAGCGATACAGGCTGTACGGCGGCACACGGTCCAGCCTGGTGCGCAGCCGCCCGGTCCAGTTCGGCAGCGACCAGGCGAACAGCGCGACCGCAAGCAGCAGCCCGGCCAGCATCGCCACGCCCCCTTCGCGCATCAGCTCGCCGAACGCGGCAAAGGAAGCGGCGGAGCCGGTCCATTTCTCGCGCGGCAAGGCGGTGGCGAAGACCGGCACGATGGTGACCGACGCCAGCACCGCCAGCAGCGTGATCAGGACGACGTAGAAGAGCGGCAGCGCCAGCGCGTTGCGCACCGCGCGCGTGATCTCGCGATTGCCGCGCGTCATCGCGATGACGCCGCGGAACGATTCGACCACGTGGCCCGATCGCTCGCCGGCCGAGATCATCATCTGCTCGGGCCCGGGCACCCATTCCTGCAGCGCCTCGCGCAGAGTCTGCCCCTCATCGACGGCGCGGCGCCAATGGACCAGCATCACCGCCAGCGGTCCGTCGCTGCCCTGCATGCGCACGGCGCGGCGATGCACGGTGGCGAGCGCGTCGGCCAGCGCAACGCCGTTCTCGAGCAGCCGCGCGAGCTTGGCATAGAGGCGCGAGCGATCGTCGGCGCCGACCAGCCGGTGCGCCTTCCACAACGTCCAGCGGCTGAAGCGTCGCTGCGCGCGGCGCGCGGCGGCGCGACCGGTCGCCGGTGATCGAGCCGCCCGGGTGCCCGCCTTCATGCCGCCGCCGCGCCGGCGGGCGCGTCCATGCGGGCCGACGCCATCAGGTCGCGCCGCGACAGTTTCTGCATCGGACCCAGCCGCGCCAGATACTCGGCGGGCTCGATCGTGCCTTCGATCATGCGGATCAGCGCATGGTCGCGCATCGTGATGCCGCCCAGCCCCTCGATCCAATGTCGCCGCGCCGCGACCGTGTCGGCCTCGCGCAGATGCCGCATCAGCACGTCGTCGGGAACGATCATCTCGGCCACCACGGTCTGGCCGCGCACGCCGCGCACATAGGAAGAGCAGTTCGGGCAACCCTGCGGATTGCGCACGAACAGCAGCGCGCGATCGACGTCGACGCGTTTGAGGTTGGACCGCACCGGGTCGGACACCCAGCCGTGCCTGTCGGCCTCGGTGTACGGCACTTTGCAGTCGCACAGCGTCTGCACCAGCCGCTGCCCGACCAGCCCGACCACGACGGTCGGATCGGTCAGGTCGTGCACCGCGTCACCGTGGAACACCGCCAGGCGCGGCACGATCGTGATCATGTCGGTGGCGTGCGTGGTGGTGAGCACCTTCTTGCCGGTGAGCGCCGCTTCGAGCACCAGCTCGCTCGATTCCTTGTCGCGCACCTCGCCGATCATCAGCATGTCGGGATCCGAGCGCAGCGCATTGCGCATCGCCTCGATGTTTTTGGCGCGCCGTTCCTCGGGCGAGGTGCCGCCGATGACGAAGAATTGCAGCGCGCCGTCGATGACGCGTTCGGGCGGGTCCTCGAAACAGATGATGTTGATCGCGTGGCCGGACTCGCGCAGCGCCTTGCGCACCGCGGTATCGAGCGTCGTCGACTTGCCGCTATTGACCTTGCCGGCGACATAGATGGCCCCGGACGGAACCAGCATCATCTCGTCCCACAGCGCCTGCTGCTGCGGCAGAAATCCCAGGCTGGCGAAGCTGCGCTCTTCGCCGCCGCGATCGAGATAGAACAGGCGTATGTCGAGATGGCGGTCCTGCTTGATCAGGACGTTGAAGTTCATGCGCACCGACTCGACCGTGTCGGGCATGCGTTTCTCGGGGCTGTTCTGGATCTGCCCGTTCTGGAACTGGCTCGGGCTGTGCGCGCCGGTCTTGGCGTCGGCAAAATTATACGCGGCGGTGATGAAGCGGTGCGCGTATTCGGGCGCCCATTCGATCGGCTCGCCGTCCGAGGTCTGCATGTCGACCATCGAGCGGAAGATTCGGGCCCGCACCGACGCTTTCTTGGGTCCGACGATGACGTGAATGTCGCTGGCGCGCACCTTGGCCGCATGCGCGATCAGCTGCAGCAGCTCGCGCTGCATGGTCGAGGCGCCGGCATCGCCGCCGTCACCGGCGGCCGCGTGCACGGCGCGGGCGATCTCCTCCATCGAACAGAAGCGCGGCCGCGCCACGACGCCTTTGAGCCGCGCCTGCTGCAGCACCGAGTTCACGTCCATGTCATTGGCATGGGCGCGGCTGACGAGCGTGATGCCGTCCTCGAACACCGCCACCATGCGCGCGATCTCGCCCGAACATTCGATGCGCCGGCCCGGCCCGGAGATCAGGCGCGGCGGAGACGCCGCGGGCGAATCCCCGGCTGGTGCAAGCGGGATGGGCGCTTCGTCGGCCATGTAAGGACTATGCTGAAACGAGACAGCCACGTAAATAAGACGATATCACGGAAAAGTCAGAAACAATCCAGGACTTGACTCTGGAAAATGTAACTACAATATTAGGTCGGCATCCGCCGATCGTGTTCGTCTGCAATACAGCCAAGGACCGGCGAAATCGGGCGGCGCGCGGGTTTGGTTTCGCTCTGGCGATTGCTCTCTTCGCGGGCGAGGTCCGCGAATATGAGGATCGGCGCAAGGATTACGGCGAGCGGCGCGCGATCGCGCACGGCCTGATCAACGGCCGCTTATTTGTGTGCGTCTACACGGATCGCCAGGTCGGCGAGAAGGTGGTTCGCCGCATCATCAGTCTGCGGAAAGGAAATCGGCGTGAGCGGCGGACGTATCAAGATGAAGGTTCTGACCGCGCCTGATCTGTCGAAGATCGATTGGGCGCGTATCGACGCGACCACCGACGAAGAAATCGCGCAGCAGATCGCGAATGATCCCGACACGGCTCCCGAAATCACCGATGCAGATTTCGCACGCAGCGTTCTGGTTTCGCCGCCCATCAAGACGCTGTTGTCGCTGCGGATCGATATCGACGTACTGGAGGGATTCCGGCGCGACGGTGCCGGGTACCAGCAGCGGATCAATCAGGCGCTGCGAGACCACGCCGTCGAACAGGGTTGGATCCCGCCCGAGCAGGCGAACGCATCACGCAAACGCGGACGGCCGCGCAAGACCAGGTGAAGCTCAGTCGTTCGAGATCGGCCCCTTGAAATTCGCCGCCCATAGCGCCGCGAAGCGCGGATCTGCATCCATGCGTTCGGCGATCGCGAACAGGTTGGGACATTGCGCGGCGAACCACTCGCGCCGCGGACGCCAGCGCGTCATGACGCAGAGATAGAGGTCGAGCGCACACGGGCTGGGGCCAAGGAAGTAGGGCGCCTGTGATTCCTGCTCCAGCAGGCGCCACAGCGCTTTGCGCCGTTCGTCGGTCGAATTGCGCAGCGCGTCGCCCGCGTCTTCCGGCACGAACCTGGTCGGCACGTCGCCATAGGTGAAGGTCGGATAGATCGCTGCCACCAGCAGGATCAGAAAGCGAAGGAAGCGCGCGCGCTCGGGCGCATCGGCGGCGGGGACGAGACCGCTGCTGGGCGCGCGATCGCCCGCCCACAACATGATGGCCGCGCTCTCGGTCAGGACCGTGCCGTCGTCGAGCACCAAGGTCGGCAACTGGCCCAGCGGATTCACCTGACGCAAACGCGCCCAGCCGTCCGCGTCCTGCTCGCCGATCTCGACTCGCCGATACGGTTCGCCGATCCAGGTCAGCGCCGCTTCGGCGAGCGCCGAGCCCCAGCCTTGGGCCATCCAGAGTTCGTGCATGCCGCGCCTCCGCGTTCGATCCTGCGTCCGCGACGCTGGCGCAGCGCCGGCCGCGACGCAATCGGACTCTGGTGCCGCGCAGGAGGCGATCGCCGCGCCTTGCTCGACCGGCCGGAGCGCGAAGCTGCGCGCTTATGCCGGGGACTCAAAACAGAATGAAGTCGTTCTGGTCGAGGATCGGTGCGGTGTTCAGGCGGATGACGAGGTCGCCGGCGGCTTGGAAGCTGCCGTCATGGTTTACGTCGATATAGATCTGCTCGGCGGCTCCGACCTTCTGCACGATCACGCCGTTGGTGCCGAAGAACCCGGCCGTATTGGCGGTCGTGAACGCGCCGACACTATTGGTCGTCACCGTTTGCGGCTGGCCCGCGAAATTGAACGCGGAGACATCGATCTTGTCGGTCGCATGCGTGAAATCGGTGAGGCTGTCGAGCGATCCGATTCTCGAATCGGCGGCGCTGGTGTAAACGAAGACATCGCCGCCGGCACCGCCGGTGAGCGTGTCTGCGCCGGCTGCGCCGGTAATGCTGTCATTGCTGCCGCCGCCGGTAATAGTATCGCTGCCGGCACTGCCGAGAATGACCAGGCTGTGCGTGACGGCGGCCGAGGCGGTCACCGTCACCGAGCCGGCGAGATGCGCGTCGATCGTGAAACTCTGGTTCGTGGCGGTGCCGATCGCAACGTTCGCGTTGCTGCCGAGCGTGACCGACTGGGCGGTCGCGTTGCTGCCGAGCAGCAGCGTTTCGACCCCGCTCACAGTCGCGAATTTGCTGTCGTCGATCGTCGCCGCGTCGGTGATCCGGATCGTGTCCGCGCCGGCTCCGCCATTGATCGTAACGGTGCCCTGACCGTTGCCGCCACCGGTAAAATCGGTGTTGGTCATTTGGAACACATCGTTGCCGTTGCTGCCGGTCAGGGTCTGGCTGAAATTATTGCCCGGCGCCGCGCCGGAACCAGGCCCGGTATCGGTGATGCCATTGTTGGTCGGATGATCGTCGATATTGATGGTCAAGCTCGAGCCATTTCCGAAATCGAGCGTCGAGGCATCGACGACCAGGCCGGTGCTGGGCACCGAACTCCCATCGATGTTCAGTGTAACGCTCACGCCGTTGGCCAGCTGGCCGCTGCTGGTCAGGCGGATCGTCTCGATCCCGCCGACGAAAATATCACTGCCCGGATTGTCGGACGGCCCGCCGACCCAATCGAGATCGAGCGTGGTTGAGCCGTTGACGGTGAGGTTGAGCGCATCGGTACCGCTGCCGCCGGTGATGCTGTCGCCCGGATTGAGGGTCGGGCTGCTGCCGATGGTGCCGGTGATCGTATGCGACGCGCTGTCGGCGTAGAATACATTGTCCTGTCCGGTCGTCAGCGTGACAGTTGCCGGGCTCTGTACCGCCAGCCCGGCGGTGTCGGTCGCGGTCGAGAAGGCGGTCGTGCCGCCATTCGCGCCGGCATTGCCCAGTCCGCCATTGCTGCCGCTGGTCTGGTCCCACGCATGGAAGGTAATCGCGTTGGCGATCGCACCGGCAAAACCGGCGTTGGGCTGGAAATAGATGCGTGTATTCGCATCGGCCGCCAGCAGCCGCGCATTCGCATTCGAAACCGCGCCGAGCGCCGCCCAATGCGCGCCGTTATCGGTCGAGTAGAACCAGCTGCCATTCGCAATGTTGGCGCCGCTGATGGCGACGCCCGTCGCCGCCCCGCTATCTGCGTCGGTGACATTGTCCTGGCCGCCGGGCGGGGGATTGAGATTTACGAGGGCCGAAACCGAGGTTCCGACCGCACCGACCGGCGCGCCGGCATTTTGGGTTTCGGTGTTGAGCGCGAGCACGGTATCGAGCAGCACCGGCGCATCATTGGTGCCGGTGATGGTGACGGCGACATTCTGGGTCACCGACCCGCCTTGATTGTCGGTGATCGTGACGCGATACGTCTCGGTGATTGTCTGACCCGCGGCGAGGAGTTGGATCGCGCTGTTGTTTACGTTGTAATTCCAGGTCGCGACGCCGCCCGTGCCGGTCGTGTGCGACGTATCTGTGCTGATGGCGGCCGTGAGTGCGCCGAGCTGTGTGCCGCCGGCGTTGGTGGAGGAAAGGAAGCTGACCGAGGCGCTGTGCGTATCGGCCAGGTCGACATCGGAATAACCGATCGTGCCGCTCGTCGTCTCGGTTGCGTTTGCCGGAACATCCTCGGTCACGGCGCCGGTCGCGTTGGCCGCAGTGACGGCCGGTGCATCGTTGCTGCCGGTGAGCGTGATGGTCACGTCGCGTGTCACCACGCCGCCATTGTGATCGTCGAGCGCGATGTGGAAGGTCTCGGTCGCGGACTCGCCGGCGGCGAGATAATCGATTGCCGAGTCGGCAACGCTGTAATTCCAGGTGACGACTCCACCGGTACCGTTGGCCGTGTCCGTGGTCAGCGCGGCCGTGAGCGTACCCAGCGCGGTGCCGTGGCTGGAGCTGGCGAAGCTCGTGGTGACGCTGTGCGTATCGGTCAGGTCGACATCGGAGAAGGCGATCGTGCCGGAAGCGGGGTCGAGCGCGGCGCTGCCCAGCGTGTTGGCGCGTTCACTGATCGCGCCGCCGAGCGTCGCAGTGCCGATCAGGGAATCATCGTTGGCCCCGGCGATGGTAACCGTCACGTCCTTGGTGGCCGAGCCGCCATGACCGTCGTCGAGCGTGACATGGAAGGTCTCGGTCGCGGTCTGACCGGCGGCGAGATAATCGATCGCCGAGTCGGCAACGTTGTAAGTCCAGGTGACGAGGCCGCCGGTGCCATTTGACGTCTCGGTGCTGACGGCCGCCGTGAGCGTGCCGAGCGCGGTGCCGTGGCTCGAGCTGGCGAAGCTCGTGCTGACGCTGTGCGTATCGGTGAGATCGATGTCGGAGAAAGCGATCGTGGCCGAAGCCGTGTCGAGACTTGCGCTGCCGATCAGGTTCGGCTGTTCGGTGGCCGAACCGGTGAGCGTGGCGGCGCCGATCACCGGCACATCGTTGGTGCCGGTGAGCGTGATGGTCACGTCGCGTATCACCACGCCGCCATTGTGATCGTCGAGCGTGACGTGGAAAGTTTCGGTCGCGGTCTGGCCGGCCGCGAGGAAATCGATCGCCGAATCCGCGACGCTGTAACTCCAGGTGACGAGGCCGCCGGTGCCGTTGGCCGTGTCCGTGGTCAGCGCCGCCGCGAGCGTGCCCAGCGCGGTGCCGTGGCTGGAGCTGGCAAAGCTCGCACTGACGCTGTGCGTGTCGGTCAGATCGACATCGG
>JAQGIE010000071.1 GCA_028291365.1 Rhodospirillales bacterium
GACCTGCTGCAGATCCTGTTGATCGCCATCCTCACCGGCTTCGCCGTGTCGCAGATGGGCGCGGTCGGCGAGAAGATCGCGGGCGGCATCGAAGCGGCGGGCAAGGTGTTCTTCCGCATCATCGGCATCATCGTGAAGGCGGCGCCGATCGGTGCCTTCGGCGCGATGGCCTTCACGGTGGGCGCCTATGGGCTCCATGCGCTGGTCCCGCTGGCGACGCTGATCGCCACCTTCTACGCCACGTCGATTCTGTTCGTGCTGATCGTGCTGGGCGCGATCGCGTGGTTTCACGGTTTCTCGATCTTCCGTTTCATCGCCTACATCAAGGACGAGCTGCTGATCGTGCTGGGCACGTCCTCGTCCGAGACGGTGCTGCCGCACATGATGGAGAAGATGCAGCGGCTGGGTGCGTCGAAGCCCGTCGTCGGTCTGGTGATCCCGACCGGCTACAGCTTCAACCTCGACGGCACCAACATCTACATGACGCTGGCGACGCTGTTCCTGGCGCAGGCCACCAACACGCCGCTGACGATCGGCCAGGAGCTGTTCATCCTGCTGATCGCGATGGTGACGTCGAAAGGCGCGTCGGGCGTCACCGGCGCCGGCTTCGTCACGCTGGCGGCGACGCTGACGGTGGTGCCGGACATTCCGATCACCTCGCTCGCCATTCTGGTCGGCATCGACAAGTTCATGAGCGAGTGCCGCGCGCTGACCAACCTGATCGGCAACGGCGTCGCCACCATGGTCGTCGCCAAGTGGGAGAACGAGCTCGACCACGCCCAGCTCGACCGCGAACTCGCCAAGGGTCCGCCGCCGGAATCCGCGCTGACCGCGTCGTGATGGCCGCGACTTGATCCGCCTTTCCACGGCCTCCATCGGCCTCTAGACCCGGCAGTCATGGATAAAATTCGCATTCGCGGCGGCCGCCAGCTCGACGGCACCATTCGTATTTCCGGCGCCAAGAACGCCGCCCTGCCCTTGATGGCGGCCGCGCTGCTGACGCCCGATCCGCTGGTGCTGACCAACGTGCCCGAGCTCGCCGACATCGCGACCATGGGCAAGCTGCTGGTCGAACTCGGCGTCGGCTTTGCGCGCGACGGCGACCAGGTCACGCTGACCGCGGCCGACGGCGGCTCGACCACCGCCGACTACGACCTGGTGCGCAAGATGCGCGCGTCGGTGCTGGTGCTGGGGCCTCTGCTGGCGCGCTACGGCGAAGCCAAAGTGTCGCTGCCCGGCGGCTGCGCCATCGGTGCGCGGCCGGTCGATCTGCATCTGTCGGCGCTCGAGGCGATGGGCGCCGAGATCAAGCTCGATGGCGGTTACGTGCATGCGCGCGCGCCGCGCGGCCTGGTCGGCACGCGCATCGTGTTTCCCAAAGTCTCGGTCGGCGCCACCGAGAATCTTCTGATGGCCGCCGCGCTGGCCAAGGGCACGACCGTGCTCGCCAACGCCGCGCGCGAGCCCGAAATCACCGATCTCGCCGAATGCCTGGTCAAGATGGGTGCCAGGATCGAAGGGATCGGCAGCGATTCGCTGACCGTCACGGGCACTGACGGGCTGCACGGCGCCACCCATGCGGTCGTGCCGGACCGGATCGAGACCGGCACCTACGCCATCGCCGCCGCGATCACCGGCGGTTCGGTCGAACTGAAAGGGGCGCGGCTCGATCACGTCCAGTCGCTGGCCCAGACCCTGGCCAAAGCGCGCGTCGAGGTTACGCTGACGCCCGACGGTTTCCGCGTCGTCCGCCGCAACGGCCGCGTGCGCGGCGTCGACGTGATGACCGAGCCCTTTCCCGGCTTTCCGACCGACCTGCAGGCCCAGATGATGAGCCTGATGACCGTCGCCGAAGGTGCGGCGATGATCACCGAGACGATTTTCGAGAACCGCTTCATGCACGTGCCCGAACTGGCGCGCATGGGGGCCGACGTGACGGTGCATCATTCGAGCGCGCTGGTGCGCGGCGTCGAAAATCTGCGCGGCGCGCAGGTGATGGCAACCGACCTGCGCGCGTCGGTGTCGCTGGTGCTGGCCGGCCTCGCCGCCGAAGGCGAGACCGTGATCAACCGCGTCTATCACCTCGACCGCGGCTACGAGAAACTCGAGCAGAAGCTCGCCGCATGCGGCGCCGACATCGAGCGGGTGGCGACATGAACAATCTCAAGCTGCGCGCGCTCGATGCCGAAGACCTCATCGTCGTCTCGGCGCAGCTCCAGGACGCCATCGCCGCCGTCGCCGACATGCATTACGCGCCGTTGCAGTCGCGCTTCGTCGTCGTGTTCAACCGCTTCCGCTGGGAGCTGCCCGAGGACGGCGAGATTTTCGAGCGCACCCACAGCACGTTCGAAGTGCTGAACGTGAACAAGGTCCTGTTCCGCGGTTTCGCGCTCAGCGAGCGCGAGCGCATGCTCGAACTGCTGCAGGTCGGCTACGAGCATGACGAGCTGATCCTGCTCTTCGCCGGCGACGCGGCGCTGCGCCTGAAATTGAACAAGCTCGACGCGCGGCTGCAGGATTTCGG
>JAQGIE010000074.1 GCA_028291365.1 Rhodospirillales bacterium
CCACGTGGGCGACGACCTCGGCCACTTCGCGGGTCTCCTCGGCCGAAAGCGGCCGCAGGTCCTGGCTCTGGAGCGGCGGCATCGCGGGCATGGCCTGGACCAGCTTGATCCGGGACACCGCGGCCCAGCCGAAAAAGCTGTTCACCCGCTCGATCAGCTGGGGCAGCTGGTGCTGCAGCTCGACCGCCCGGGCGCCGACGGTCTCGACCGTCAGGGTGGCGTCGCCCTGCTGGCCGCGCGGGAAGGATAGTTTGGCCGGGCGGGTCCAGCCGGCCAGGTCGGGACCGACGATCGTGTCCCACTGGGCCATGAGCTGGCCGAATCCGAGCCCCTTCCGCCCCAGCGCCTGGCCGGCGATGGTCGCGACGGTCCGCGACAGACGGCGCGGGCCACTCATGGGAGGGGCGTGCTAGGGAGGGTCACGCTCCGATGATGCCTGATGACGCCCTGCCCGGCGAGGCGGCCAGACCGCGCGCAGCCACCTTGCTCGCCTGGTACGACCGCCATGCCCGCCGCCTGCCCTGGCGCGCGCCACCCGGCACCGCGGCGCAGAATCCGTATCTGGTCTGGCTCAGCGAAATCATGCTGCAGCAGACGCGGGTCGACACGG
Organism: Rhodospirillales bacterium; assembly: GCA_028291365.1. Taxonomy (GTDB): domain Bacteria; phylum Pseudomonadota; class Alphaproteobacteria; order BOG-932; family Roseiterribacteraceae; genus Roseiterribacter. The sequence goes on from JAQGIE010000074.1 coordinate 611, forward strand.
TGCAGCCCTACTTCCTGCGCTTCGCCGAACGCTGGCCGACCATCGAGGCGCTCGCCGCGGCCGAGCTCGACCAGGTTCTCACCGAGTGGGCCGGGCTGGGCTATTACGCACGGGCGCGTTCGCTGCATGCCTGCGCCCGCGCCGTTGCCGATCATCACGGCGGACTCTTTCCGCGCACCGAAGACCAATTGCGCGCGCTGCCCGGCATCGGCCCGTACACGTCGGCGGCCATTGTTGCGATCGCGTTTGACGTGCCCGCGACCGTGGTCGACGGCAATGTCGAGCGCGTCGTCGCGCGCATCTTCGCCATCGAAACGCCGCTGCCGCGCGCCAAGAACGAGCTGCGCGACCTCGCCGCGACGTTGACGCCGACAAAGCGCGCCGGCGATTTCGCGCAGGCGATGATGGATCTCGGCGCCACGATCTGCACGCCGGTGAAGCCGAAATGCGTGCTGTGCCCGTGGAACGGAGCGTGCGTGGCGCGCGCCAAGGAAATCCAGGAAGAGCTGCCGTTCCGCGACGCCAAAAAGCCCAACCCCACACGGCGCGGCATCGCCTACTGGCTGATCGACACCAGCGGTGCGGTGCTGCTGCGCAAGCGCGCCGAAAAAGGGCTCCTGGGCAGCATGATCGAAGTGCCGTCGAGCGATTGGATCGTCGGCGCCGCGCCCGACGTGCCCGACGGCGCGCCCGCAGCGGCCGAATGGCGGCGCCTGCCGGGATTGGTGCGCCACCAATTCACCCATTTCGATCTCGAACTCAGCGTGCTCGCGGCAACGGTGAAGGTGCGCAACGCCGACGGGCTGTGGACGCTGCCCGACAAGTTCGGCGACGTCGCGCTGCCGACCGTGATGCGCAAGGTCGTGCAGCACGCGATGCGTCACACCCATGATCGTCATCCCGGCCAAAGCGGGGATCCGGGTGTCGAAACAATGCCGATGTTCGGTGTTGCGGAGAGTCCCGGGTCCCCGCTTCCGCGGGGACGGCGGAAGAAGGCTTAGCTCCGCCGTACGATCTCGATCCCGACGCTGGCGGCGTCGTGGAAGATGTCGAGCTTTTCGACCCGCACCGACACTTCGCGCACGCGCCGGTCTTCGAGCACCAGCGCGGCGATGCGCTCGGCCAACGTCTCGATCAGATTGACGTGGCGCTCGGCCACCAGCCCGCGCACGCCGACCACGATGTCTTCGTAAGACACGACGTTTTCGAGCTTGTCGCCCGCCGCGTTGGGCCGGTCGATCACTTCCATGGCGAGATTGATGCGGATGCGCTGGCGCGCTTCGCGCTCGAAGGCGTGCACGCCGACGAAGGCGTCGAGCACCAGATCGCGCACGAACATTTTGTGGGTCGGCCCGGTCAGCGCGGGCGAAAGCGAAACGGCGGTTTCGGCCATGGCGTGCCTCTCGGAACAGAGCCGAGGCGCTAAACTAGGTCAGCTCGGCCCGCAAGTGCTGGCGCAGCAGGTCGATCTGCGCTGCCCGACCATCTCGGTCGAAATGCCAGTAAAGCCAGCCATTGCAGGCCGGCGCCTGCTGCACGGCAGCCCCGACCTTGTGGATCGAGCCGCGATGTTCGCCCCACAAGGTGGTCGCCTGCAGCGTGCCGTCGGCCTGGATTTCGGCGGTGATGCGGCGCTGGGCGTCGAACAGGATCATGCCCGGCGTCAGCAGCCCGCGCTCGACCACCCATCCGAACGGAATGCGCGGTTCGTCGCGCTTGTTGGGCGTGCGCGTCAGCCGTTCTTCGAACGGCACCACCGCCTCGATGCGGCGGCGCGCCACGGCGGCGTAGGTCTCGTCGCGCTCGATGCCGATGAATTTACGGCCCAGCCGCTTGGCCACCGCGCCGGTGGTGCCGGTGCCGAAGAACGGGTCCAGCACCGTGTCGCCTGGTTTGGTGCTCGCTTGCAGCACGCGCGCCAGAAGCGCCTCGGGCTTTTGCGTCGGGTGCGCCTTCTTGCCGTTCAGCTTCAGCCGCTCTTCACCGCCGCACAGCGGGAAAAGCCAGTCGCTGCGCATCTGCACGTCGTCGTTGGCGGCTTTCAACATGTCGTAGTTGAAGCAGTATTTCGCGTCTTCGCGCTTCGACGCCCAGATCAGGGTCTCGTGCGCGTTGGTGAAGCGGCGGCCGCGAAAATTCGGCATCGGATTCGACTTGCGCCAGATCACGTCGTTGAGGATCCAGAAGCCCAGATCCTGCAGCGCGACGCCGAGGCGGAAGACGTTGTGATACGAGCCGATCAGCCAGATGGCGCCGTCGTCTTTCAGCACGCGGCGGCATTCGGTCAGCCAGCCGCGCGTGAACTGATCGTAGGTCTCGAAGTCGGTAAACTTGTCCCAATCATTGTCGACGCCGTCGACGCGGCTGTCGTCGGGACGGAACAGGTCGCCTTTGAGCTGCAGATTATAAGGCGGATCGGCGAAAATCAGATCGACCGAGCAGTCGGCGACCTCCTTCAGCCGAGCGATACAATCGCCGACCAGGATCGTCTCA
>JAQGIE010000081.1 GCA_028291365.1 Rhodospirillales bacterium
AGCCCATAGGCGCGCTGCAAGGTCGGCGAGGTGCGCAGCGGCGCGCGGAAATCGATTCCCTCGCACGCGGCGAGCAGTTCGATCGCCACGATGTTGGAGGTGTTCTCCTCCATGTCGGACAGGCGCCGCGCTGCAAACGTCGCCATCGACACGTGATCCTCCTGGTTCGCCGAGGTCGGCAGGCTGTCGACCGAGGCGGGATGCGCCAGCGACTTGTTCTCGCTGGCCAGCGCCGCCGCGGTCACCTGCGCGATCATGAAGCCCGAATTGAGTCCCGGCTCATCGACCAGGAAAGGCGGCAACTGGCTGAGCGCCGGATCGATCAGCAAGGCGAGGCGGCGTTCCGACAGCGCACCGATCTCGGCCACCGCGATCGCCAGCGTGTCGGCGGCCATGGCGACCGGCTCGCCATGGAAATTGCCGCCCGATAAGGCTTCGCCGGTGTCGGCGAAGATCAGCGGATTGTCGGTCACTGCGGTAGCTTCGATCAGCAAGGTGCGCGCGGCGTTGCGTACCAGGTCGAGCGCCGCGCCCATCACCTGCGGCTGGCAGCGCAGCGAATAAGGATCCTGCACGCGACCGCAATCGACATGGCTGGCGCGAATGGCACTCCCAGCAAGTAGGTCGCGATAGCGGCCGGCCACATCAATTTGTCCGGGCTGGCCGCGCGCTGCATGGATGCGCGGGTCGAACGGCGCGTCGCTGCCCAGCGCGGCGTCGACCGACAGCGCGCCCGCCACCATCGCGGCGGCGAAGACGGATTCGATGCGCAGCAGCCCTTTGATCGCGAGCGCGGTCGAGACCTGCGTGCCGTTGATCAGCGCCAGCCCTTCCTTGGCGCGCAGCTGGATCGGCGTCAGCCCGGCGCGACGCAGACCTTCGGCGGCGGCGATCGTTTCGCCGCGATGGCGAACCTCGCCGATCCCGAGCAGCGACAGCGACAGGTGCGCCAACGGCGCAAGGTCGCCCGAGGCGCCGACCGAACCTTTTTCCGGAATGACCGGCAGCACGTCGTGATGCAGCAGCGCCTGGAGCGCTTCGACCAGCGCCAGCCGAACGCCGGAATAGCCGCGTGCCAGACCGGCGATCTTGAGCAGCAGGGTCAAGCGCACCGAGGCGTCATCGAGGGGCGCGCCGACCCCGACGGAATGCGACAGGATCAGGTTGGTTTGCAGCTGCGCCAGCTGGTCGTCGGCGATCGTCCTGGTCGCCAGCAGGCCGAAACCGGTATTGATGCCGTAGGTGGTGCGGCCGCTGGCGACGATCGCTTCGACCGTGGCGGCGGAGCGTTCGATGGCGGCGCGGTCCTGGTCGTCGAGAACGGCCTTGACCGGTCCGTCGAGCGCGGCGCGCAGCAGATCGTGCTCGAGCTTCATCGCACCGGCTCCAGCGAAGGCAGGTCGAGACCGCGTTGGCGCGCGCAGTCGATCGCGATCTCGTAGCCCGCATCGGCGTGGCGCATCACGCCGCTGCCGGGATCGTTCCACAACACGCGCTCGAGACGCCGCGCGGCCGCGTCGCTGCCGTCGGCGACGATCACCATGCCGGCATGCTGCGAGAAGCCGATGCCGACGCCGCCGCCGTGATGCAGCGATACCCAGGTCGCGCCCGATGCGGTGTTGAGCAGCGCGTTGAGGATGGGCCAGTCCGACACCGCATCGGACCCGTCCTGCATCGCCTCGGTCTCGCGGATGGGCGAGGCGACCGAGCCCGAGTCGAGATGATCGCGCCCGATCACGATCGGGGCCGCCAGCTCGCCCGATGCGACCATGCGGTTGAATTCGAGGCCGATGCGGTGACGGTCGCCGAGACCGACCCAGCAGATGCGCGCGGGCAGGCCTTGGAACCGGATGCGCTCGGCGGCCATGTCGAGCCAGCGATGCAAATGCCTGTCGTCGGGCAGCAGGCGCTTCACCGCCGCGTCGGTCTTGGCGATATCGGCGGGATCGCCCGACAGCGCCGCCCAGCGGAACGGGCCGACGCCGCGGCAGAAGAGCGGTCGGATATAGGCGGGGACGAAGCCGGGAAAGTCGAACGCATGTTCGAGCCCTTCTTCCTTGGCGACCTGGCGGATGTTGTTGCCGTAATCGAGCACCGCGACGCCGGCGCGCCAGAAATCGAGCATGGCCTGCACATGCGCGACGATCGATTTGCGTGCGGCCTCTTCGACCGATTTCGGATCGCTGATGCGTTTTTCTTCCCACGCGGCGATGCTCCAGCCGGCCGGAATGTAGCCGTTGCGCAGATCGTGCGCCGAAGTCTGGTCGGTCACCACGTCGGGCTTCACGCCGCGGCGGACGAGTTCGGGAAAGATCTCGGCCGCGTTGCCGAGCAGGCCGATCGAAATCGCGCGCTTCGCGCGTGTCGCGGCTTCGATCCGCGCCAGCGCATCGTCGAGATCGGTCGCGGCTTCGTCGAGATAGCGCGTCTGAAGCCGCCGTTCGATGCGGCTCGGCTGGGCTTCGATCGCCAGCATCGACGCGCCCGCCATCGTCGCGGCCAGCGGCTGGGCGCCGCCCATGCCGCCGAGCCCGGCGGTGAGGATCCATCTGCCCGACAGGTCACCGCCGAAATGCTGGCGGCCGACTTCGACGAACGTCTCGTAGGTGCCCTGCACGATGCCTTGCGTGCCGATATAGATCCACGAACCCGCCGTCATCTGGCCGTACATCATCAGGCCTTTGCGATCGAGCTCGTGGAACCGTTCCCACGTCGCCCAATGCGGCACCAGATTCGAGTTGGCGATCAGCACGCGCGGCGCGTCTTCATGGGTGCGGAAGACGCCGACCGGCTTGCCCGACTGCACCAGCAAGGTCTCGTCGTCATTCAGCCGCCGCAGCGCGGCGACGATGCGGTCGTAGGAATCCCAGTCGCGCGCCGCCTTGCCGATGCCGCCATAGACGATCAGCTCGTCAGGCCGTTCGGCGACATCGGGATCGAGATTGTTCATCAACATGCGCAATGCGGCTTCGGTCTGCCAGCTCTTGCAGCTGCGCACCGTTCCGTGCGGCGCGTGGATGATGCGTGCGTTGACTTTCATCTCGCTCTTTCCTCGTCATCCCTGCTTCTTTCCTCGTCATCCCTGCGAACGCAGGGATCCAGGTCGTGGTGCGTGGCGGCGTAGGGTTCCCGTGCGGTGACTCCTGGGTCCCTGCGTTCGCAGGGACGACGGGAATGGAGCATCACTTCACGTCCCCGAATCTTCCGGCCAGCTGGAAACGCTGGGCGGGGTGAAACAGGCGGGCGTGGCTGACCACGCGGCCGCGGGCCCAGGTACGGCGCACCAGCACCAGCAGCGGCGCGCCGGTCTTGACCTGCAGCCGCGCCGCGACGCGGCGGTCGGCGGCCTCGGCGCGCACGATCTGCTCGCCCGCTTCGATCGCGGCGATCTTCAGCAGGTGTGCGCTGGGTGTGATGCGCGAGAAATCCTGGGCCAGATAGTCGGGCGCGAAATCGGGCGCGACCCAGCGCCGCTCGAATTGCAGCGGCTGGTCGCCTTCCCAATGCACCACTTCGGAAAAGAACACGCGTTCGCCGGACGCGCGCTCCATGGCAGCGGCGACTTCATCGTCGAGCTCGGCTTCTTCCAGCCGGACCGGTTCGGCGCGATGCGCGTGGCCGCGCGCGGCGATTTCTTCGGCGACGTTGCGGATCTCGACCGGGTGGCTCTCGGCGCGCGGCTCGCCGCCGACGAAGGTGCCGACGCCTTGCGTGCGCAGCAGCCAACCCTCGTCGGTAAGCTCGCGCAGCGCGCGACCGACGGTCATGCGGGCGACGCCGAATTCGCGCATCAATTCGTGTTCGGACGGAATGCGGTCGCCGGCGCGCCAGCGGCCGTTGCTGATACGGCGCAACAGCTGCGTTTTCACCTTGGCGTAGGCGGGCGCGGTCATGCGAGCAGCTCGGCGATGGCACGGCGATAGTCGGCGGCGATCTCGTCGCGCGCGACATGGCGACCCTGTTCGACCACGCGCTTGCCCGCGACCCAGACTTCGGCGACCGCACCGCCGCCGCCACTGAATACGAAACTGTCGAGCAGCGTGTCACCGTCGCGCCCGACCAGCGTGGGATGGTCGCGGTCGAGCAGGGCGAGGTTGGCGCGCTGGCCTTTCGCGATCGTGCCGATCGGCGCATTGGCCGACAGCGCGCTGCATTCAGCCGCGCGCTGCCACAGAAAAGCGCCGACCTGGGTGCAGCCGTCGCCGGCAGTGAGGGCCCGCCGGCGCGTGCGCAGCCGGCGGCCATATTCGAACCAGCGCAACTCCTCGACCGGGCTGGTGGAAACATGGCTGTCGGAGCCGATGCCGAAGCGTCCGCCGGCGCCCAGATAGGCTTCGGCCTGGAAGAACCCGTCGCCGAGATTGCCCTCGGTCGACGGGCACAGCGCGACGACGGCGCCGCTCCTGGCGGTTTCGACGGCCTCGTCTTCCGTCATGTGCGTGGCGTGCACCAAGGTCCAGCGCGACGACAGGTCGACATTGCGCTGCAGCCACTGGACCGGGCGCAGGCCCGACCAGGCCAGGCAATCCTCGACTTCGCGCTGCTGTTCGGCGATGTGGATGTGCAGCGGCAGATCGGTTACGGCGGCGACTTCGTGCAGTTGCGCCGCGCTGACCGCGCGCAGACTGTGCAGCGCGATCGCTTCGGGCTGCAGCAGGTCGACCAAAGACAGGAACGAGTCGACCGTGTGCAGGAAGCGCCGCTGCCCGTGCTGGGGCGGCTGCGCGCCGAAATTTCCGTGACTGTACAGAACCGGCACCAGGCTCAAGCCGATGCCGGTGCGTTCGGCGGCGTTGCGGATGGCGCGCGCGGTGACGGTCGGATCGCGATAGGGCCGGCCGTCCGGATCGTTCCACACGTAATGGAACTCGCAGACATGGCCGTAGCCGCTCTCGAGCAGTTCGACATAAAGCTGCGCAGCGATGGCTTCGATCTGGTCGGGATTCATCCGGTCGAGAAACCGGTACATGGCTTCGCGCCAGGCCCAGAAATCGTCGAGCTGCGCGTTCTGGCGTTCGGCCAGCCCGGCCATCGCGCGCTGGAAGGCGTGACTGTGCAGATTGACCGCGGCGGGAACCGCGACGAGGCGGCTCGAATTCGGTTCGGTCGTAATCGAATCGATCTGGCCCTTCGCATCGATGTCGATGCGAACGTCCGAGGCCCAGCCGTCGGCCAGGCGCGCTGCTGAAAGAGCGAGGCTCATGGTTGTCTAAGCTTGTCTAACTCGGTAGCTTCGGACTGCGCAAGCTCATTCCCCGCGCAAGCGCACGAGCACTTGCCTGACGAAGAGGCCCGCACAAGTCACGAGGAAGGCTGGAGCGGCCTCCTGGACAAGCTTCCCGTGTTCCTTGGAGATTGCGAATGAGCGACATGATTCTCACCACCTTCGATTGGGTTCCCGACATGCCGCGCGGCCACGTGCGCGACATACGGGTGCGCTGGGCACTGGAAGAGGCTGGCTTGCCCTATCGTGTGGAAAGCGTGTCCTTCCGGGATCGTGCTGCCCAGCATTTTGCGCACCAGCCCTTCGGCCAAGTGCCGTGGTTGAGCGATGGTGAAATTTCGATCTTCGAAAGTGGTGCTATCCTGCTTCATCTCGGCGAGCTGAGCAGCAAGCTGATGCCTGCCGAACCGCGCGGCCGTAGTGAGGTAAAGGAATGGCTGTTCGCAGCGCTCGCTTCAGTGGAAGCGGCGAGCCAGCCGTGGTCCTTCTTCAAGTTTTCCGGCGACACGGACGAGACGCCAATGCGTAAGTTCTTTGATGGCTTCCTTGAGTCTAGACTCAAGCACATGGAAGACGTCCTAACAGGACGCGAATGGC
>JAQGIE010000088.1 GCA_028291365.1 Rhodospirillales bacterium
TGCAGCCGGTGCAGCAGCGCGATGCGCTCTTCTTTGCTGGTGCGCGAGAAGCTTCCGAACGCACGCTTGGCGGCGGCGACGGCGAGGTTCACGTCGGCCTCGTTGCCCAACCGCACGCGCCCGATCACGGCGCCCGTCGTCGGATTGATCAGGTCGAACGTCGCGCTGCCGTGCGGCGGCACGAATTCGCCGTCGACATAGATGCGGTCAATGGTCTGCATGGGCTGGGCTCCTCGGGTTGAGGTGGAGGATGTGGCGCCCTGGTTTGTCCGGATAAGCGGCATAAATCAGCACAAGCTGATGCAGGAACCAGGACAATCGCCATGGCCGGACCTAAGAGCGGACTGAACGAGTTCGAAGCCGTGGTGGCCGTCGCCCGTCGTGGCAACTTCCGCGCGGCTGCGGCCGAGCTCGGCATGTCGACTTCGGCGCTGAGCCACGCCGTCGCTGCGCTCGAAGCGCGCTTGGGCGTGCGGCTATTCAACCGCACCACGCGCAGCGTCGCGCTGACCGAAGCGGGCGATCAGTTCGTCGCGCGCGTCGCGCCGGCGCTCGGCGAAATCCGCTTCGCGATGGAGGGCGTCAACCAGCATCGCGACACGCCGGCCGGTACGTTGCGCATCAACACGTCGCTGGGAGCCGCCCAGCATCTGCTGACGCCGCTCTTTCTCGAGTACGTACGACTCTATCCCGAGATGAAGCTCGAGCTCGTCACTGAAGGGCGTTTGATCGACATCGTCGCCGACGGATTCGACGCCGGGATCCGCATCGCCGAGGCGGTACCCGCGGACATGATCGCGGTGTCGATCGGTCCCGAAATCCGTTCCGGCATCGTCGCTTCGCCGTCCTATCTCAAGGACAAGAAACGGCCGCGCGTGCCCGCCGATCTGATGGCGCATCGCTGCATCCGCGCGCGCATGGCGAGCGGCAAGATCTATCGCTGGGAATTCGAACGGCGCGGCCAGGTGCTGACGCTCGACGTACCGGGCGACCTCACGCTCGACGAGTCCGGCTTGATTCGCGAAGCCGCGCTCGCCGGCCTCGGGATCGCCTATCTCACCGACTGGACGGTGGCCAGCGACGTCGCTGCGGGAAGATTGGTGCGCATGCTGGAAGACTGGACGCCGCCTTTTCCGGGCCTGTGTCTCTATTATCCGGGACGGCGTCACGTACCGGCGGGGCTGCGCGCCTTCATCGATCTGGCGCGAAAGCTCGGTACGAAATGACAGCCCGGCACGGGTGTCGTCCGTACGGTCCTCCCGAGCGCCAGCACCACGCGCCGGAGATGCCGCTGCCTCAGAACTCGATCCGGTAGCCGAGATAGTACGAGAACTGGTTCGTCGCCGTGGCCTGGGTCAGTCCGCGTCCGGCGGAAAACAGCAGGTGACCGTTGTCGGTCACTTGCAGCAGGCCGCCGACATTGAAGCCGCTGCGCGCCGGATTGTCGGCGCCGCCGCTGGTCTGATGGAACAGCTCGCCACCCAGCGACAGCCGGTCGTCGATCCGCCGCAGCAGCGCCCACGCCGCGACCCAATAATTCTTGTTGCCGGCGCCCGGATTGATCCAATAGCCGCCGCCGCCAAAGGTCGACCAGTCGCCGAAATCCTTCTGCACCCACAGCGGAAGCAAGGTGCGCGTATGTCCGGCGCCGAGACCGCGCCGCGCGTCGCCGCTCGGCAGCACGACGATCGGATAGGCCGCGACGTCCCAGCCGATTTCCTCCTGGTGCAGAAAGCGGAATTTGGCGCCGAGTTCGGTATCGCCATAGCCATACACGGCCGCTTGCCCATTGCTCTTTTGCGTTGCGAGCCCGGCCGCGAGATGCAGTTGCAGGTCGGGCGTGGCGCCGTAATTGGCATCGACGCCCGGCACGAAGCCCTCGCGTCCGCCGCTGTGCCGGACGCCCTGCGCGGCGATGTTGATTTCGAAATGGCCGAGTTCCGGCGGCTGCGGATCATCGGTGAAGAATGGCGGCCCCGCCGCCGCAGGCGCCGAAACCGCCAGCACCAGCGCAACTGCACAACAGGTGCGGATCATGCCGTTTCCCTCACGGCGCTCGGTGCAATGCGCGCGGCGTTATCCGCTCTTGCGCAGCAGGTCGGCGACATAGAACCAGCCGCGCCGCTGCGACACATGCTGCAGCGAGGGCGACCAGCGGAACGCGTCATGGATGCGGACCGACGCGCGCGAGTCGCGGTCGAAGCCCGAGAAATAATGATCGGCGACCAGGCAATGGCCGTTCGGCCGCAGCGTCGCGGTGATCTTGGCAACCGCCTGCTTCAGCAGCGCGTCGGGCAGCGGGTCGATATAGTACAGAACGTCGGCGACGATCACGACGTCGAAGCGGCCGGTGAATTCGTCCGGCAGGTTGAGAATGTCGCTCTGCAGGTAGCGGAGATTGGCGAAATCCGCCGAGGCGACTTTCGCGCCCGCGATCGCGCTCGCCGCCACGTCGGTGCCGGTGACCTGCGCGGCACGGCCGGCGAGCAGCCGCGTCAAGCCGCCGAGACCGCAACCGAGATCGAGCACCTGGTCGAATTGCGCCGCCGGCAAACACTCGACCAGCTTGCCGTTCTTGCGATCCTGGTACGACGACCTGCGTCTCGCTTCCGACTTCCACGGATCGCCGAGCTCGGCGTAGAGCCGGTTGAATCCCTCCGCCGCGCCGAAATCGCGCCGAAGCGCGGTGGCCCGCGCGTCGGTCTTGGCGCTTCTGAGGAAGGTTGGAACGTCGCGGACCGAGAACGCCATTGGACCTCGCTCGTGTGACTACCACGCGAGCAAGCCCTAGCCGAGAAGGCTGACGATAACTTTAATATGTGCAGCCGCGATCGGCGCTGGCCGCGGCGCAAAACCCATCCTGAATTTGTTTTCATGTTCGAGGGCGAGCGGACGCGGATGGCGCTGTGAATCGCAAGCTCGCCGGCGTGTTCACGGCCTGGCGAACAGCTCCTTGGCCAGCATCACGTGCACGCCCTTGTTGCGGTCGACGATTTGCGTGATGGCGAGATCGCCGGCGACGCTGACCAGCATATAGGCGTCATCGCGGCTCAGTCTCTTCTCGGCCACCAGAAAGTCGATCATCTCCCGCACCGCCTTGTGCGCGGCGATGCTGAGATCGTCGTCGAATCCCATGGCGATGAAATGGGTCGGCGTCTCGGCGCGCGGATAGGCCTGCTTGGTATTTTTGTGCACGATGAATTCGAGCGTGCCGGTCAGCGACGTTTCCATGGCCGTCACGTCGACTTCACCGTTGCCCTGGCCGGCATGGCCGTCGCCGACTTCGAACAGCGCGCCGCTCGTATGGACCGGGAGATAAAGCGTCGTTCCCGCGACCAGTTCCTTGTTGTCCATGTTGCCGCCATGCACGGTGGGCGGCGTCGAGTCATAGCGCCCGAACGCCGGCGGCGGCGCCACGCCCATGCTGCCGAAGAAAGGATGCAGCTTGATCTGAATGCCCGGTGCGAAATTGGCGACTTGCCGGTCGCGATCGAGCGGAATGATCTTCATCCGGGCATAGGGAAACTCGTCCGTCAGCAGGCCCGCGCCATAGCGGAAACCGTTATAGGCATATGGAATCGCGAGATCGATCTTGCGGATGCGCACTTCCAGCGTGTCGCCCGGCTCGGCGCCTTCGACGAAGATCGGTCCGGTCAGGATATGCCCGCCCGGGCCGCGATCGGTGACCGCCTGAAAAATGTCGCGCAGACTCTGCTCGACTTCTTGGGGTACGACGCCGGCTCGTTCGAGCGCGGTCGGGCTGCTCGTCAGCAGCGTATCAACCACGACAAGGTCGCCGGAACGGATGCGCAGCACCGGCCTGGCGCTCGCATCGTAATTGCCCCACGCGACTGTCTGCGGCGTCGCCGGCAGGCGATGGGTCTCGGCGCCGGCGTGGCCCGCCACTGTGATGACGCCGAACAGTGCGGCCGCGAGTGTGGTGCGAACGAGCAGAGCCGCATGCATCATGGACCGAATCCCCATCGTGACATCGGGTGCACTCGACCATGCGGACCGGCCTGCGCCAAGTCGAACAGCGGGGCGGCGGTTCGACTCGCCTCAGATACTGTAGCGCGCTTCGAGCAGGTCGATTTCGCGGATGACCTTGCGCGCCGCCTCGTCGCCGAGCTCGCGCGCCTGCGCCAGCCGGAAGATCTCGGTCCGTTCGGCGCGCAGGCCCGCCAGCCGCAACTGCCGCTCGATCTTCTCGACCTTGCGCGTCTGCGCCGCTTCGGCGGGATCGTGCGGCGTCAAGTCGACGCGATGGCGGTGCAGCGCCATGATGCGGCTCGAGGCATCGGCAATCAGGTCGGCGTCGCTGCCGTCTTCCGCCATGTCGTGCTGGGCCTGCTCGATCGCCCGGATCGCGACCCGCGCCGCCAGCGCACGGGCGCGGTCCAACTCGGCCCGCGCCGAGGGTTCCGGCAGTTCCAGATTCCGCAGCAGCCGCGGCAGGCAGATACTGGCCGTGACCAGCGACACCAGGATCACGCCGGCGGCGATGAAGATCGCGAGATCGCGCGCCGGGAACGGCGCGCCGTTGGTGAGCGCGAGCGGCAGGGTGAGCACCGCCGCCAGCGTGACCGCGCCTTTGACGCCGGCGAACGACATTGCGGCGACCAGGCGCAAGCTCACCTGGCGTGGTGCCTCGCCGCGCCGCGCCTCGCGAAACAAAGTCAGGCGCAGCGACGTCCAGGCCCAGACGAACCGCAGCAATGCGAGCGCGGCGCTGATCGCGAGCACATAGACCGCGAGCCACCAGGCATCGTCATGGCCGGCGATCTGCACCGTCGCGTCGGCGCGTTCCAGGATGCCGGGGATCTGTTCGCCCAGCAGCACGAAGATCACGCCGTTGGCGGCCATCTGCACCATGTCCCAGACGGCGCCGCGTTTGACCCTGGTGAGCGCCGTGACCTCGCCCGCACGTTCGGCGTAGCTCATCGAAATGCCGGCCGCGACCGCGGCGAGCACGCCCGAACAATGCACCGCTTCGGCGAGCAGATAGGCGCCGAACGGAATCAGCAGGCTGGTCAGGATCGGCGTGCCGGTGTCCTCGCCGAGATGCGAGCCGATCCAGCGCTCGGTTTTCGCGACGACGAGCGTGAAGCCGACGCCGATCGCGATGCCGCCGATCGCCAGCCACAGAAAGGTTGCGGATGCTTGGGCCAGCGAAAAGCTGCCGGTGAGCGTGGCCCCGACGGCAAAGCGCAGGCAGACCAGGGCCGACGCGTCGTTGAGCAGCGCCTCGCCTTCGAGGATCCGCATCATGCGTTTTGGAATCCGCACCCGCGCGGCGATCGCCTGCACCGCGATCGGATCGGTCGGCGACACCACCGCGGCCAGCGCGAAGGCGACCGGCAGCGGCACTGAAGGGATCAGCCAGTGAACGAACAGGCCGACGCCGAGCACGGTGAAGACGAGCAGGCCCAGCGCCAGTTCGAGAATGATCGCCGCATCGCGGCGCAGCCCGTCCTTGGGGATGCGCCAGCCATCGACGAACAGCAGCGGCGGCAGGAACAGCAGAAAGAACAGGTCGGGATCGAGCTGGACCGGCGTGATGATCGAGTACGCGATCAGCGCGCCGAGCGCGATCTGCACCAGCGGCAGCGGCAGCCGGCTCAGCCGTGCGAGCGGCCCGCTCACCACGACCGCGAGCAGCAGGATCAGGACCGTCACCACCGAGTTCAACTTCGTCGTGCTCCTTTGGATGTGCCGATGCGGCGGTCGACCGGGCGCGTCCGGTCGATCTGAGCCGCAACGCCGCACAACAAGATGCGCACCTTACTCGGCTTGGGTTGTCCGTTGGTGCTGCCGTCGCGCGCCACCAATCCTGGTTTCCCATCACATCGGCGTGGTTTATTCGAATTCGGCCGCTTGGCAGGGCGGCCCGAACAAGAAAACGCTGGGGGACCTGATGAAGAAACTGATCGCGTGTGCCGCGCTGGTGCTGCTTTGCGCATGTGCAAGCCAAAGCGCCAAGGTGAACGCGTATACCGAGCCGACCCACACGCCCGGAACGATCAGGTCCATTGCGATCTTCCCGGTCACCAATTCCAGCCTCGCACCGGGCGAAGGGCAGCGGATCAACCAGACGATCGGACCGCGCATCGCAGCGAAGAATCCGGGCATCCGGATCATCAGCCCGGCCGAGGCGATTACGAAACTGAACGACGCCGGACAGGCGACCGTATGGGCGCGATTCCTCGATGCCTATACCAGCTCCGGCATTCCCGATTCATCGGCGCTGCGCCAGATCAGCACGACGCTCGGCGTCGACGCCATCGTGCAGGGCTCGGTCGCGAAAGCGATCCAGCAGGACGGTATTCTCGGCGTTCGCGCCGGCGGCACGCTGGTCACGGTGCAGGTCTCTGCCTTCGATGCGCGGCAAGGCCGTCTCATCTGGCAGGCGTCGTCCGAGGGACGCAGCACCACGGCCACGACGCTGGAAAACGCGCCGCCGCTGGCCGAAGCGATTCAACTCGCGGTCGACAAGCTGATCGAAAACATGCCGCCGCTGTAACGGGCGCTGCCAACAAGAAACGGCGCGGATCTCCGTCCGCGCCGTTTTTGTTTGACTGCCGCGTCGTTGCCGCCACGGCCATGGATCGGCCCTCGCGAATCACGCATCGTTGCCGGATTGGGGACTCGATCGTGAGGCGACCATGGCGACGTTCGACCGGCTGACCGATGCCGAGTGGGAGCTGATCGCGTTGTTCTTCCCGGCGCCGCAGGACCGGAAACAGTTCGGGCCGGTGATCGACAATCGGGTCGTGGTCGATGCGTTGCTGTGGCTGACCGCGACCGGCACGAGGTGGCGCCGCCTGCCCGCCTCGCGCGGCAATGGCGACGCCATCCGCCGCCGCGTCCGGCGCTGGGTCGAAGACGGGGTGTTCGACCGGCTCGCCGCGCGCCTCGACGCGCTCGCGCTGGGCGCTGCCACCGCCGACCTGCTGCGCCGAACCCTGGCGCGCGAGGACCTGCATGCGGACGATGACGCGGTCCGCGCGGACGAGCCACTGTCCGCACCAATGTCCGTAGAACGTCCGCAGACGTCCGCGCCACCGTCCGCGGACCGTGGCGGCGATGTGCTGCCGACGTCCGCACCAACGTCCGCAGCCACCTCACTGTCCGCAGCATCGTCCGCGGACCCAGCGGCGCAACGTCCGCACCCGACGTCCGCACGTCCGCGCCCAACGTCCGCGGACGTTGGCGGCGACGCCGCCTGGGTCGAGCTTTCGACCGGGGCCAAGGGTAAATCGATCAGCCTCAAGGGCGGCGGTGCGCTGACCAACGCGACGACCTGGCTCAAGAACCTGCCGCCGACGATGCTGCCCTATTTCTCGGGCCTGGCGATGGTCCCGCTGATGATCTGGCTGTGGTCGTGGAGCCTGACCGAGGTCGGCCCCAAACTCGACTTCCTCGCCGACCGCCTCGGCATCAGCCGCGCCATTCCCGCCGCCGTGTTCACGGTGGCGGTGCTCGCCGGCACGGTGTGGGTGCTGCTGCTGACGCACCGGATGACCCGCGTGCGGGTGTGCCCCCATTGCGGGGAGCCGGTGCGGGGGCTGTGAGCGCGGCGCGCATCGTCGTCTACGTCGCCGCGATGATGTGCGTCGTCAGTCGCCGCATGTCGGAAAGCAGCGCGCGCAATTGCGGCCACGGTTCTTGTTCAATGTCGAGTCCGGGCTGGAGCTGCAGCAGCGTTGCTTCGCGCTTCGCAGGCGCCTTCGATCGTCGCAGCCGGCAGGCGACCGCCGTTGTCGGGCAACGCTCGCCGCGATCGCGCAGGTGATGCACCGGATCCGCCGCTGCTTCCTTCCGAGGCACGAGCTGACCGCCCCCGCCTGAGACTTCCGCGCCCCTCCCTCGTTCCCCGAACGACCGCCCCACCGTCGGCCGCGCAGCGAGGATCCCCATGCCCGAAACCGCCGCCCATTACATCGCCGCCATGTTGGAACAGGCCGGGGTGCAGCGCATCTACGGCGTTGTCGGCGATTCGCTGAACGGCTTGACCGAGGCGCTGCGCAAGCGCGGCAAGATCGCGTGGATACATGTGCGCCACGAAGAGTCGGCCGCCTTCGCGGCGGGCGCCGAAGCGCAGCTCACCGGGCAGCTCGCCGTCTGCGCCGGCAGTTGCGGGCCGGGCAATCTGCATCTGATCAACGGCCTCTATGACTGCCATCGCAGCGGGGCGCCGGTGCTCGCCATCGCCGCTCATATTCCGTCGACCGAGATCGGCGTCGATTATTTCCAGGCGACCCATCCGGAATTCCTGTTCAAGGAATGCAGCCACTATGTCGAGCTGGTCTCGAACCCCACGCTGCTGCCGCAGATCCTCGAACGCGCCATGCGCACCGCGATCGCCAGGCGCGGCGTCGCGGTCGTCGTCATTCCCGGCGACGTGGCGCTGAAGCCGCTCGCAAAAGACCCGCCGAGCTGGCTCGCGCCCCAAGCGCCGACGGTGCGGCCGGGCGACGCCGGGCTGCACAAACTCGCCGGCGTCCTCAACGAGTCCAGCCGCATCACCATGATGTGCGGCGCCGGCTGCGCCGGGGCGCATGACGAGATCATCACGCTGGCAGCGCGCCTGAAGGCGCCGATCGTGCACACGCTGCGCGGCAAGGATCATGTCGAATACGACAACCCCTACGATGTCGGCATGACTGGCCTGATCGGCGTCGCGTCGGGCTACGCCGCGATGAAGGAATGCGACACGCTGCTGCTGCTCGGCACCGATTTTCCCTACCGGCAATTCTATCCCGAACACGCCTTCGTGGCGCAGATCGACCTGCGCGCCGAAGCGCTGGGCAATCGCTGCCATCTCGGTCTCGGCCTGCTCGGCGACGTCAAGACGACCCTGCAGGCGCTGGATCCGCTGCTCGTCGACAAAAGCGACCGCTTCCATCTCGACGCGGCGCTGGCGCATTACGCCGAGGCGCGGCGCGATCTCGACGCGCTGGCCGAAGTGCGCGCGGGCAGCACCATCATTCACCCGCAGCAGCTGACCAAGCTGGTGAGCGATCTCGCCGACGACGACGCGGTGTTCACCTGCGATGTCGGCACGCCGACCGTGTGGGCGGCGCGCTATCTGAAAATGAACGGCAAGCGGCGGCTGCTGGGCTCGTTCAACCACGGCTCGATGGCCAACGCGATGCTGCAGGCGCTGGGCGCGCAGGCGGCGTTTCCCGAGCGCCAAATCGTGTCGCTGTCAGGCGACGGCGGCTTCACCATGATGATGGGCGACTTCATCACGCTGAGCCAACTGGCTTTGCCGGTGAAAGTCGTGGTGCTGAACAACGGCACGCTGGGCTTCGTCGAAATGGAGATGAAGGCCAACGGCTTTCTCGACACTGGCTGCGAGCTGATCAATCCCAACTTCGCCGCCATGGCCGAAGCGATGGGCATCAAGGGCATTCGCGTCGAGCATCCCGGTGACGTGCAAGCGGCGCTCGAACAGGCCTTCGCCCATGACGGGCCGGTGCTGGTCGATGTCGTCAGCGCGCGCCAGGAACTCGCCATGCCGCCGCAGAAGACGCTCGAGCAGGCGGCGAATTTCGGCATGTTCATGGTCAAGGCGGTGATGAACGGCCGCCTCGACCAGCTGGTCGACCTCGCCAAGGTGCAGCTGCGCCGGTGAAGGCCGCGCCGGCGTTGGACGGGGCGCCGCACTTCGAGAGCAGCGCCGGGCAAGCGGGCAGCGACGGCGGAACGACGATGGGCGACAGCTCGGCTTGCAACCGGCATGGCGGCTTGGTGCTGGCCGCGATGCCGGCCGAGCGCTACCGTACGCGCCCATGAACCACGTCCGCGTCGACGCATCGCTGCAGGCCATCGTCGCGGGCAGCGTCGACACGATCGCCTTCGTCGGTCTCTACGGCCTGTTCACGGCGCACATTACCGGCAACTTCGTGCTGATCGGCGCCGCCATCGCGCATCCGCAGCTGGGCGTCATCGCCAAGCTCGCCGCCTTGCCGATGTTCATGCTGGCGGCCGCCACGACCAACCTGTTTCTCGCCTGGCGCGTCAAGGGCGGCCACGATCCCGCGCGCGGCGTGTTCGCGGTCGAAGCGGTGCTGCTGGCCGCGTTCATGGCAGTCGCCCTGTGGTGCGGTCCGTTCACCAGCGGCGACCAGCCGCTCGCGATTCTCGCCGGCTTGTTCGGCGTCAGCGCCATGGCGGTGCAGAACGCCGCCTCGCGCAGCATTTTCAGCGCGCTGCCGCCGACCACGGTGATGACCGGCAACGTGACCCAGATCGTGCTCGACCTGGTCGAGTTGCGCCGCGGCGGCGCGCCTGCCGCAGACGCCGCGGCCCGGGCTCGTATTGCCAAGATGCTGCCCGCGGTGCTTGCCTTTGCCGCCGGCGCCATCGCCGGCGGCCTGGGCTACGCCTTGATCGGCTTCGCCGCGCTGGCGCTGCCGATTGTCGCGACACTTGCGCTTCTGGTGCTGCACAAGCAGGCGAGCTGATCGTGCTGCGCCGGTCGCGACCGGTAACCATCACCGCGCGGTCGCGAACACAGCGCGCGGACGCAACCATCTCGGCCTGGCGCTGGAATTCGCCTGGTGAACAGGAGCCGATGTGACCAATCCAGAACCGCTGCCGCACACTCGCAACCGGCGCGCGCTGGCCGTCGCCGCGTTGCTCTTTGCGGGGATGGTCGCTGCCGCCTGGTACCTGTCTTTTCCGTCGTCGCTGATGATTCAGGGCGAGGCCGACAGCACGCGCACCGACATGGCGGCGCGGGTCGACGGGCGGGTCGCGAAGATCTTCGTCCTGCGCGGCCAGAATGTCGAAGCGGGGGCGGCCCTGCTCGCGCTCGACAATCCCGAACTGCTCGCCAAGCTCGCCGAGGCGCAGGCCGGACGCGCCGTCGCCGACGCCGAGCTCGCGCGGATCCATGCCGGCACGCGCAGCGAAGAAGTCGAGATCCGCAAGGCTGACCTGGAACGTTCGATCGCCAACGTTGCGCTGGCGCAGGAGACGTTCGACCGCGTGCGCTCATTGGCTTCGAGCCAGTTCGCCTCGGGCCAGCGGCTCGACCAGGCGACGGCTGCGCTCCGCGTCGCGCAGCGCAGCCAGGACCAGGCGCGGCTTGCCTATCAGCAGGCCGTCGCCGGATTCACCGTCGAAGAAGTGCGCATGGCCGAGGCCAAAGTGGTTCAGGCCGCTGCCTCGGCCGCGACCTTGCAGGCGATGGTCGATCAGCTCGTGGTGAAGGCGCCCGCGCCGTCGCAAGTGCTCGACATCAAGATCGAAGCGGGCGAGGTGGTGGCGCCGGGCGTGCCGCTGCTGTCGCTGGTCGATATACGCGACGTGTGGCTGCGCTTCGATCTGCGCGAGGATCTGTCGAAGGGACTCAAAGTCGGCGACAAATTCGACGTTCGCCTGCCGGCGCTGAACGGCCGCAAAGTCACGGCCGAGGTCAAGCTCATCGCCGCCAAGGGCGAATATGCCGGCTGGCGCGCGACGCGCGCGACCGGCGATTTCGATCTGCGCACCTTCGCCATCCGCGCCTATCCGACCGCACCGATCGACGGGCTGCGTCCCGGCATGAGCGCCTATGCCGACTGGCCGAACGCGTCGCGATGATTCGCCATGACGGGAAAAGAGGGTGAAACGCCCGCCGCGCTCCGGCTTCGCGCTGGTCGCGACGCGCGAGTTGCGC
This sequence comes from Rhodospirillales bacterium, assembly GCA_028291365.1. Classification (GTDB taxonomy): domain Bacteria; phylum Pseudomonadota; class Alphaproteobacteria; order BOG-932; family Roseiterribacteraceae; genus Roseiterribacter. The sequence continues at coordinate 11,669 of JAQGIE010000088.1, forward strand.
TGGATCCTGCGCGATCGCGTGGCGCTGTTCCTGATGCTGGGCGTGCCGCTGATCGCCTTCACGGTGCTGGCGCTGACCTTCAGCAGTGCGGTCATCCGCGATCTCGGCGTCGCGGTGGTCGATGCCGACCGTTCGCCGACATCGGTCGCCTTCGCGCACGTGATGGATGCGGCGCCCGGGGTCGCGGTCAAGCAGCGCGTCGACGATCTCGCCGCCGCGATGCGCGCGATCCGTTCGGGCGACGCCGTCGCCGCCGCCTACATCCCCGAGAATTTCGAGCGCGACCTTGCCGCCGGCCGGCGGCCGCAGATTCCGCTGTTCTACAACACGCAGTTCATGACGCCGGGCAACGCCGCCTTGAAGGCGCTGAACGACGCGACGCAATTCGCCATCGCCGCCATCGCACCCCCTGCCGCCGACACGGCGAAGACCGGCGGCAGCCTGCGCGTCGAGCAATATGTGCTGACCAACCCGGCCTTCAATTACGGCCAGTTCCTGCTGCGCGCCGTGCTGCCGATGGTGCTGCACGTGATCGTTACGGTGTCGACCTGCTATGCGGTCGGTTCGGAATTCTCGCGCCGTTCGATGCGCGGCTGGCTGCGCGCCGCCGGCGGCAATCCGTTGGTGGCCTTCGCCGGCAAGCTGGCGCCGCTCTTCTGCATCTTCGTCACGCTGATGATCGTGCTGACGCTGATCCTGCACGTGGGCTACGGCCTGCCGTTCCAGGGCAGTTCGGTGCTGGTGACCGCCGCGGCATGCCTGCTGATCCTCGCCTATCAGGGGTTGGGCGCGCTGCTGCCGCTGCTGACGCGCAACCTGGCGCTGGGGCTCAGCCTGTGCGGACTGGTCGTGTCGCCGGCGTTCGGCTTCGCCGGCGTCGGATTTCCCCGCGTCGGCATGCTGGGATTCGCGCGCGGCTGGTCCGACGTGCTGCCGTTGCGCTGGTATCTCGAAGTGTTGTTCGACCAGGCGGCGCGGGGCGCACCGCTGCGGAGCTCGCTCGGCGCTTTCTTCGTGCTCGCCCTGCTCGCGATTCTGTTCGTCGGCCTGGCGCTGTGGCGGCTGCATGTGGTGGCGCGCAAACCCGCAGCGCGGCCGGCGCCGCCGGCGCCGCTCAAGCTGCAGCCGACCACGCTGGTGGGCGCCTTTCGCGGCGAGCTCGCGCGCGTGATGGCCGATCGCAGCGTCAAAGGCGTGCTGGTCGCCGCACCGGTGATCTACGGCCTGTTCTATCCGCAGCCTTATATCGGACAGACCTTGCGGCACGTGCCCATCGCGGTGGTCGATCACGACCGGACCGAACTCAGCCGCGAGCTGATCATGACGCTCGATGCCGACAGCGCGCTGCGCGTCGCGGTGCGCGCCGATACGCTCGCCGAGGCGCAGCGGTCGATTTTCGAACGCCGGACGTTCGGCATTCTGCTGATCCCGGAAGGCACCACGCGCGACGTGCTGAAAGGCCAGCCGGCGAGGCTGCCGGCCTATGTCGATTCGGCGTATTTTCTCGTCTTCAACGCGACGCTGGGCGGCATCGCCGAAGCGGCGGGCACCGTCAATCTGTCGCTCGCGACCAGCGACGCGCGCGCGACCGGCATCGTCGCATCGGGCCTGGCCGCTTCATCGCCAGCCACCGTGCTGCCGGTGCCGTTGTTCAATCCCACCGGCGGCTATGCCAGCTACATCGTGCCCGCCGCCTTCATCCTGATCCTGCAGCAGACCTTGCTGATCGGCAGCGCGATGCTGGGCGGCGCCAGCTTCGAGCGCGGCGGGCGCGACAGCCAGATGGCGCGCGCCTCGGCGACCGGGCTGCTCGGCCATGCGCTGGCGCATCTCGTTCTCTATTTGCCCGCGCTGCTGCTCTATTTCTACCTGCTGCCGCATCTCTACGGGTTCGCAGCGGTGGGCGCGCCGCTCGACCTGCTCGTCTTCGCCGCCTGTTTCCTGTTCGCGACCAGCCTGCTCGGCCAGGCCGTCGGCCTGTGGTGCAAACATCCCGAGACCGCCGTCGTGCTCGTCATCGCGACGAGCCTGCCGCAATTCTTCCTGGTCGGACTCGCCTGGCCGGGCGAAGCGATTCCGTCGGCGCTGCGCGCCGCCGGCCGCCTCCTGCCGTCTGAATCGGCGATCGACGGGCTGGTGCGCATCAACCAGATGGGCGCCAGCCTGGGCGAAGTCGCCGGCGACTGGATCAACCTGCTGGCGCTTGGCGTGGTATATTTCGTTTTCGCGATCGCAGGCGCGCGGCTGCGCCGCTGGAGATGGGCCCATGCGACCTAGATTGCTTGCCATCGCCGCCATCGCCGCCATCGCCGTTGCGGCCGGCGTCGCAGCCGCGATCGTGCTGCGCGGCGACAACGGCCCGCGCGCGCCGATCGGCATGGCGCGTACGACCGAGATCAAGATCGCCCCCGAAGTCAGCGGCCGCGTCGCCGCCATCCCGCACAAGGAAGGCGACCGCGTCGCAGCGGGCACGGTGCTGGTCGAACTCGAAAGCCCCGAACTCACCGCCGCAGTGGCCGAGGCGCGGGCCACGGTCGGGCAGGCGCAGGCGACGCGCGACAGGATCTATGCCGGTCCGCGTCGCGAACTGGTCGACATGGCGGCGCGTGAAGTCGAGAAGGCCAAGGCGAACGTGACGCTCGCCGAACAGCAATTCACCCGCACCAGCGCGCTGGCCAGCAGCGCCACCGCGTCGGAACAGGCGCTCGACACGGCGCGCGCGGGCATCGCTTCGGCCCGCGCCGACCTGATCGCGGCGGAGGCGGCCCATCGCAAGGCGGCGCGCGGCCCGACGGCGGAAGAACGGGCACTCGCCGACCGCAAGGTCGCGCAGGCCGACGCGTCGCTCGCGGTCGCGCTGCGCCGGGCCGAGAAGCTGCGCGTGGTGGCGCCGGTCGACGGCACGATCGGGACGGTCGTCGCCGAACTCGGCGAAGCGACGGTGCCGCGACGCACCAGCCTGATCCTGGTCGCGTCGGACGCGCCGTGGTTCGCGTTCAACGTGCGCGAGGACGAGCTGGGCGGCATCGCCATCGGCGCCCGCGTCGGGCTCGTCGCGGCGGGCGATGGCGAGGCGGTCGCCGCCACCGTCACCGAGATCCGGCGCCTCGGCGACTTTGCGACCTGGCGCGCCGCCCGCGCGGTCGGCGATTACGACCTGAACACGTTCTTCGTGCGCACCGATCCGGTGCAGCCCGGCACCGCGCTCGAGCCCGGCCGAACCGTGTGGATCCGGCGATGATCGACATTCCCTGGTCGCAGATCGCGGGTGCGGTGGCCGGCGGCGCGGTAGGCGGTTTTTCCGGCTTCATCGCCAGCTCGGTGCAGCAGCGCAGCATGCTGCGCCGGGCCCGGCGCAATGTCGCCTCGGCTCTGGCCGGCGAACTCGAAGCGCTGCGCATCTCGCTGATGCGTCTCAACACGGTCGAGGCCGACACCAGCATGGCGGTCGATGGTTTCTACCGCCACTTCCGGGCCGAGCGCGATTACAGCCCGATTTTCCGCTCGCTCGGCAGTTCGATCGGGCTGCTCGACAGTCCGCTGCCGCGCGACCTGGCGCATTGGTATACCGGTCTCGCCGTCACGCTCGAACGCGCGCGCGAGATGTACGGGCTCACCTCGCGCAACGACGAGCGCGCCGAGAAGGACTGGCAGGTCGTCGCCCAGTTGCAGCGCGAGGGGGTGAGGGAGCTGGTGCGCGACGCCGACGATCTGATCGGCCGGCTGACGCTGTTGTAAGGCCCGGCAAGCGGCCGGACCCCAGCTCCAACCTGGCCGAGGTCGCCCCGCATCCGGATGCGGCACGATCACATGGCGATGCCGCCGCAGCTGGAACAGGCGGTGCAGTTCAGGATGTTCACGGTCAAGGCGGCGGCCGGCTCGACCGGCCGGTCGACCTGGCCAAGGTGCAGTTGCGACGCTCTCGCACTCGGTCTGCGCGCGGCCTGCGAACCGGCACGACAGCGAAACGGGAAGACGATGGGCGGCATCTCGGCGCGAAACCGGCACATGCAGCATTTCCGCGTCGACGACACGCGGACGATCGTCACGACCCAGCTCGGCGGCGGCGGGTCGGTCGGGATTTCACGCGTGCGTTGCGACTTCGACGGGCTCGGCATGGTGGCCGACCACGAGCTCGAAGAAGCCTTTCTCATCAGCCTGCAGTTGCAACGCATGCAGGCGGAGCTGTGGCTCGACGGACGTCACGTGCCGGTGCCCGGCCGCAGCGACGGACGGACCACCATCCACGATCTGCGCTGGCGCTGGCACGCCGACTTCCACACCAGGTTCGACTCGGTGAATTTTCATGTGCCGCGGATCGTGTTCGAAGGCCTGGCGCCCGATCCGCGCGGCCGGGAAGTGACCCGGCTCAACGCGACGCCAGGCGACTGTATCGACGACGACGTGGTGCGCGGTCTCGCCCTCGCGCTGCTGTCGGCGCTGGCCGCGCCCGAGCAGGCCAATGCCTTGTTCGTCGACCATGTCGGCTGCGCGCTCGCCGCGCATATCGCCGACGCCTATGGCGAAGCGCTGCGCACCGTCGTGCCGGGGAAAGGGAGGCTCGCCGGATGGCAGGAACGGCGCGCCAAGGAAATGATCGACGCCAACCTGAATGGTGACATCCGGCTCGAGGCGCTGGCCGCCGCATGCCGCCTGTCGGTGGGGCATTTCGCCCGCGCTTTTCGCAAGACCACCGGCCTGCCGCCGCATCGCTGGTTGATGCGGCGCCGCATCGAACGCGCCAAGGATCTACTGCAACGGACGCGGCTTTCGATCGCCGACGTGGCGTTGCAATGCGGCTTCAGCGACCAGAGTCACCTGACGCGTGTGTTCGAACGCATGGCCGGCACCACGCCGGCGGTGTGGCGGCGCGAATACCGCCCATTCTGACGCGCGCCCGTCGCGGCCGGCGGGTTCGCCCGGTGCAAAACATGTTCGTTTCGTCCAAGCCTGTGCGCACCGCCTGAGTCATTCCTGCGGCTGCGAATTCAATCCCGCCACGCCAATCGGAGCCTGAAGCCATGTCCATCGTCGCCACCCCCACGCCCGGCCCGACGCTGCTCAGCCCGAAGGACCACACGCTGATCCTGATCGACTACCAGTCGCAGATGGCGTTCGGGACCCACTCGATCGATATGACGGCGCTTCGCACCAACGTCGCGCTGGTGGCGCATGCGGCGGCCGGATTCGGCGTCTCGACCATTCTCACCACGGTCGCGGCGAAAACCTTCTCGGGCCCGATCTTCAGCGAACTCACCGACGCCTTTCCCGGCGCCGAGGTCACCGACCGCACCTCGATGAACACCTGGGAAGACGCGAACGTGATCAAGCGCGTCAACGCCATCGGCAAGGACCGGCTGGTGATCGGCGGGCTGTGGACCTCGGTCTGCATCGTCGGCCCGACCCTGTCGGCGCTCGACCAGGGATTCGAGGTCTATGTCATCGCCGACATTTGCGGCGACGTGAGCGGCGAAGCGCATGAACGCGCCATGCAGCGCATGCAGCAGGCGGGCGTGCGGCCGATGACGGCGCTGCAATACATGCTCGAACTACAGCGCGACTGGAGTCGCATCGAGACCTACGGCGTGACCACCGGCATCGCCGAGAAATTCGGCGGCGCCTACGGACTCGGCATCACCTACGCCAAGACGATGTTCGGCGGCGCGGAACACCACGCCGCCGCGGCGTGAGCTTCATCGTTCCTGCTTTGACGGCTCTGCCGGCACTGCGTTCCGCAGGGACGACGGATCATTTGTGAGGACTCGATGAAACCCTACCTGCTCTCCATCGGCGTCGGCGTGGCGGTCGGCGTGTTGTATGCGCTGCTCGGCGTGCGGTCGCCGGCGCCGCCGTCGATCGCGTTGCTCGGGCTGCTCGGCATGTTGCTGGGCGAACAGCTCGTGCCGGTCGCGCAGCGCCTCATCAGCGGGCAGCCGGTCGTCGCCTATGTCAAAACCGATTGCGCCGCGCACGTGCTGGGTCCGCAGGCGGCGCCCTGCCCGCCCGACACCCAGCGATGATCGATGTCGGCCGCCGCACCACGCTTGCGGGCGGCCTCGCCAGCGCGCTCTTGCCCGGTCCACTGTCCGCAGCCACGAGAAGCAGCATGAATTCGACCGATGTGATCCTCGTCAATGCCAAGGTCACGACGCTCGACCCGGCCAATCCGCAGGCGCAAGCGGTCGCGATCCGCGGCGGAAAATTTCTCGCGGTCGGAAGCGAAGCCGAGGTGCGCGCCGCGGCGTCGCCCGATGCGACGATCATCGACGCGGGCAAGCGGCGCCTGATTCCCGGTCTCGTCGACAGCCATATCCACGTCATTCGCGGCGGGCTCAACTACAATATGGAGCTGCGCTGGGACGGCGTGCCGACGCTGGCCGACGCGATGGCGATGCTGAAAGCGCAGGTGGCGCGTACGCCGGCGCCGCAATGGGTGCGCGTGGTCGGCGGCTTTACCGAACATCAATTCGCCGAAAAACGCCTGCCGACGCTGGCCGAGATCAACACGGTCGCGCCCGACACGCCGGTCTTCATCCTGCATCTCTACGATCGCGCGCTGCTCAACGGCGCCGCGTTGCGCGCGGTCGGGTATGGCAAGGACACGCAAAACCCGCCCGGCGGCGAGATCGTGCGCGACGGTGCCCGCAATCCGACCGGCCTGCTGCTGGCGCAGCCCAACGCGTCGATCCTCTACGCGACCCTGGCCAAGGGACCGAAGCTGCCGCCCGAGGTTCAGCTCAACTCGACCCGGCATTTCATGCGCGAACTGAACGGGCTCGGCGTCACCGCGGTGATCGATGCGGGCGGCGGCTTTCAGAATTATCCCGACGACTACGCCATCATCGAGAAGCTGCATGCGGACGGCGAGCTGACCGTGCGCATCGCCTACAATCTCTTCACGCAGAAGCCGAAAGAAGAGCTGCAGGATTTCGTATCTTGGTCGGACCGGGTCAAACCCGGTCAAGGCGATGACAGCTACCGGCTCAACGGCGCCGGCGAGATGCTGGTCTATTCGGCCGCCGATTTCGAAGATTTCCGCGTCGCGCGGCCCGAAATGCCGCCCAACATGGAAAGCGATCTCGAACCGGTGATCCGGCTGCTCGCCGAACGGCGCTGGCCATGGCGGCTGCACGCGACCTATGACGAGACCATCGGCCGTGCGCTCGACGTGTTCGAGAAGGTCCATCGCGACGTGCCGCTGACCGGACTCAACTGGTTCTTCGACCACGCCGAAACGATCACCCCGCGCAACATCGATCGCATTGCCGCGCTGGGCGGCGGCATCGCCGTGCAGCACCGTATGACCTATCAGGGCGAGTATTTCGTCGATCGCTACGGCGCCAAGGCGGCCGAAACCACACCGCCGATCGCGCGCATGCTCGCGGCCGGCATTCCGGTCGGCGCCGGGACCGATGCGACGCGCGTCGCCAGCTACAATCCGTGGGTGTCGCTTGCCTGGCTGGTGACCGGCAAGACGGTCGGGGGCATGCGCCTCTATCCCGTCGCCAACCGGCTCGACCGTGAAACGGCGCTGCGGCTGTGGACCGAAGCCAACAGCTGGTTCTCGAACGAGACCGGCAAGAAGGGCCAGATCAAAGCGGGCCAGCTCGCCGATCTGGTGCTGCTGAGCGACGATTATCTCACCGTTGCCGAAGACGACATCGCGCAGATCCGCTCGGTGCTGACCGTGCTCGGCGGCAACATCGTACATGGCGACGCCGAACATCGCGACCTGGCGCCGCCGCTGCCGAAAGCGATGCCCGACTGGTCGCCGGTCGCGACCTTCGGCGGCTATCACGATGCGCGCGCCCAACCGGCGCAACGCCGTGCCGAAGCCGCGTGCGGCTGCAGCGCGTCGTGCAACGTGCACGGCCACGATCATGCATCGGCCTATATGCGCGACGTGCCGGCCGCCGACGCGCGCAGCTTCTGGGGCGCGTTCGGTTGCGGCTGCTGGGCGGTATGACATGACACCGCGTCCCATCGACCTGCTGCTCAGCGAACGCTGGTTCGCCACCGCGGCCTGCGTGCTGCTGACCGTGCCCTACTGGTCGAGCGGCCTGGCCAAGCTCGCCGATCTCGACGGCGCACTGGGCGAGGCGCGCAATTTCGGACTCGAGCCGGCCTGGCTCGTCGTCTTCGCCACCGTGCTGGTGCAGCTCGGCGGTTCGCTGCTGCTGATCACCGGCCGTGCGGCGTGGCTGGGGGCCGGCGCGCTCGGCGTGTTTACCGCCGTTGCGACCCTGATCGCGCATCCGTTCTGGACCGTCGCCGATGCCATGGAGCGCTTCCATGCGCGCAATACGTTCCTCGAACATGCCGGGCTGATCGGCGGACTCGCGCTGGCCGCGGTGCTGGCCGAGCGCGAACGCGCTTCCCGCGTCTCGCGCGAGCGCGTGGTCCGCGCCTGAGCGACGAAAAATCGCTGGCGCCGCTGCAGACGTTCGTCGCTGACGCGGCGCCGCGCGACATCGGAATCGAGGGAGCCAATGACCAGGATGGCTTTGCCCTGCCGCTACCGACACGCAGGAATGGCGGCGTTGACGTTGCTCGCCTGCACGACGTCGCTGCAGCGCGCCCATGCCGCGGACAGCCCGCCGGCCGGCCCGGGCGCCGGCCAGGGCATGCAGCCGCTGCGCTACAATGACGACTTCGCCTATCTCGGCGACCCGCGGCGTAGCGATGACATCTGGGACGCGCTGAAATGGATCCCGCTCGGCGGCGTCGCTCGCCTCAGTCTCGGCGGCGAGGTTCGCGAGCGGTACCAGTATTTCGAAAATCCGCAGCTCGGCCTCAGCAGCGTTCGCACCGAGAGCTATGTCCTCAGCCGCGTGCTCGTGCATGCGGATCTGCGGTTCGACAACGGCGTTCGGGCCTTCGTGCAGCTGGGCGAACATGAAGCGCCGCACGTCCGAGAACCCAGCCCGACCGACATCGGCCGGCTCGACGTGCAGCAGGCCTTTCTCGACTTCACCACCGATGCCGACAGCGGCAAGCTGACGCTGCGGCTCGGACGGCAGGAGATCGGATTGGGCGCGCAACGCGTCGTGTCGGTGCGCGAGACACCGAACATCCGGCGCAGCTTCGACGGCGCGCGCCTGGAATGGCAGCAGCCCGGCCTGCGGATCGATTTCTTCGCGACGAGGCCGGTCCGCAACAAGCCCGGCGTGTTCGAGGATGCGCTCAACACGCGCCAGTCCTTATGGGGCGCGTATGCGACCGTCGCCAACGTGCTGCCGGGCACCAGCGCCGATCTCTACTATCTCGGCTTTCGCAACACGGCTGGAAGCTATGCGGGCAAGACCGGCACCGACTTGCGGCACTCGGTCGGTGCGCGCTTGTTCGGCAAGGAGGCAGGCTGGGATTGGGACGTCGAAGCGGTGCTGCAGGCGGGCCATTTCCGCGACCAGGACGTGCGCGCCTTCATGGCCGCGGGCGAGGTCGGCTACACCTTCGCCGACCTGCCGCTGCGCCCACGCCTGGCGCTGCAAGCGGACGTCGCGTCGGGTGACGGGAATCCGAACGACACCACCCTCAACACCTACAATCCGCTGTTCCCGAAAGGCGCCTATTTCACCGAGGCGTCGATCAACACGCTCTCGAACGTCATGGACCTGTTTCCACGCCTGCAGGTCCGGCCGTCGCAGTCGCTGCTGCTTACCGCGGGCGTCGACTTCCTGTGGCGCTACAGCCGCACCGACGATTATTATCGGCAGCCTTTCATCCCCGTCACCGGCACCGCGCGCAGTCGCGGCAAGTATCTGGGCACGCAGAGCACCGTGCAGGCGGACTGGAAGCTCGACCGCCACGTTTCGATCACCGTCGCCTATGTGCGATTCGAGGTCGGCGGCACGTTCGACGCGGTGCACGGGCGCGACACCGACTATGTCGGCACCTGGATTCAGTACCGGTTCTGACGGCGCTGGCGGCGAAGATGCTCCGCGTTTGCGCCAAATCGTTGGCGTTTTCCTTCGGTGCGCACGGATCGCCGGGATTTGCTCTATGGTGACGCGTTGCGATCGGTAGGGACCCCATGGCGCGCGAGACATTCTATGTCGTTCAGGCCTACAGCGCCGGCAGGGGCAACGGCCTGAAAGCGGACACGCCGGTGTCGTGCAAATCGGCCGAACTGGCGCGCAAAACGGCAGAACGGCTGGGGCAGACCAAACTCGGCGTCATCGCCTTCGCAAGCTCCGGCGACCAGGATCTCGGCGAATATGATGACGAGCCTGTCATTCTGTTTCAAACCGGACGCGTGCCCGAGCAGTTCGAGCGTTGATCCGCACGAGCCCTCGGTAGAATTGCGCGCGATTTCAGTTTGCGCGCCGTACGGCTACAATGAGTCGTCCTTTCACGAAGCCGGCTGCCTCTCATGTTCGAAATCGTTCGTAGCCAAATCCACGTCGACGCACCGTCCGGCATCGAGGCGCAGATCCTGGAATTCCGCCGCCTGGCCAAAGGCCGCATCGCGCCGGCCGAAGTCGAACGCGCGGTCGACCGCGCGCGCACGGTCGCGCAGGAGTTCGCCCGCCACGCCCGCAACTACGAATCCGCCTCGAGAGTCGAAGAAGCGCGCGAGCTGACCGGCGAGGGCTGGAGCATCGTCGTTTCGCTGAGCACGGCGCCCACGGGCCTCTGGTCACGGATGAAGCGCGCGCTGGTCGGCTGATCCGTTCGATTGCGGACGGGCGGACGAAGCGTATCCACGCTCCCCCGGGTCAGTCGCGGCCTCGCGCCCGGGGCTGCAGCAGGTGGGCCTGAAGCGGCTGCACCAGCACGAAACGCCCGGCGGCGTCGCGCGCGGCGGCCCGGTGAAAGGCGGCCTCGATCACCGGCCGGCGCGCCGCGATCGCTTCGTTGCGCGACTCCTCGGCGGCCGCGACGCGTTCGAGAAAGGGCGCGACGCCGTCGAAGGTCTCTTCGCGCACATAATCTTCCCGCCGCAGCAGCGCGAACAGTCCCTGTTCGATCGCCGACGCGATCGCCGCCTGCGCCGCTTCGCGCACCGCGGTCTCGTCCTCGATCGGCAACAGCGCCGCCGAGTAGCTGCCGGTCGTGGCCGGTTCGATGACCAGCACCAGCCCGTCGGCGCCGGTGACGCGCGCCGCTTCCGCCAGCGCCGGCAGCATCGCGCCGGTCGGCAGGTGGTGCAGCGAATTGAGAAAGATCGCGGCACCGAACGCGCCCGCGTCGAACGGCAGCGTTTCGCCGCCGACGGCGTGGAAATCACCTTGCGGGACCAGCGCCCGCGCCGCTTCGATGGCCTCGGACGAGGGATCGACGCCGCTGACCACGGCGCCGCGTCGCTGCAGCGAGCGCGCCAGCTGGCCGCCGCCGCAGCCGATATCGAGCACGCGCTTGCGGTCGAGCGGATGCAGCGTCTCGGTGATCAGGGTCATCGAATCCATGGCGTTGCGCCTCAATCGTTGGAATCGCGGCGCAGCCGCACGGAGTAGGTGAACAGATCGGCCGGGTGCCAATTGTCCGAGGTCAGCATCGAGCCGCCGCTGGCGTCGAAATAGCGCCGCACCACATGCACCGCGGGCGAGCCGGCGCGCAGCTTGAGCGCGACCGCCGCCTTGCCCGGCAACGGCGCTGCCGTGATCTCCTGCCGCGCCTCGGCGACGATCTCGCCGGTGCGCTCTTCGATCATCGAATAGATCGGCTCGGTGCGTTCGCGCACGTCGGTGAGCACGCCGGCGAAACGCCCGTGCACGTAGATGGTCGAAAAGCACAGCGCGTTGCCGATGTCGGTGGTGCGGCGCACGCCGGTGATGCGCAACCAGCGGCTGGCTTCGCTGGCCGGCACGATGCCGGCTGCGTGCGCGTCCAGCGCAACCAGGTCGAGCTCGGCGACGTCGAGCCAGGTGTCGCGCTTGTACTGGAACACTTCGACCAGCGAACGCAGCGTGTGCACGTACACGGCCTTGGGCGCGGCGGCGACGACGCGCGTGCCGGCACCCTGCTTGCGCGCCACCAGGCCCAGCTTGGCCAGGCGGCCGATCGCCTCGCGCACCGTGTGCCGGCTGACGCCGAACCGCGTGCACAGATCGGACTCGCTCGGCAGGACCGAACCGATCGCGTAGAGGCCGCGCGCAATATCGGCCCGCAACAGGCCCGCGACCCGCGCATAGAGATGGCCGGCCTCCGCATCGCTCTCGGTGCGTGCCGGATCGCGCGCGCTCTTCCGCTGGCCCATCGTCCGTCGCCCCGTTCGTTTCACGCCGACTTGTATGTCGCCGACCATACAAGTTCAAGCGCCGAGTCTGCCAGCTTCGGGCCGGTGCTGCACATCAGTTTTCGTTGTGCAGTGCGGGATGCTGCGGAGTTGACTCGGCGGCCACATTGTTCAAACTCGTCCGGACAAGTTCGGCCGCCGGCAAACCGGCGCACGTGGAGGAGACGAGCATGGGCGTGGCAACGCTCGGTCGCGTGATCGATCGGGAAGAGGAAGCGCAGCTTCTCGACAGCATCGAGCGCTGGCTCGAACGCGAAGTGCGTCCGGTCGTGAAGGATCACGACCATGCCGACCGCTATCCCGTCGAGATCGTCGAGCAGATGAAGGCGCTCGGCCTGTTTGGCGCCACCATCGCGCCGGAATATGGCGGGCTGGGCCTGCCCGCCACGACCTACGCCAAGCTCGTGATGAAGATCTCGAGCGTGTGGATGGCGATCACCGGCATCTTCAATTCGCATCTGATGCTGGCGATGGCGATCGAGAAATTCGGCACGCCGGCGCAGAAATCGCTGTGGCTGCCGCAGCTCGCGTCGGGCGAGGTGCGCGGCGGGCTGGCCCTGACCGAGCCCGACGCCGGCACCGACCTGCAGGCGATCCGCACCGTCGCGCGCCGCGACGGCGACGATTACGTCATCACCGGCACCAAGACCTGGATTTCGAACGGCATCGAAGGCAGCTGCTTCGCGCTGCTGGTCAAGACCGATTCCACCGCGCATCCCCGACACAAGGGGATGAGCATGTTCATCGCGCCGAAGCAGGACGGCTTCCGCGTCGGCAAGAAGCTCGAGAAGCTCGGCTACAAATCGATCGATTCGGCCGAGCTGGTGTTCGACGACTACCGCATCTCGAAGGAGCATCTGATCGGCGGTGTCGAAGGCCAGGGCTTTTATCACGCCACCGGTGGTCTCGAACTCGGCCGCATCAACGTCGCTTCGCGTGGCGTCGGCGTCGCCGAGGGCGCGCTGCAGATGGCGATCGACTACGCCCAGATCCGCCGCACCTTCGGCAAGCCGATCTGCGAGCACCAGGCAATCCAGCTCAAGCTCGGCGAGATGGCGACGCGCGCGCGTGCGGCGCGGCTCCTGACGCTCGACGCCGCCGCCACCTACGATCGCGGCGAGCGCTGCGACATGGAAGCGGGCATGGCGAAATTCTTCGCCTCGGAAGCGGCCTTGACCAACAGCACCGAGTCGCTGCGCATCCACGGCGCCTACGGCTACTCGAAGGAATACGACATCGAGCGCCTGTATCGCGACGCGCCGCTGATGTGCATCGGCGAAGGCACCAACGAGATGCAGCGCATCATCATCTCGAAACACCTGATCCGGCGGAACGCCGTCACATGAAGCCGCTGGCCGGCACCCGCATCCTCACGCTGGAACAGTTCGGCGCCGCGCCGTACGGCACCATGTTCCTCGCCGATCTCGGCGCCGAGGTGATCAAGGTCGAGAATCCGGCGCAGGGCGGCGACGCCTCGCGCGCGGTCGGGCCGCACATGCTGGGTGCGAACGACAGCCAGTATTTCCAGGGCTTCAACCTGTCGAAGCGCAGCGTCGCGCTGAATCTCAAGACCCCGCACGACCGCGAGCGCTTCCTGGCGCTGGTCGCGACCGCCGACGCGGTGGTCAACAATCTGCGCGGCGACCTGCCGGCCACGCTCGGCGTCGACTACGCGTCGCTGCGCGCGGCCAACCCCGCCATCGTGTGCCTGCACATCTCGGCCTACGGGCGGGACAATTCGCGCCGCGCCTGGCCCGGCTACGATTTCCTCATGCAGGCCGAGGCCGGGCTGATGAGCGTTACCGGCGAACCCGACGGTCCGCCTTCGCGCATGGGCGTGTCGATGATCGACTACATGACCGGCATGACCGGCATGGTGGGCCTGTTGAGCTGCATTCTCGGCGCGCGCCAAAGCGGCTGCGGCTGCGACGTCGACGCCTCGCTGTTCGACGTCGCGATGCACCAGCACGCCTATGCCGGCCTGTGGTTCCTCAACAGCGGCGAGGTCCCGCGCCGCGCGGCGCGCAGCGCGCACGCATCGGTGGCGCCGGTGCAGACGCTGCGAACCGCCGACGGCTGGATCTACGTCATGTGCATGAAGGATAAATTCTGGGAGGAGCTGGCCGACCGGATCGGCCGCCCCGAACTGAAATCCGATCCGCGCTTCGCGACCCAGGCGGCCCGGCGCGCCAACCGCGCTTCGCTGACCGAGGTGCTCGACGCGCAACTCGCGACGCGCACCACCGCCGACTGGTTGCAGGTCCTCGCCGGCGCGCTGCCGGTGGCGCCGATCTACGACGTCGACGAGGCCTTCGCCAATCCGTTCATGGCCGAAACCGGCATGGTGCGCGCGCTGCCGCATCCGGCGCGGCCCGATTTCCGCGTGCTGGCCAACCCGCTCAAGATCGACGGCGCGCGCCTGGACCAGGCCGTATGTCCGCCGCTCGGGGCCGACACCGACGACATTTTCGGCGCGCTCGACCGCGACGCCGCGACGACGGCCGCGACGCGATGAAGCTTGCCGGGCTGCGCGTCGTCGATCTGTCGGTATTCCTGCCGGGACCGTATCTCACCTGCGCGCTCGCCGATCATGGCGCCGAGGTGATCAAGGTCGAGCCGCCGGGCGAGGGCGATCCCGCGCGCGCCATCGGACCGGCCGACGGGCCGAGCTCGGTGTTCTTCCGCAACGTCAATCGCGGCAAGAAGAGCGTCGTCATCGATCTCAAGGCACCGGGCGGCCGCGAGGCGCTGCTCGGCCTGTGCGACACGGCCGACGTGTTCGTCGAATCGTTCCGGCCCGGCGTGGTGCAGCGGCTCGGCGTCGACTACGAAACGGTGCGCGCACGCAATCCGCGCATCGTCTATTGCTCGATCAGCGCCTTCGGCCAGACCGGTCCCTATCGCGACCGGCCGGCGCACGATCTCGCGGTCGAAGCTTTGAGCGGCGCGATCGGGCTGACCTTGGGCGACGACGATCGCCCCGCCATTCCGGCGGTGCCGGCGGCCGACATCGTCAGCTCGTTGTACGGCCTGTCGGCGGTGCTGATGGCGCTGCTGCGTCGGCAGCAGACCGGGACGGGCGACTTCATCGACATTTCGATGCACGAGTCGATCCTTGCCGCCTTTCCCAACGTGCTCGGTCCGGCCTTCGCCGAACGACGGCAGCCGGTGCCCAAGCAGGAACGGTCGATGGGCGGCAGCGCGTTTTATCAGATCTACGAGACCAGGGACGGGCGCTTCGCCGTGCTCGCCGGACAGGAGATCAAGTTCGTGCGCAACCTGCTGGGTGCGCTCGACCGTCTCGATCTCGTGCCGCTGTGCGAGCGCGGGCCCGGTCCGCACCAGGGTCCGGTGATCGAGTTCCTGCGCAACGCGTTCCGCCAACGCACGCTGGCCGAGTGGGTGGCGTGGTTCGCGCCGCGCGACATCTGTTTCGCGCCGGTCAACACGCTGGCCGAGGCTTTCGCCGATCCGCAGATCGCGGCGCGCGGCCTGTTGCTGCACGATGCCGATGGCCGCACGCATGTCGGCTCGGCAATCCACTACCTGCACGAACCCGCCGCCATCGACCTGTCGGTGCCGGAACTGGGCGCGCATACGGCGGCAATTCTCCGCACCGCGGAGGAGCGCACGTAGAGTCGGTCACAAGACGAGCCGCGGAAAGCGGCCGGCACCAACGGGAGGAATTTCGATGTTTCAGTCACTGCCACGCACGCTTGCCGCGCTCGGCCTTCTGACCGCGGTTCTGTTCGGCGCGCCGACGGCCCGCGCCGCCGACCCGATCAAGATCGGCATCGCTCTGTCGATGACCGGCAATCTCGCCGACTCGGCCGGGCATTACCGCAAGGCGATCGAACTCTGGCGCGACATGATCAACCAGAAGGGCGGCCTGCTCGGCCGTCCGGTCGAGCTGGTTCTGTATGACGAGCGCAGCGATCCCGCGACCGCGGCGCGTCTCTACGAGCGGCTGATCACCGTCGACAAGGTCGACCTGCTGATCGCGCCCTGGGGCTCGGCTTCGACCGCGACCTCGTCGGCGGTGGCCGAAAAGCACAAGCGCCTGCTCATCAATGCCGGCGGCGCGTCGGAAAAAGTGCAGGAGCGCGGCTTCCGCTACACGGTGCAGACGGCGGCGCCGATCTCGGCCTATGTCGAAGGCATCGCGCCGCTGATGGCGAAGTACAAGTACGACTCGATGGTGATGGTGTCGCGCGACTTCAACGCGGCGCGCGACATGAGTGCGGCGCTCGAGAAGATCGCCAAAGAGAAGAATATCAAGATCCTGAATTCCGAGTATTTCCCGGCCGGCAGCACCGACTTCTCGTCGAACATCGCCAAGGGGCGGCAGCTCGGTCCCGACGTCTGGGTTTCGCTCGCCTATCCCAACGAGGCGATCGAACTGGTGCGCCAGTTCCGCGCCACCAACTACCTGCCCAAAGTCTTCATCTCGAACGGCGTGTCGCAGGAGGACTTCCTCAAGGCGGCGGGCAAGGACGGCGAATATGCGATCGGCATGTCGCTGTACGAGCCGGTGATGAAGACCAAGGGCAACGCCGAATTCGCCAAGGCGTTCGTCGCCAAATACGGCTACGAGCCCGGCTATTTCGCCGGTTTCGGCTATGCCGGCGCGACGGTGCTGGCCGAGGTGGTGACCAAGACCGGCAGTCTCGACCAGGACAAGCTGCGGGCCGAACTCGACACCTACGAGACCGACACGGTGCTGGGCCATCACAAGATCGAGCCCAAGACCGGCCTGCAGGTCGGCGTCAAAGGCCTGCTGATCCAGGTGCGCAACGGCAAGCGCGAGATCATCTGGCCGACCGAGTTCAAGACCATCGACGAGGTGCTGCCGCTGCCGGCCTGGGAGCAACGCTCATGACGGGACGCGGCTGATGCCGGTCTGGGAGCTGCTGGTCGGCGGCATTCTGCTGGGCGGTCTCTACGCGCTGATGGCGTGCGGGCTGAACCTGATCTTCGGCGTCATGGGCGTGATCAACTTCGCCCATGGCGACTTCCTCGCCGTGGCGGCGCTGATCACGGTTTCGCTGGTGGTCGGGCTCGGCCTGCCCTTCATCGTCGCGGTGGTGGTGGTGCCGCTGCTGCTGGCCGCGTTCGGCTACGTCTTCCAGGCCGTGATCCTGCGGCGGATCGCGAACGGGCCCGTCATCATGTCGGTGCTGGCGACGTTCGCGGTCTCCACCATCATCGTGAACGGCGCCATCCTGGTCTGGGGCGGCTCCTATCGCGGCCTGCCCGGCGTGCTCGGCGGTTCGGTCGAGCTGTTCGGCCTGCATCTGTCGGAATCGCGGCTGGTCGCCTTCGTGGTCGCGATGACGGGGTCGCTCGGCGTGTGGTGGTTCCTGCGCCGCACGCGCTTTGGTCGCGCCATCCGCTCGGTCGCGCAGGCGCCCGAGCTCGCGACCATTTCGGGGATCTCGATCGACCGCGTGCGCAACGTCACCTTCGCGCTGGGCGCCGGCATGGCCGGGCTCGGCGGGGTGCTGATGGCGCCGACCTTCGCCGCCGATCCGCAGCTCGGCTCGCGCTTCCTGATCAAGGCCTTCGCGGTGATCATCGTCGGCGGCATGGGCAGCTATCCGGGCGCGATGGCGGGCGCGCTGCTGCTCGGCGTGCTCGAAGTCTTCGGCAGCTACTGGTTCGGTCCGACGATCGGGTCGGCGCTGCTGTTCCTGGTCATGCTGGCGACGTTGCTGGTGCGGCCGCAAGGCCTGTTCGGAATTGGATTGCGTACGTGAAAGCCCCGCTGCTCATCGCTCTGTTCGCGCTGCTGCTGGCCGTGGTTCCGCTGTTCGGCGGCGACTACGTGCTCGCCTTCTGCGTCCAGCTCCTGGTCTTCGTCTCGCTCGCCTATTCCTGGAACCTGATCGGCGGCTATGCCGGCTACACGCATTTCGGCCAGGTCACGTTTTTCGGACTCGGCGCCTATGTCGGCGCGCTGCTGATGCAGTCGGGCGTGCACTGGCTGCTCGCCGCGGCGGCGGCGGCGCTGAGCGGCCTGCTCGTCGCCTTGCCGCTCGGCGGCGTGATGCTGCGGCTGCGCGGCCCATTCTTCGCCATCGGCATGTACGGCATGGCGCGCGTGTTCGATTCGCTCGCGCTCGGCCTCGACGACATCACCCAGGGCGGCACCGGCCTCTATCTGACGCCGCTGGGCAATCTCTACGGCATCTACGCCGCCCTCGCGGTCATCGCGGTCGTGATGCTGATCGCGACCTACCGTCTCGACAATTCGCGCTTCGGCCTGCAGCTGCTGGCGATCCGCGAAGACGAGCAGGCGGCCGAGGCGATGGGCATCCGCACGGCGCGGCTCAAGATCGCCGCCTTCGCCGCTTCGGCGATCGCGCCGGGCGCGGTCGGTTCGCTCTACGCCACCTATCTCAGCTATATCGACCCGTCGACCGCGTTCGGCTCGATGACCGAACTCACCACCATCGCCATGGTGCTGCTGGGCGGGCTCGGTACCGTGTTCGGGCCGCTGATCGGCGCGGTGCTGATGTCGGTGGTGAACGAGTTTCTGTGGTCGCGCTTTCCCGAACTCTATCTCGGGCTGGTCGGCTGCATCATCCTGGCCGCAGTGCTGTTCATGCCGCGCGGCATCGCCAGCTTCGTGGTCAAGCGCGGCTGGCGCGGCCTGCCGGTGCCGCGCGAACATCTCCGGCGGATCGCGCTGCGCGCACGCGGAGCTGTGCCGCATGTCTGACGCGGCCGACTCGATCCTCGTCGTCGACGGGGTGTGCAAACGCTATGGCGGGCGCGTCGCGCTCGACGGCGCCAGCCTCGACGTGCGAAGCGGCTCGATCACCGGCGTGATCGGACCCAACGGCTCGGGCAAGTCGACCTTGTTCAACATCGTCGCCGGGACGGTGCGGCCCGACAGCGGCCGCGTGCTGATCGGCGGCGCCGATGTCGGCGGCTCGACTCCGGCCCAGATCTGCCGCCGCGGCGTCGGCCGGACGTTCCAGATCAGCCGGCTGTTCGGCGAAATGACGGTGCTGGAAAATCTCGTCGCGGTGGCGCACGGCAGCAACGACGCGGCGGCGGTGCAGCGCGCGCTGGAGCTGCTGGATTTTCTCGAGATCGGCGAGCTCGCCGACAAATGGGGCTCGGAACTGTCGTACGGCCAGCGCAAGCTGGTCGAGATCGCGCGCGCGCTGATGCTGGAACCGACCTTGCTGCTGCTCGACGAGCCGTTCGCGGGCATCAATCCGCGCCTGCAGAATCGGATCGTCGATCATCTCTATGCGCTGCGGGACCGCGGCATGAGCCTGTTCTTCGTCGATCACGAGATGCGGATCGTGATGGAGATCTGCGAGCGCGTGTACGTGCTCGCCGAAGGGCGCGTGATCGCCGACGGCACCTGCGCCGCGATCCGTGCCGACCGGGCGGTGATCGATGCTTATTTCTGACGAGCCGCGCATGCAGCCCGACATTCCCGCCGCCCCGTCCGCGCCGCCGGTGCTGGAGCTGCAGCAATTGCGCACCGGCTACGGCGACGTGCCGGTGGTCCAGGGCGTCGACATGCGCTTCGCCGCCGGGCGCATGACCGCGATCATCGGTTCGAACGGGGCCGGCAAGTCGACCGTGATCAAGGCCGCGGCCGGGCTGCTCAAGGTCTGGTCGGGCCGCGTGCTGGCGGCGGGCGCCGACATCACGCGCGAACCCGGCCATCGCCGCCTGGCGCGCGGCATCGCCTATGTCCCGCAGGGCCGCATCGTGCTGCCCGAAATGACGGTGCGCGAGAATCTCGAGCTCGGCGGCTATCCGCTCGGCAGCGACCGGCGCCGCGTCAAGGCGGCGATCGAGCGGCTGGTGGTGCTGTTTCCGGTGCTGGGCGATCGGATGGCACAGCTTGCCGGCAATATGAGCGGCGGCGAGCAGCAGATGCTGGCGATCGCGCGGGCGCTGATGACCGATCCCGCCACTGTCATTCTCGACGAACCGTCCTTGGGCCTGTCGCCCAAATTCGTCGACATCGTGTTCACCAAGCTGCAGGAGCTGAGTGCGGCCGGCCTGACCGTCATCGTGGTCGAGCAGAAGGCATCGAAGATCCTGGAGATCGCACAGCACGGCTATGTCATGCACACGGGCCGTGTCCTGTTCGAAGGCAGCGGCGCCGATCTTCTCGCCGACGAGCAGGTGAAGCGCGTGTTTCTCGGCGAGATGCCGGACGCGCTCGCCGCGTCGGCCACCGCCGAGGGTTGAGCGCGCCGACCGAGATGCTTCGCCACGCAGCCGCGTGGTTCCACCACCACCACCGCTTCGCCCGGGCGTCGGAAGCCGGCCAATCCGGCAACGCGTCGGGCTGGCGCTTGCGGGCCGGCTGAACTTATTTTCTGGCTTGGATGTCGAGAAGGCGTGGTGGGCTCCGACGAACCCACGAAAGCGCCCGATCGTGGGCGCGAGAAAGCCAAGGAGCCGAGCCGATGAAATACATGCTGATGATGAATCACGCGGGGAAAGCCGCCTACCCGATCTTCAATTGGCCCCAGGAAGACATCAAAGCGCATATCGGCTTCATGATCGGTCTCAACAAGAAGCTGCGCGAAGCGGGCGAGCTGGTGTCGTGCGAAGGCCTGTCCGGGCCCGACCAGGCCAAGTCGGTGCGCGCCACGTCGAACGGCACGCCGGTCACCGACGGCGTCTTTCCCGAAGCCAAGGAATTCCTCGCCGGCTACTGGATCGTCGACGTCGAGTCGCCGGAACGCGCCTACCAGATTGCCGCCCAAGCCTCGGCCGCGCCGGGTGTCGGCGGCAAGCCGCTGAACATGGCGATCGAAGTGCGCGAAGTGATGAGCGGCCCGCCACCCGAGTTTCTGTGAGTCGCACCTGTCGTCGTCCCTGCGCAAGCCGTCGTCCCTGCGCAAGCAGGGACCCAGGAGCTTCCGCGTTGGAACTGCTGCAATTCCAAGCGCTACCACCCCGCATCAAGTGCGGGGCAGGCTCTGGATCCCTGCGTTCGCAGGGATGACGAGCAGGGCATGACGGCGAGCGGCGGCGGCACCAGCATCGAGTCCCTGCTGCGCACCCTCGCGCCGCAGGTGCTCGGCGCCGTGGTCCGGCAGTTTCGCGGCGACTTCGCGTCGGCGGAAGACGCGGTGCAGGAGGCGCTGGTGGCGGCGTCGCTGCAATGGCCGCAACAAGGCGTGCCGGATCATCCGCGCGGCTGGCTGATCCAGGTCGCACGACGGCGCAGGACCGATCATGCGCGCAGCGAACAGGCGCGCACACGCCGCGAGGCCGAGATCGCGATCGAGTACGGCCAGGTCGTGCCGCCGCCCGATCTCGACGCCTTGCCCGGCGAGGACGACACGCTGCTGCTGCTGTTCATGTCGTGTCATCCGGCGCTGACGCCGGCATCGGCGATCGCGCTCACCTTGCGCGCGGTCGGCGGCCTCACGACGGCTGCAATCGCCAACGCGTTTCTGGTGCCTGAAGCGACCATGGCGCAGCGCATCAGCCGCGCCAAACAGCGCATCAAAGCCTCCGGCGTGCCGTTCAGCCTGCCCGACCGCGACGAGCGTGCCGAGCGGCTGAGCGCGGTGCTGCACGTGCTCTACCTGATCTTCAACGAAGGCTACACGAGCAGCGCCGGCGAGGCGCTGCAGCGCGTCGACCTGGCGCAGGAAGCGATCCGCCTGACCCGCGCCGTGCATCGGCTGGTGCCCGACAACGCCGAAGTTGCGGGGCTGCTGGCGCTGATGCTGCTGACCGATGCGCGTCGCGACGCGCGCAGCGGTCCCGACGGCGAGGTGATTCCGCTGACCGAGCAGGATCGCGCGCGGTGGGATGCCGCGCTGATCGAAGAAGGCGTCGCGCTGCTCGGTGCGGCCTTGGCAAAAGGCGAGGTCGGCCCGTACCAGCTGCAGGCCGCCGTCGCCGCTTTGCATGACGAAGCCGCGACCTACGACGACACTGACTGGCCGCAGATTCTGGCGCTGTACGGGCTGCTCGAACAGATGCAGCGCGGCAACCCGATGGTGTCGCTCAACCGCGCCATCGCGGTCGCGATGGTCGAAGGCCCGCAAGCGGGACTCGCGCTGGTCGATGCGCTCGACGTCGAGGGCAAGCTCGCCGGTCATTTCCGCCTCGACGCGGTGCGCGGCCATCTGTTCGAACTGTCGAACGATCCCGACGCCGCGATCGCCTGCTACGTCGCAGCGGCGGGGAAAACCGCCAACACCGCCGAACGCGATTACCTCGTCACGCGCGCGGCGCGGCTGCGCGAGCGCGGCGGCGGCTGAGCCGAATTCGCCGTGCCGCGCGCAGCGCAATTGGCAGGCGATTGAAAATTCTGCCGCAACCGCGCGGGCATGGCGTTCGCAGGAGATTTCATCACAGAAAACACAGAGAAAGAGAGAACACAGAGATATCGGTCGTGCGGCGCGATACGTCGCCCCTCGATTGATCCGCGCGCTTTGCGCGCGTCGACCAAAACCGAACTTGGGTCGGCGTGATCGGTCGTTGCAGTCCCTCGGTGTTCTCCGTGTTCTCTGCGTTCTCTGTGATAAGAATCTTCGATCGCTGACGCTCCCCCATTCGGGAAAAGCGCAGCGCTGCCGCCGGTACTGATTCAGGCCCGCTTCAAGGTTCGCACGATCAGCGACGTGCGCAGCTGCGTGTTGGGGCAGAGCTTGGCCAGCCGTTCGGTGATCAGCGCGGTCAGGCCGGTGACCTGGTCGGCGCGCACGCGCACCAGATAGTCGCTCTCGCCGGTGACGAGATGCGCCTCGAGCACTTCGGGCAGCTCCATCAGCACCGTTTCGAGCTGCCGGCACGCGTCCGCGCGGTTGAGCGGCAGGCCGATGCGCACGAAGGCGTCGATATGCGGTCCGAGCGCGGAGTCGTCGAGCTCGACGTAATAGCCGCGAATGACGCCGCGGGATTCAAGCTCGCGCAGCCGCAACCGGCAGTGACGCCGCGACACGCCGACCCGCACCGCAAGCTTGCCCATCGGCAGCCGCGCATTGGCGGTCAGCGCTTCGACGATGCGGCGATCGGTGCGGTCGAGCGGCCCGCCAAGCGGGACCGTCCTGGGTACGAGGGCGACAGGGCAGGCTTGCGACACGGATCATCCCTCCACGCCGGTCCAGGAAACCGAGACAGCTTGCCTTAGCTGAAATTGTTTTCCAATCGGAAAAAACTCGGAAACGGCGTCGCGTCCCGCCCGGCCGCAAACCATGTAACAGTGAGTTCCAGGCCGCCCGGCCGCTGTTTCCGATTCCGGCATAGCGCCGCTCTTCCGGGCCGTTTTCGAAGCTTTAAGCGGCCTGGCTCGCGCCTGTTGCGAAATATATTCCAAATCAGAAAAAATGTTTGCGCTTCGGAAAGACTGTGCCCAATCTGCCGATCGAGCCGGCGCAGACCGGACCGGGTGCCGAACTAGGGGTCAGGACATGAAACGTTCGTATTTGCTCGCCGGCTTGCTGGCTTCCGTTGCGCTGCCCGGTCTCGCCCAGGCCCAGCAGATCGAAGAAGTGCTGGTCACGGCGCAGAAGCGCACGGAATCGATTCAAGCCGTGCCGCAGGCGATCTCGGTGCTGACCGGCGATCAGCTCGACCGGCTCCAGGTCAAGGAACTCGCCGACCTCGCGGCCTACGTCCCCGGCATGTCGGTGCGCGGCGGCAGTGTCGGCAACCGCACCATCGTGCTGCGCGGCATCACCACCAACGCCCAGTCGAGCGCGGGCTCGCGCATCGTCGGCATCTATGTCGACGACGTCGCCTTCGGTTCGGGCACCAGCTACGCCGGCATCGCCAATATCGATCTCGATCTCAGCATGTTCGACCTCGAACGGGTCGAAGTGCTGAATGGTCCGCAGGGCACGCTGTACGGCGCCTCGGCGATGGGCGGCATTCTGAAATACGTCACCAAGCAGGCCAGCACGTCGGCCTTCGAGGCGCGCGCCGAAACCAGCATCGGCTTCATCAATGGCGGCGACACCGATCGCGGCTTCCGCGCCGTCGTCAACGCGCCGATCGTCGACGACAAGGTCGCGGTCCGCGTCCAGGCCTATCACCAGCATTTCGGCGGCTTCGTCAACGACGTCGCCCCGACGCGCACCGTGGCGGACGTCGACGGCGTCGACGCCTATGGCGGACGCGCCCAGCTCCTGCTCAAGCCGGCGGACAATCTCAGCATCAAGCTGACCGCGATGGGCCAGGACATGCGCCGCGAAGGCAGCAGCACGGTGCAGTGGAATCTGGCCACCAACGCGCCGCTCTACGGCGATCTGAAGCAGAACATCGCGTCGCCCGAACCGCTGGTGCAGCGCTTCCGGGTCTATTCGGGCACGGTCGATTACGATCTCGGCTTCGCGACCTTGACCGGCGTCTTCGCGCACCAGGACAGCAAGGCCGACCAGATCCTGGATGCGACCAGCACATACGCCGCGCTGTTCCGCACCGCGCTGAAGATCGACCTGGCGCGCTACGAGGCGCAGTTCCGCGCCAAGATTCCGAAGAACACGGCCGAGGTGCGTCTCGCTTCGCCCAGCGGCGGACGCTTCGAATGGCTGGTCGGCGGCTATTACGACAACGAGAAGGTCAGCCAGTCGCAGCAGATCGTCGGCTTCACCGCCGCCGGCGCCGCGTCGCCGATCAATTTCGCCACCGTCGGCCTGCCGGACCGGTATCGCGAACTGGCGGCTTTCGCCAACGGCACGTTCCATATCACCGATGCCTGGGACCTCACCGGCGGCGTTCGCGGCGCGCGCGCCGACCAGAATTTCACCCAGCTCGGCACCGGCCTGCTCATCGGCAGCCTGCCGTCGCGCGGCACGCGCTCCTACATCGCGAACTATGCCGCCTCGACCAAGTACAAGTTCGATGATGTCGGCATGGTCTATGCCCGCTTCTCGACCGGCTATCGTCCGGGCGGTCCGAACGCGGTCGCCAGCGACCCGGCGACCGGTGCACCGCTCGCGCAGGCGACCTACGCGCCGGACAAAACCAAGAACTACGAAATCGGCACCAAGCTCCAACCGTTGAAGTGGCTGGCCTTCGATCTCGTCGGCTATCACATCGACTGGCAGAACATTCAGCTGAACGCGCAGCGCAACGGCTTCGGCGTTCGCTCGAACGGCAAGGACGCCAAGAGCGAGGGCGCCGAGTTCTCGGCCCAGGCGCGCCCGATCACCGGCCTCACGCTCGCCGCGTCGGCCTCGTTCACCAACGCCACGCTGGTCGATGCCGCACCCGACCTGCAGGGAAAGGCGGGCGACCCGCTGCCCGGCGTGCCGAAATGGGCCTTCGCGATGACCGGCGACTACGAGTTCCCGGTGTGGCAGGGCTGGAACGGCAATGTCGGCGCGACCTTGTCGCATGTCGGCCAGCGCAACAGCGGCTTCGCCGCGTCGACGACGTCGCCCAACTTCGTGCAGCCGTCCTACAACCAGCTCGATCTGCGCGGCGGCGTGTCGGACGAGCGCTATCAGCTGACGTTGTTCATCCGCAACCTGACCGACGAGCGCGGCATGGCCGCTGCCGCCACGACGGTCGCCGGCGGCGTGTCGACCACCAACGTCACCTTCATCCGTCCGCGCACGGTCGGATTTACGCTCGACGTTCAGTTCTGAACCGGGACGACGTGACGAGCGCACGCTTGCGCGGCGCTCGTCATCGTCTGGGCATGTGCCGCCTGACAATTCCTTCAACCCGGAACTGAACTTCTGATGCGCACCAGCAAACTCGTCGCTCTCGGCCTGCTTCTCGCCTCGACGACAGCGTGGGGCGCACCGCCGCCCGATCTCGACGCCACGGTGGCGAAGGCGATGGCGGCGTTCGACGTGCCGGGCGCGGCGGTCTCGATCGTCGAAGACGGCAAGATCGTGCTGACCAAGGGCTATGGCGTGCGCGGCCTCGGCGACAAGCGGCCGGTCGACGAGAACACGCTGTTCGCGATCGGCAGCTGCAGCAAGGCCTTTACCGCGGCGCTGGTCGCGACCTTGGTCGACCAGGGCAAGATGTCGTGGGACGACAAGATCATCGATCGCGTCCCGGAATTCCGCCTGCCGGACGCCTATGCCGCGTCGACCGCGACGGTGAAGGATGCGCTCGCCCATCGCACCGGGCTCGGCCAGGGCGAAGGCGACATGCTGATGTTCCCGCAGTCGAAGCTGACGCGGCTCGAGCTGTTGAAGCGGGTGCGCTTCATGCCGGTGAAGCTCAGCTTCCGCGACAAGTTCGCTTACAACAATCTGGGCTTCGTCGCAGCCGGCGAAGCAGCCGCCAACGCGGCCGGCACGAGCTGGGAAAACGCGCTGCGCAGCTATGTGCTGAAGCCGATCGGCATCGACGGACTCGCGATCACCTCGGCCGAATACGACAAGTCCGACAACAAGGCGCAGCAGCACATGCGGCCGGACGACGTGCTGCATACCGGCAAGATGCAGCTCATCCCGTCGCAGCCGCTCGACAACGGCGCGCCCGCGGGCGCGCTGTCGCTGTCGGCGGTGCATCTCGCCAAATGGGTCCAGGTGCAACTCGCCGACGGTGCGCTGCCCGACGGCAAGCGCGTGTGGAGCGAAGCGCGCACGCAGGAGATGCGCACCATCGTCACGCCGACCGGGGCCATCTCGCCGACCGGCGAAGGCGGCGCGCCTGCGATGCAGGGCGGCTACGCGCAAGGCTGGAGCATCCGCGAGATCGACGGCCACGTGGTCGTGACGCATGGCGGCGGCGTGCTCGGCTCGGTCGCGAACGTGGCCTTCATTCCGGACCTGAAGGTCGGCTTCACCGTCACCGTGTCGACCGGCGAGGGCGACGCGCTGGGCGCGATCTCGCAGACGCTGTTCGATTATTATCTGAAGAAGCCCGCCGTCGATCAGGTCGCCAAGGCGCAGGCGGCGCAGGCAGCGCGCGTCAAGAAAGCGGCTGAGATCCTGGAAAAGGCCAAGCCGGTTCGCGACGCCAACGCGAAGCCGCCGGCCGACGCCGACAGCTTCGCCGGCACCTGGCGCGACGCCTGGTTCGGCGACGTCACGGTCGCCAGGAATGGCGCCGGCATGACGGTGAAAGCCGAAGTGGCGGTCGATCTCGGCGGCACGCTCGAGTTCTGGCAGCACGACACCTACATCGCGCACTGGACCAACAAGGCGATTCCGGAAGCCTACGTCACCTTCGTGCGCGGCAAGGACGGTTCGGTCGAAAGCATGAAGATGGCGGCGGTATCACCGATCGCCGATTTCAGCTTCGCGCAGTCCTATCTCGACATGAATTTCAAGCGCGCGAAGTAGGCGCGACCCCGAACCCGAGGCGCAACCCGTTCGTGCGCGCGAGGAGTCTCGCGCGGCTGCGAGCGCGTGACCAACAAAACGACTGAGTACCGACCGACATGCAGCTCGACGTCACGATCGAGAAGCTACTCCTCAAAGCGCCGTTCACCATCTCGGGCTACACCTTCACCGAAGCCGAAACGCTGGTGGTGCGGCTGCGGCAGGACGGGGCGGAAGGGCGCGGCGAGGCGAGCGGCGTGTACTATCTGCTCGACGAGCCGGCCGGCATGGTCGCGCGCATCGAAGCGGTGCGGCCGGCGATCGAGGCCGGCATCACGCGCGAAGCGTTGCGCTTGCTGCTGCCGCCCGGCGGCGCGCGCAACGCCGTCGACGCGGCCTTGTGGGAGATCGAGGCACGGCAACGCGGCCAGCCGGTCTGGCGCATCGCGGGCCTGTCCGGCGTGCGTCCGCTCGTCACCACCTTCACGCTGGGCGCCGAAGATCCGGGCGTGATGGCGCACATCGCCGTCACCAGCTACGCCCAGGCGCGGGCGCTCAAGCTCAAACTGACCGGCGACGTCGATCTCGACGCCGAGCGGGTTCGCGCGATTCGCACCGCGCGTCCCGAGGTCTGGATCGGCGTCGACGCCAACCAGGGTTTCACCACGGTCGACCAGATCGAGCGTCTGATGCCGAGCCTGGTCGAGGCGCGCGTGGCGCTGCTCGAACAGCCGCTGCCGCGCGGCAGCGAAGCGCTGCTCGACGGGTACCGTTCGCCGGTGCCGATCGCGGCCGACGAAAGCGTGCAAGGTCTGAGCGAACTCGAAGCGCTGGCCGGCCGCTTCAATGTCGTGAACATCAAGCTCGACAAAAGCGGCGGGCTGACCGAAGCGCTGTTGATGGAACGCCAGGCGCGCCGTCTGGGCATGAAGGTGATGGTCGGCGGCATGTTCGGCTCGAGCTGGGCGATGGCGCCCGCCTTCGTGCTGGGCCAGCTTTGCGATCACGTCGATCTCGATGCGCCGCTGGTGCTGGCCGAGGATCGCAATCCGGGCGTCACCTATATCGACGGCGAGGTGATGTCGGACGATGACGTCTGGGGTGCGCCGGTCCGCGTGGCTGCATGAGCGCAGCGCCGGCATGAGCGCGCGCCCGACGTTGGGCAGTCTTTTGCGCGGCCTGCGCACGCGTCAACGCTGGACGCTGAAAGAGATGAGCGTGCGTACCGGGATTCCGGTTTCGACCTTGTCGAAGATCGAGCACGACGTGCTGACCTTGACCTACGACAAGCTGGTGGATCTGAGCGACCGGCTCGATCTGCGCATCTCCGAACTGTTCGCGGAACCGCACGAGACGCCGGACATGCCGGCGGTCACGGCGCGGCGCAGCATCGGCCGGACCGAAGACGCCGTGCGGGTGACGACGAGCAACTACGACTATTTCTATCTGTGTCCGGAGCTGCGCCGCAAACGGATGGTGCCGTACCAGATCGACATCCGCGCCAGGAGCATCGCCGAGTTCGGCGAACTGGTTCGCCATGACGGCGAAGAGTTCCTGCACGTGCTCGAAGGCCGGGTCGTGGTCCATACCGAGTTCTACGACGCGATCGAACTCGACCAGGGCGAGTCGCTCTATATCGATTCGGCGATGGGCCACGCCTATGTGCTGGCAGCGGGCTGCAAACGTGCGCTCGCGCTCGGCCTCTGTTCGAGCGCCGAGCCAGGGCTCGATGAAGTGCTGCTGAATTTCTACGACGAAGATGCGCCGACAATCCCCGCGGCAACGCCCCCGCCGCGCAAGCCGCGCCGCGTAGACGGCTAGCAGGCTGTTGAAAACTGCAGCACGGCTCTCCGGGGATTTTCTTGATCAGACATCGAAGGTTTTACCGCAGAGAACACAGTCGCTCTGTGGTGAAATCTTACGAACACCATGCCGGCGCGGCTGCGGAAGGATCTTCAACAGCCTGCTAGAGCGCCTTCTTATTCGATGCGCTACGCCTCGCCGGACTCGTCCGGATCGTCGTCGCGATGAATACGTCGCGTGATGTTCTCGATCCCCGGGCCGGTGCAGACCGACAGCAGACGGCAGCGTGACGTGCCGCCGGCGACATAGGCAT
Organism: Rhodospirillales bacterium; assembly: GCA_028291365.1. GTDB lineage: Bacteria > Pseudomonadota > Alphaproteobacteria > BOG-932 > Roseiterribacteraceae > Roseiterribacter. The sequence goes on from JAQGIE010000088.1 coordinate 41,256, forward strand.
GCGCCATGGCGCTGTTGAAATAGATCGAGTCGCCGGTGCCGAGAGACAGCGGCGCGTAGCACTCGGTGTGCAGGATCAGTTCGCCTTCGAGCACCAGGATGAATTCTTCGCCGGCATGGCGAAGCATCTCGCCGACCTCGGCCAGGCTTCTCGCCTGAACCTCGACCAGGATCGGCGCCATCTGCTTGTTGAGCAGGTCGTTCGCGAGATAGGCGTGCCGGTACTTTTTCGAGCCGGCGAATTCGCCGGCACCGGCGCGCGTGATGCTGCGGCGGCCGACCATCAGACTGTCCTGGCGGCTGGGCGCCCGGTTGCTGATGAGCTTGGCGAGATCGACGCCCATGCTCTGGCTGATGGCGAGCAGCCGGTCGTAGCTCATTCCCATCTTGCCGTTCTCGATTTTCGACAAGGTCGAAATCGGCAGGCCGGTCAGCTTGGCGACGTCGGTGAGCGTCTTGCCCAACTCCAGCCGCGCCGCCTTGAGCGCGCGGCCCGCGTGATTGTCGCCTCCATCCGGCCCGTCGGTCGGCATGCTGTTCAAATCCTGCATTTTCGCGTCTCAAAGTGCCCGCGCGCGGGGCCGTTGTGAAGCATCGTGAGAGCCGGCACCGCCCCTGCCCGTCCGGATCCGTGCCGGCGACCCCATTTCGTGGAAATCGGCTGAAAGGGGCGCGATTTTCGGCTCGACGGGTCGGCCGAAAACGGCTTCAACAGGGGGCCCGCCGCACCCAGCTTCAGCCACCTTGCCGGGGTCCTTCCATGAATCCCATGCCGCCGCCGACGCCGTTCGCCTTCGAAGCCGCCGACGGATTCTGGTACGCGCGTGCGCTCTGGGTTGCGGCGCGGCTCCGCCTCGCCGACGCGGTCGGCAGCGAGCCGACGCCCTTGTCCGCAATCGCGCTCGCCACGGGCACGCAGCCCGACGCGGTGCGTCGCCTGCTGCGTGCGCTTGCGGCGCGCGAAATCTTCGCCGAAGCCGAGCGTGATTGTTTCGTGCACACGCCGTGCTCGGAGCAGCTGCGCAGCGACCATCCGAACTCGCAGCGTGCCTTTGTCGAATCCGTCATCGGCAACGAGCATTACGAAGCCTGGGGCGAAATCGAAACGACGCTGCGGACCGGCAGGACCGCCTACGAAGTTCGCTTCGGCATGCCGGCCTTCACGCATTTTTCGCGCGAACCCGACAAAGCCCGCCTGTTCGGCGAGGCGATGACCAGCACCAATCGCGTCGTCGAAGGCGCGGTGCTCGCCGCCCACGGATTCGCACCGTTCCGTCTCGCCGTCGATATCGGCGGCGGCCATGGCGGTCTGCTGCGTGCGTTGCTGGCGCATCACACAGCGGCGAAGGGCATGGTCTACGACCTGCCCGACGTCGCCGCCGAATGCATGTCGCGGATCGAGATGGATGGGCTGGGCGATCGGCTCAGCGCGGCAGGCGGCGACTTCTTTCGCGAAGTACCGGTCGGGGCCGATCTCTACCTGCTGAAATTCATCCTGCATGATTGGGACGATGCGCGCAGCGCCGTGCTGCTCGCCAACATCCGTCGCGCGATTGCGGCGGACGGGCGGGTCGTGATCGTCGAGATGTTGCTGCCGCCCACGCCGGTGCCGCATCCGGGCTGGATGATGGACCTCAACATGCTGGCCATGACCGGCGGTCGCGAACGTACCGAAGCCGAATACCGGCACCTGCTGGCGGCGGCCGGGCTTCATCTCGAGTCGGTGACGCCCACCGCATCGCCGGTCGCGGTGCTGCAGGCGGTTCCGATTTGAGAGCTCGCTACGCCTGTCGCTGACGCCCGGCGCGCTCGTCGCGCAAGCGCGCCGGGCAACAGCGACGGATCGTGCCTCAGCTCGTCGCGCGGCGACGCAGTAGCAGCAACAGCAGGCCGGCGCCCACCGCGAGCAGCGTCACGCTGGCCGGTTCGGCGACGCGTGCCGCTTCGAGCTGGCCGCGAATCTCGCCGCCCGGGAAATTGGTGGTGTGCACGTTGGCGTAGGTGTTGCCCGCCTCGATCGCGCTCAGCAGCGCGCCGAACGTGGCGATCCCGGTCGTGACCGAGTTGGTGAGGTCAGCGGCGGTAAAACTGTGGCTGTAGGTGAACGCGGTCGTGTTGGGCAGGCCGGTAAAGGGAAGGATGATCGGGCCGGCGACGCCGGGCGGCGCGAAGTGGAGATGCCCCGCCACGCTCGGCGTCGTGAGACCCGACACGCTCAGATCCACACTCACCGTCTCGGCAACCGTGTCGGCGACGAAGGTGGCGAAGCCGGTCGCCGTGGACGAGGTGGGCGGCACTTCCTCCGCGCCCCTCAGCGTCGCTTGGAAGGTGATGGGTACGGCCGAAGCCGGAACGGTTGCAAATGACAGCAGCGACGCTGCCAACATCGTATAAAGCGTACGCATCGACCGTCTCCTCGAGTTCGAGAGAACGCAGAAAAGGCGGGCAAGACACGTGCCGATGGCGGCGGCGTGCGGGTCTGCTGCGCGACTGATTCAGCGCACCGATGCGATTGTCAAAAATCGCGACGACGGACGTACAAAGCATGCGGGCGCTGCGCCGATCGCGCTTCATCTACTTTGGTTTCGCCCGACGCCGCACGCGTGCGCGGGCGTGCGGTTCGTCACTCGCAGTCGGGCTGCTGTCCCAGGCACTTGTTCGGAGCAGCGCGGGCCGCAATTGACGATGCGCCCGTCATCTTCGACGGTCGCCCATCGAATCCACGCGCGAACTGCAACGCCGCGCTGGCGAACGTCGGAAACGAACCGGCGGATCGGGAGAATCGTCCGCCCGCCTTACAGCGCTGGACGAAAGGCGACACAAGCTGGCGTGCAACGCGCCGATTGCCTGCTGTGGTCTCGCACTTGCGTGCATTCAAACGAGGGATGCTTTTCGCCAACGGAGGTCACCATGCAGACCGTTCGGCACGCATTGCGCATCGCCGCCCTGCTCGTGGCTGCATCCCTGTCCGCATTCCCGGCCGACGCCTCCTTGATCGCGGTCGACTCTTCCTTCGGGCCGCGCACGATCGTTCTGGATACGGCAACCGGGTTGAACTGGCTCACGCCGCGCGTCTCGCAGAACATGTCCACCGACGCGGTGATCGCGGCGATGGCGGCGGGCCAGCCATTCGAGGGCTGGCGCTATCCGAGCCTGTCGGAATTCTGCGGACTGACCACCGATGCAGGGTTGAGTCCGCCCTGCTGGGGCATGTCGCCGGATCCGACCAATCTGCTGGTGTTCATCGACCTGTTCGGCCCGACCGTGCCGGCGCCCAACATCATCATCGGCCTGTTCGCGCCTGAACCGGAAAACCAGATCATTCGCGGTGCGATATTTTACGGCGACCAGCTAGGGATGGACGTGCAGGGCGTCTTTTTCCCGCGCGCGGGGTTTGCCAACGAAGGCACCTTCCTGGTTCAGAATGCCATTCCAGAACCCGCGGATCTTCTCCTGCTGGCGACGGCGCTCGCCCTGCTGGCGCTTGCGCGAAGAGCTGCGCGCGAGGCGTAAGCGGCGCACCCGACACGCCGTCGGCGATGCGACGCAGTGATGAGCGTCGAACCTGTCGCAGCGGCGCGAGATGCGCCGCCGTCGCCGCGTCGTGCTGTACTTCATCCCAGCCGTGACTCGCGGTGGTGCTGCAAATTGCAGCCCCGTACTGGCGAACGTCGCCGAAAGAACCGGCGGAAAACTGCGGAGAATCGCCGCGCGTTTTTGTGTGCGCTGCAGCAACCAAATCGGATGCCAGCGGTTCATCGTACACCAGCGTCCCTCCGGCCGCTGCACGAAGGACTTCTCCCTATGTCAGGCTTGGCCCGTACGATCTCGCGTCTCAGCGCCCTGCGCGCCTTGCGTGGTAACAACGCGATCGACCTCGGCGGCGAGGATCACCTGTCCGACCTCGTCGCGTTCGGCAGCAACCCTGGAGCGTTACGCGCACGCACTTACGTGCCGCGCGGATTGAGCGAAGGTGCCCCATTGGTCGTGGTGCTGCATGGCTGCACGCAGAATGCGGCCGCCTATGATCGCGGCGCCGGCTGGTCGCGGCTGGCCGACCGTGCCGGCTTCGCCCTGCTCTTTCCCGAGCAGCAGCGCGCCAACAATCCCCATCTCTGTTTCAACTGGTTCGAGCCGGGCGACATACGGCGCGATGCGGGCGAGATTCTGTCGATCCGGCAGATGATCGCGAAGTTCGTCGCCGACCACGCGCTCGATCGGCGCCGCATCTTCGTCACGGGCCTGTCTGCAGGCGGTGCCATGGCGTGCGCGCTGCTTGCGACCTCGCCCGATCTGTTCGCCGGCGGCGCCATCATCGCCGGCCTGCCCTATGGCAGTGCTGCATCGATTCCCGAGGCGTTCGAGCGTATGCGTGGCCAGGGCATGCCGTCGCCCCGCGAACTCGAAGCACGCGTGCGCAACGCGGCACCCCGGGGCGCCCGCTGGCCGACGCTTTCGATATGGCACGGCAGCGCCGACGCCGTGGTGCATCCGTCGAATGTCGACGCGATCCTCGACCAGTGGCGTGGGCTGCACGGCCTGGATGCGGCACCGACGCGTACGGACGTCGTCGATTCGTATCCGCGCCGTGTCTGGTGCGGCGACGACGGTCGCGTGCGCATCGAAGAAATCATCGTCAGCGGCATGGGCCACGGCACGCCGATCGATGCCAGCGGCGGCGATGCTGCCGCCGGTGCGTTCATGCTCGATGCCGGCATTTCGTCCACCGAGCACATCGCGCGGTTTTGGGGTCTGCTGCCGATGGCGACCGCAACCGCGACTGCGACAGCCAAGCCGGACCGTGCCGCGTCGGCGGCACGTCCGCGTCTGGCGGTCGCTGCCCGCGTCGCACCGCCCGCCGCCGGTGGTGAGGTCGGTCAGGTCATCGAACGTGCGCTGCGCGCGGCCGGTCTGATGCGCTGACCCTCTGGTCCGTCGCGCACGTCAGAACTTGTATTGAAACCACGCGCCGAAATAGTCGGTGTCGCGTCCGCGCACCGTGTCGAACGTGCCGCCGACCTCGAACCGGACATAGGCGGTGGTGATCGAGAGGTGGCGGTCGACCGTCCAGTCCGCCTGCACGGTGCTTTGCGTGCCCAGGTATTTTCCGCGGCTGGCCGCAGTGCCGGCGACCGCGGCGAAAGGCTGCCGGTAGAAGGCGTCCGTCCGGCTGTACCGCCACAGCAAGTCGACGCCGGCGGTGAGCAGCAGGGACTCGACCGGCTGGACCTGCACGCGCGGAAACAGACTCATCACGTTCGAGGGGGCGTTGATCTGCGCCTGGGTGAAATAGGAACCCGTCGGGAAGATCGGATTGTAGGTGTTGTTGGTCTTGTCGTTCGGATTGCCGTCGCCCGACGCGACGTCCACCTGCAGCGACAGGCGCGGGCGCCACGGCACGTCCGCGAGCGTGTAGCCGACATAGCTTGCGAGCAGGAAGGCGCGCACCTCCTCGTTGCGGAAATGGCCCGCCTGCAGCACCGCTTCGACGTCCCAGTCCCAGGGCTCGTGCTTGCCGAACAGACGCGCACCGACCGAGTGCCGCAAGTCGGTGCCGGTCTTGCCGGCATAGGTTCCAGCCGTGTTGCGAAAGCCGAAATAGTAGAAATCCGCGCTGGTGCCCGGCAGCACGTTTGCGACCGTCGCATAGCTGCCCCAGAGGGACTGGATCGGATTGAGCGAGTCGTTGAACGGGCCGAACTTGTTGTTGACCGGCCTCCCCGCGAAGACAGCGACCTGCACGCCGGGCCACGCCCAGTCCACGCGCCCGCCATCGAAGCTGCGCCGGAGGTTCGGCGTCTCGCGCGCCGACAAGATGCGCTGCACACCGTAGGACATCTCATGCCGTCCGAGCCGCAGCGTGAACTTGCCGTAATCGCCGGCGGTGGTGAAGTCGAGAAAGGCCTGCTGCACGTCCAGCCGGTCGACGTCGGTCGTGGTCCGTGCTTGCAGATTCGGCGCCTCGTGCTCACCAAACTGCAGGAAGGCCCGCAGGCCGTTCTCGAACCGCAGATCCGCATGAGCGAGCAGGCGGCTGAGAACAAAGCTCTCGGTGCCGACGCCGGTGAGCCCGAACACCGGGTTTTTGTAATACTGGTAGCGCTCGCGAACCTCGCCGCCGAGATTCAGGCGGGCGCCGTCGCCGAGCGGGATCCATTTCAGCGTGTCCCAGAAATCGTCGCTGCGGCGCGGGTCGGCGAGATAGGAGAAATCGTCATTGAAGCGCAGCGGCTGGATGCCCTGGCCGGGGCCGGGGCCGGGGCCGGGGCCGGGGCCGGCCGTGACGCTGTCCGCGGCTCGGGCGCCCGGCAGTGCCGTCATGCATGCGAGCAGCGCGAGCGCTGCGATCCGACCGTGCCTGTGGCGGCATCGCAACGCCGTCATGGTCATTTGCTCCCCGGCTTCTGGGCCTAGGCAAACGCGCGCGATCCATCATCGTTTCAGGCTGGTTCGGAGAAGCTACGGCGACGACCGACGACCACTCGGTTTTGATCGACGCGCAAAGCGCGCGTCAGGAATCAACAGCCTGCCAGCCTAGTGCGTCGGCGGCGTGGCTCTGGTGAAGCTGCCCGCGGGGCCTGGAAACACGACCGGGCTTTCATAGCCGTCGGCCGAAACCGCGGTCACGCCGAAGAACCAGTCGTCGATATTGACGTTCGGCAGCTTGAGCGACGCGGCGGCGCCGGCATTGCGGCTCTCGGTCCAGTACGGCGCGGTCGTATCGCGCCACCACACGCGATAGGACGCGGCACCCGGCACCGGCGCCCAGCTGACCGTCGTGTCGAGCGACACCGCGCCTTCGATCTTGACCGACGATGGCGGCGCCGGCGCCAGCGCCAGTGCCGCCATGGCGACGGCGTTGAGACGCGTCACCTTCGCAAGATATTGGAAATCGACCGCCTCGAGCACGTCGCCATGCTGGACGCCGTTCACCATCCGCACGTCCTGATGTTCGCGCGTGTAATTCTCGATCGCTTCGGTGAGGCGCACCGCCGGGTAGCCTGCAGCCAGCACCGGCACCTGGTCGCCGCCGCGGCCGAACCGGTCGGTGCGATAGATCATGCGTGCGCGGAAACCGTCCAGATAGTCCTCGGCGAGGCCGCTGATGAAGCGCGCCAGGTTGCGCGACGGGCTGTCGATTTCGCCGCCATTATAGCGGCGGCGCGTTGCCTCTTCCGGCGTTTCGGTCGAACGGGTGCCTTCGGAAAACACCCGGACATACGATGTTTCGGTGACGCCGTTGGCGCCCTTGGTATTGCCGATGATGTCGTTGTTGAGGTCCGCTTCGACCTGCCAGTTATTGTCGCTGGCATATTGCGCCAGCAGCTTGCCGCCGAGCAGGCCCTGCTCTTCGCCCGACAGCACGGCATAGACCAGCGTGGCGGCGAATTTGTGCCGCGACAGGACTCGCGCCGCTTCGATCACGGCGGCGGTGCCGGATCCGTCATCGTCGGCGCCGGGCGCGTCGCTGGTTGCGTCCATCACATCGGCGACGCGCGAATCGAGATGGCCGGCGATGATGATGACGCGGTTGGGATCGCCGGTGCCGCGTTGGATCGCCAGCACGTTCACGATCCTGGTCGGCGTCGGAACCCGATTGCCGGTGACGGTCTCCTCGGGCGTTTCGATCTGCAGGCAACCGCCGCAGCCGCGGCTGATCTCGGTGAAACGGCTCGCGACCCAGCGGCGCGCGGCGCCGATGCCGCGCGTGTCCGACACCGTATCCGACATTGTGTGCCGCGTGCCGAAACCGACCAGTTTGGCGATGGTCGTCCGCATTTCTTCGGGCCGGACCTCGCCTGCGATGGTGCGCAGCAGCGGATGCACCGTGCGCGGCGCCGGCTCGGCGGCGTGCGAAGCGGCGGCCAACAGGCCGGCGAGGGACAGGCCGACCAGGATGACAGCAATGCGCATGGATCTCCTGCGGGAAGGACCGTTCGAGGAAGCCGTCCTTCCTAGCACGACCCGCCGGGCTCGCGGCGAGCCCCCCAGATCGACCCGCCACGACATTCGGCCGGCGATGCGCTACAGCCAACCGACCGGGCCCGTCGCCCGGCGCCGTCGCGGCTCCGAGCCCGCCTGGCCAGACCACAGAACCGGAACGGGAGAAACGCGGTGCGAAGCACGAAGCAGACCTACGAATTCCAGACGCTGACCCAGGATCTCGCGGATCCGGCGCTGAGGCGACCGATGCCGCGTGGAACGTTGGTCAAAGTGATCACGACCACGGTGGAGCACACGCCGGCCGCGGACAGTCCCGACAAACAGGTTCGCCGCGAAGTCGAAATCCCGGAGGCCTTCTTCCAGGCCACCAGCGCCGACGAGAAACCCGGCACGATCGACGTGACCGACCAGGTGCTCTGAGCCTGGATCCCAAAGGATCGATCATGAAACGCTTTGCGACGACCACCGCGACGTTGCTCCTGCTTGCGGCGCTGCCGGCAGCTGCGAAAGACGTGCCTTCGGTTGTCGTGCAGCAGCTGCTGCAGACGCGCGACACGGCGAGCGGCCGCCCGATCGCCGTGCCCAACGATCCGACGCTCATCGTCTCGACCTATTCATTCAAGCCGGGCGCCAAGCTGCCCGTGCACAAGCACCTCCATGCGCGCTACGCCTACGTGCTCGAAGGCACGATCCGCGTGACCAGCGCCGAGAGCGGCAAGAGCGAGACCTACAAGCGCGGCGACTTCATCGTCGAGATGATCGACGAATGGCATCACGGCGTCGCGCTCGGCGCGTCGCCGGTCAAGCTGCTGGTGATCGATCAGATTCCCGACGGTCAGCACGGCAACGTCGTGCTGCAGAAATGAAGCGCCCGACCGTTGGCGGCGCGTTCACCGCGCTGCCAGGTTACGGGATGCTCGGGGGCCGCCGGAATTCGTAGCCGCCCATCATCAGGCAATCGACCTCGGTGGCGAGCAGAAAATTGATCGCGTCGCGCGGCTGCTCGACGATCGGCTCACCCGGCCCGTTCAGCGACGTGTTGAGCACGACCGGCACGCCGGTCAGCGCTGCGAATTCCTGCAACAGCGCGTGATAGCGGCCGGCTTGTTCGGTGACCGTCTGGACCCGCGCCGAACGATCGACATGGGTGATCGCGGGCAGCGCGTCGGCCGTCACCATCGAGGTGAACAGCATGTACCGCGCATCCTGCAGGCCGCCGCGAAACAGATCCGGCGCGTCGTCATGCAGCACGGCGGGCGCGAAGGGACGCCACCATTCGCGCCGCTTCACCGCGTTGACGCGGCGCCAATTTCCCGGCTGGCGCGGGTCGGCCAGCAGCGAACGATGACCCAGCGCGCGCGGCCCGATTTCGCTGCCGCCTTCGAACCAGGCGACGATCTCGTCGCGCGCCAGCAGCGACGCGGCATGTTTGGCGGCATCGGCGACTTTGCGCACCACGATGGTGGCGCCGCGGCGCGCGATCTCGGCTTCGATTTCGCCCGACGCGGTGGGCGGGCCCAGGTAGGGGGACTGGTTCTGCAGCGCCACCGACGGCTGCACCGGCGCGTCGAGCAGATTGTGCCAGAGATGCATCGCTGCCCCGATCGCGAGCCCGTCATCGGCGCAGCTCGGATCGACATAGAGGCGGCGGAACGGCGACTCGCGCAGCACGCGGCTGTTGGTCGGGCAGTTCAGCGCGCAACCGCCCGACAGGCACAGCGCGTCGGTGGCGAGGCCGCCTGCGATCAGCGTTTCGTGCAGCTGTTCGACCGCGACCGCATAGGTCTCTTCGAACAGTTTCTGCGTGCTGGCGGCGATGTCGGCATTGACCGGCTCGGTGATGCGCGCGGGATCGCCCAGCGCGCTCATGTCGTAGCCGGCGGCGCCTGCCTCGGCGACGCAGCGGTCAAACCATTTCAGCATCAGCGGTTCGCTCGGCGGCGTGTCGAACCAGTTGCCGATCAGCTCGCTGCGATAGAAGCGCGGCTCGCCATAGGGGGCGAGCCCCATCAGCTTGCCGGCACCGCCGACCGCGCCCAGCGACAGGCGCCAGGCGACGAAATCGTACAGCGCGCCCACCGCGAGAAAATGCGGCATCACCGGGTACAGGCGATTGCCGCTGCCGTAATAGAACATGCCCGAGGACGGTGACGTGCTGGGTGCGTACCCGTCATGCGTCAGCACCGCGCCCGTGTCGAAGCCGGCGCGATAGAACACGCCTGCCGCGTGCGCCATGTGGTGATGCACCAGCACGCCCGGGATGCGCCGGCCGCGCAACGTCACCATCACCGGATAGTGAAAGCCGTTGCGGGCGCGCTCGCTCAGCAGCTCGGCGCCGGCAGCTTGCGCCGCCAGGCCGCGCAGCTTGGTGCCGGTCCAATGCGGCATCGCGATCGACTCGTCGAGCCAGCCGATCGACGCCACTTCGCCGCGCGCATAGGCGTCCGCTTCGGCATAGACGGCGCGCAGCGCGGGGGCCAGATCGGCATAGCCATCGCCGTTCAGCGCCTTGCGCAGGCCGAAGCTCAGCCGGTCGTGCAGCGCGGCGAGTGGGATCTGTTCGGCCAACGGCGAGTCGAGGCCGATCGCCTCGGCGCCGACGAATTCGATCTGCAGGTCGGGGCACAGCCCGACCAGCATTTCGGTCGACTGCGTCGAGGTGATCGCGACCCAGTCGATCGCATGTTCGTCGAGCCCGGCGACGGCGAGCGCCTGATCGATGCTCGCCTGGTCGAGGCCGCCGGCATGCTTGCGGCGCGAAAACCGCTCGCGGCAGATATACGAAGCGATGGCGCCATCGCGCAGGATCGTGGCGGCGGCGTCATGACCGAAATTCAGTCCGAGTACGTGAGTCAATTCGATCCGTCATGGGTAAAGTTCAGTCGGCCGCGCAGCAGGTCGAAACTGCGCCGGTCGCAGGAGGCGTGAAAGCGGCGGCCGTCCTGCAGCACCGCTTCGAAGGTGAGGATGTGGCGTTTCAGGCCGCCATAGATCGCGCCGGCGGTTGCACCGAGCAGCCCCGCCGCGAGTCCGCCCGCGACCGCCCACGCCGCGAGATGCGCGGGATCGCGGCCGATCTCTTCGACCAGGAAGCGAAGCTCGGCGATGTCGCGCGCCGGCGTGATCACGTCGCCGCTGGGCATTGCGATGCGCACCTCGCCGCTGGGCGACCGCCCGAGTCCGACCGAACCCGTGCCGAACGACCCGCCCAGCACTTGAATGGTGCGGCGCCAGCTGAAGAAGCCGCTTTTGGTGACCGCGGCCGCGCTCGCCATGTTGACCATGAAATTGCCGGCGTCGTGCGCACGCTCGGTGCGATGCGGCGGCAGAACGCCCGAAGGCGCCACCATGTCGCTGACCGCGTCCAGCGGATTGGTGCCGATCGTGCTGCGTCGTGACATCAGACTCTCCTCGTACGATCGAGTAATTCGGTGGCCAGCGCGCGATAGTCGTCGGCGCCGCGCGACCGCGCGGCATAGGTCGCGATCGGCTGGGCGAAAGACGGTGCTTCGGCCAGACGGACATTCTCGCGAATCTCGGTGGCGAAAACGTCGGCGCCGAAACGTTCGCGCAGCTTCTCGACCACTTCGACATTGTGGCGGCTGCGCGCGCTGACGCGGCAGGCGACCAGCCCGGCCATCACCAGCGACGGATTCAGACGGCTGCGGATCAGCCCCAGCATCTCGACCAGCCGCGCCACGCCCGCCAGCGCCAGCACATGCGCCTCGACCGGCACCAGGCAATGCGAGCAGGCGGCGAGCGCATTGACGGTGAGCAGCCCGAAGGTCGGCGGCGTGTCGATCAGCACGAAGTCGAAGCTGCCCAACGATGCGAGCGCGTGTTTGAGCAGCGTTTCGGCACCGATCTCGGCCGCCAGCTCGCGTTCGAGTCCCATCAGGTGCGGGCTGCTGTGCAGCGCGCGCACCCCGGCGGCCGAGGTCTGCACCGTGTCGGCGAAGCCAAACCCCCTGCTGCGCAACGGATCGCCGCGGAACAGGTCGATCACCGACGGCGCGCCCGGTCCGACGCCCAGCCACATCGAGGCGTTGGCCTGCGGGTCGAGATCGAGCACCAGCACCGAATTACCGGCTGCGCCCAGCGCCGCCGCGAGATTGACCACCGTCGTGGTCTTGGCGGAACCGCCTTTGTAATTCGCGATGGCGATGATGCGCACGGATCGGCTTTCGGCGGTTATCGATTATTTAAGCCGACCGGGCGGCAAAACGCTGCACAAAAACTGTCGAACCGGATTCCACGTGCCCCCATCCTATCGCCTGACGCTTGTCGCGCTGTGCTGCTGCGCCGCTTTCACCGGCGCCGCGGCCGAGCCTGACGCCGTAGCGCCGGGCAAGGCAGGCTTCGTGATCGGCGACTTCACCGTCGTGCCGTCGATCACCGCCGGCATCACCTATAGCGACAATCTGCGCCAGGATCCCTCGAATGAAGGCGACTGGCGCGCCGACGCGGTGTTCGCGGTGAATGTCGCGTCGAGCTGGAAAGAGCACGAGCTGACCTTCGACGCGTCGCACACCGAGCGGCGCTACCGGCGCGTTACCAGCCAGGACAATTCGTTGAACTCGGCCGGCGGCAGCGGCCGCTACGACTTGAACGAGCGCTGGAAGATCATCACCAACCTCAGATATTTCGAGAACGAAGTCTCGCGCTCGAATCCCAACGGCATTCCCGGCGCGCTGCAGGCGACGGTCGGCACGAGCCTGTTCAACCTGCAGGCGAATTACGAAGGCGAGCGCGTTTTCGACTGGGTCATTCTCAACGCGCAGCACCTGACCTTCGGTTCGGCCTTCCGCGCCGGCCAGGAGATCGCGCAGAACAACCAGAACCGGACCGAAGTCGATTTCGCCAATCTGCTCGGCTTCAAGTTCGACCTGTGGAAGCTCAAGCCGTATCTCTATGTCAGCCGCGGCACCGTCGATTACGACAGCACCAGTGATCGCACGCTCGGCCTGCGCAGCTCGGTCGACTACAAATATGGTGGCGGCGCCGCCATGGAGCCGATCGCAGGCCTGTCGGTCGAATTCCGCCTCGGCGGCATTTCGCAAGCCTATGACGATCCGACCATCGGCACCTTGAAGGGCTGGTTCGGCTCGGCCGGCGCGGTGTGGCGGATCGATGACAAGACGACCGCAATTCTCGACACGTCGCGCACCTTCAGCGAGACCAACATTCCGGGTTCGCCCGGCTATTTCATGAGCCAGGGCACGTTGACCTTGCAACGCAAGCTCGACGAGCGCTTGACCGCCGACCTCGCGCACCGCTCGGCGCACTACAACGTGGTGCAGTACCCGCTGCACGCGACCAACCTGACGACGATCGTCGGCCTGTCCTACGCGATCACGCCGCTGATCACTGCGCGCATCCAGATGCTGCACCAGCATCAGCGCGGCAATCAGCCGCTCTACACCTTCTTCGAAAACGCCGAGACGGCGCAGATCTCGCTGCGCTTCTAGCGAAGGCCGCGCCACTAGAAGCCGATCCGCAGGCGCAGATCGAGGCTGTGCGCGCGCGTGGTGCGGTCGGCGACGAGCTGGTCGTAGCCGAGCCGCAGATCGACATCGTCGCCCGCGCGCAAGGTGGCGCCGGCACCGAGCCGGATGCGGTTGCGGTCGCCGACCTGCAGCACGCCGCTGGTGGCTTCGCCGTTGGCGAGACGCGCGGTGACGGTGCTGGTGCCGCCGAACTGCGCTTCGTAGCGCGCATGCAGGTCGGGCGCGAACCGGCCCAGCGCGGTTGTCACCGTGCCGCTGGCGCGCAGCCCCAGCTCGCCCACCGTGGCGCGCGCATGCTGCTCGTCGACGCGCAGATCGAGCAGGCGCGTGCCGCTTTCGGCATAGGAGTCGATCGACGCCGATACGTGCCGCAGCCCCAGCTCGGGACCGGCGGTGATGGCGCCGAATTTCCAGCCATAGCCGCCGCGCGCCGCGACAAACCAGCTGTCGCCGTTGCTGCTGCCGCGCGCGGTCGGGAAGGGCGCGAAATCGGCGTTGCGTTCCAGCGCGCGATACCGGTCCCAGCCGGTGCCCGCGGTGACGCGCGCCGACCAGCCGCCGTTTTCGTAACTTGCCGCGGCGGCGATCAGGACCCGGCGCGCCTCGGCGCCGCCAGCGCCTTGTTCGAGCGTCGCGCGCCCGCCGCCATACCCGACATCGGCTTCGAGCCGCAGCTCTTCGGTAAGCTGATAGGTCAGTCCGACCAGCGCGAAGGCCGCTTGGTCGTGAAAGCCCGCAACGCCGGCCTGCTCGTTGAAGCTGCTGTTCTGGCCGACGCCGCTCATCACCAGGCCCAGCCGCGCGCCGTCGCGCGTGATGCGCAGCTGCTGCCCCGCGGATTCGACCAGCGAACGCGCCACCAGGTCGGACATGTCGCGCGCGAACGCGACCTGCGCCGCGATGCGCCGGCCGCCGTCGAGCATCGTCGACAAGCTTCCGGTCATCAGCGCGTCGATCAGCGCGTGCGTCGCGCGGGTCGGGTGATTGACGTCCCAGAACATCGTCTGGTCGGCCTGTTGCTGCGTCGCGCAGGCGCCGCTCGGCGAACCGCTCCCGAGCAGGCAGGGCGTCAGCACGTTGGTGAAGCCGTAGACGGCGGGATGGGTGAACAGGTCGGCATAGAGTCCGCCCACGTCGACATGCACCAGGGTGGCGCCGGCCAGCTGCGGCCGCAGCTGGTCGACCGTCTGCAGCAGCAGCGCATTGTGCTGCCGGCTGAGTTCGGCGCCGGTCGCCGCGGTCTGCGCGCCGAGGCCGCGAATGCTCGGCACCAGCGCCAGGTCGAACTCGTTGACGACGACGAAATTGCGCGCGCCGGCGGCGTACAGCTGCCGCACGCTGCTTTCGATATTGCCGACCGCACGCGCGACGACGGCGGGCACCGTCGGTGCGGTTGAGGCGCCGACCAGGAACGCGGTGTAGTCGTTGGCGCCGGTCCACACCGTAAACAGCGTCGAGGCGGTGGGGCGCTGGATCGAGCCGGTCTGCAGATAGCCGAGATAGGCCGAGACCTGCGCCAGCGCGCCGGGCACCTGTCCGGCCGCCACGTTGAGCGTTTCGGGTCCCGAGGTCGAACCGCCGAAGGCGAAATTATAGCCGTCGATCGGACCGCTGCGCGCGCGGCCCAGCAGCAGGTCCGACCACAAGGTCAAACGCGGGATCTCGCGATCGACCCACATCGGCCCGTTGGAATAATGGCCGTTGTAATAAGGCGGCGACGGCGGAATGGCGCCGCCGGTCATGGCCGAGACGTTGCCGGTGTCGCTGAGACTGTCACCGAACACGACGCGCTGATCATAGCGCGGCGCCGCGTTGGCGCCGGTGCAGAGCAGGACGAGCGCGATGGCGCCGAGTTGGATTGTCCGCATGATCAGCGACCTCCCGTCGCGCCGAAGCCCGGCATGCTGCCGCGCGGGTCGTAGCGCCCGCTGCGGCCGATATTGTTGTTGTTGGAGCCCGGCTGGGCGTCGGCGTCTGAAGCGATGCTGCAGGCGCCGCTCGGAGCGGCGGGGCGCATCACGTGCCCCGCAGGCTGCGCGGGCGCATGTCGGTCCAGGTCGCGTCGACATGGGCGAGCGCGTCTTCGCGCGATTGCGCTTCGGTGCAGGCGCGCCAGCCTTGGGGCACGTCCTTGCCCTCGGGCCACAGCGAATACTGGTCTTCGTCGTTCACCAGCACGAGAAAGCGCGGTTCGGGCGCGTCGGTCATGTCGGGGTCTCCTCGATCGCGGTCGCGATCGTCTGGGCCAGCTGCGCCGCGTGGGCTGCATCCAGCATCGTATGGTGGTGTCCGGGACTCGTGTGCAGGTGCAGTCGCCCGCCGACCAGCGCGCGCCAGCCGAGCGACGGTTCGCGCCCGCCCTCCGCGGCTGCGATCACGATCAGGTCGCGCTCGCTGCGTTCGGCGCGAAAGGATTGCGCTGCGGCGAACGCGTTGCGGCAGACCGCGATCAGCTGCTCGGCATCATCGATGGTGAAATTCACGTCGATCCGGTCGGCAGCGCGCGCCGCCGCGAGCAGATAGGCGATCGACGCCGCGCGACCGGCCGGCAGTTCGCCGGGCGGCTGCTGCAACAGCAGATGCGACAGCGCCTGCAATTCTTCGGCAACGCCGAAACAAGCCGAGCGCTCGGGCTCGGCGGCGGTGTCGATCACCAGCGTGCGCACGTCGATCCCGTCGAGGCCAAGCAGGCTTGCGGTCGCGACGCTCAGCATGCCGCCCAGCGACCAGCCCGCCAGCACCACCGGCCCGCCTGCGAAACGCTCGGCGATCGCGCTCGCATAGAGTCGCGCGAACGCGTCGGCGTCGGCGAGCGGCGCTTGACCGTCGCTCAGGCCGGGCGCCTGCAAGCCCCAGATCGGACGATCGTCGGGCCAGCGCAGAATCAGCTCGCGATAGCAGAACAGGTCGCCCGACAGCGCATGCACCAGGATCAGCGGCGCGCGCGCCGGATTGCCCGGGCGCAGCGCCACCAGCGGCAGCGCGGTTTCGGGTTCGGGGCCGCGCAGCAAGGTTGCCAGCTCGGCGACGCTCGACGCCGCGAACAGCGACGCGACGGGCAGGCGCACGCCGAACTCGGCTTCGAGCCGCGCGATCAGCGCCACCGCGAGCAGCGAATGACCGCCGAGATCGAAGAAGCTGCGCTCGCGATCGACGCTGTCGAGACCGAGCAGCGCCTGCATCACCGAAGCCACGCGGCGTTCGAGCGGATCGGTCGCTTCGCGCACCGCGCGTGCGGCGGGCAGCTTCACGCGGCCCAGCGCGGCGCGATCGATCTTGCCGGCTGGCGACAGCGGCAGCGAGTCGAGCACCAGGATCGTCGCGGGCACCATGTGGTCGGGCAGGCGCGCGCGCAGATAGGCGCGCATCGCGTCGGCGTTGCCGCGTCCGCCGACATACGCGACCAGCGCCGCGTCGCCGCGCAGGTCGGGTTCGACCAGCACCGCGGCCTCGTCGACGTCGGGATGCGCCGCCAGCACTGCTTCGATCTCGCCGAGTTCGACGCGGAAGCCGCGCAGCTTCACCTGCTGGTCGAGGCGGCCGAGAAACTCGATCGTGCCGTCGCTGCGCCAGCGGCCGCGATCGCCGGTGCGGTACATGCGCGAACCCGGCGCGCCGCCCGGCTCGGCAACGAAGCTGCGCGCGGTCAACGTTTCCTGGCCGACATAGCCGCGCCCGACGCCGACGCCGGCAATGCAGATCTCGCCCGCCAGTCCGATCGGCACCGGGCGCAGCGCGCTGTCGACGACATGGATGCGCGCATTGGCAATCGGTGCGCCGATCGTGACCTCGTCGCCGGGCGCGAGCGGCGCGGTCATGGTACCGCACACGGTCGCTTCGGTCGGGCCGTAGGCGTTGAAGAAGCGGCGGCCCGGCGCCCACGCATGGACCAGAAAAGGCGGGCACGTCTCGCCCGCGGTGACGATGGTGTGCAGCGCCGGCAACGCGCCGGGATCGAGCTGCGTCAGCGCGGTCGGCGGCAGGGTCGCGTGCGTGACGCCGTGCGCGACCAGCGTTTCGGTCAGCGGCGCGCCCGGCAGCAGCGACTCGCGATCGGCCAGCACCAGCGTGCCGCCCGCCACGAGTGTGGTGAAGATCTCCCACACCGAGGCGTCGAAACTGGCGCTGGCGAATTGCAGCACGCGGCTGCCGGGGCCGATTTCGAGACGGGCCGCGATCTGCGTCGCTAGGTTGCACAGGCCGCGATGCGTCAGCGTCGCGCCCTTGGGCGTGCCGGTCGAACCCGACGTGTAGATCAGATAGGCGAGATCGTCGGCGGTGGCCGGCGATTGCGGTGCCGTGTCGGTGCCCGGGGCGAGCTGATCGATCAATACCGGCGACGCGTTGGTCGCGGGCAGCGTCGTGACGAGATCGCTGCGCGTGACCAGCAAGGTCGCGCCCGAATCCTGCAGCATGTGCGCCAGGCGCGCGGCGGGATAGGCGGGGTCGAGCGGCAGCCACGGCGCACCGGCGCGCGCCACCGCGAGAATCGCGACGACCAGCTCGATGCCGCGCGGCAGCGCGATCGCGACCGGCCGGTTCGGCGCCGCGCCGTGCGCGCGCAGCGCGGCCGCGAGCATCGCTGCGCGGCGATGCAGCTCGGCATAGGTCAGCGACTCGCCGCCCTGCACCAGCGCGACCGTGTCTCGCGTCGCCGCCACCAGCGCGTCGATGGTCGTGTCGTCGGGAAAGGGGGCCGCCGTGTCGTTCCACTGCGCCAGCAACGCCGCATCTTCATCGGTGAGCCAGTTCAGCGCCGAGATGGGCTGCGCCGGCGCCGCCACCATCGACGACCACACCAGCTGCAGCCGCGCGATCATGCGCTCGACCGTCTCGGGCTCGAACAGGTCGGTGTCGTATTGCAGCCCGGCGATCAGCGAGCCGTCCTCGCGCTCGCGCATGGTCAAGGTCAGGTCGAACGCCGCGGTCTGCGTCTCGACCATCAGCGGACGCATGGTGACGCCATCGAGCGTGGTTTCGGCACCGCCCGCCGGCTGCAAGGCGAACATCACCTGGAACAAGGGCGCATGGCTCAGCGATCGCTCGGGCTGCAGCGCGTCGACGACCTGTTCGAACGGCACGTCCTGATGCGCGTAGGCGGCCAGCGCGGTGGCGCGCAGCCGGTCGATCAAGGTCGCTGCGTCGGGATCGCCCGACAGGTCGACGCGCAGCACCAGCGTGTTGACGAAGAAGCCGATCAGCGCTTCGAGCGCCACGTGCGTGCGGTTCGCGACCGGCGTGCCGATGGCGAAATCGCTCTGCCCCGCGTCGCGGCCCAGCATCGCGGCGAAGCCCGCCAGCAACGTCATGTACAGCGTCGCGTTGCGCGTCGAAGCCAGCGCGCGCAGAAGCTGCGTCAGGTCGGCGGGCACTTCGAACACCGCCATGGCGCCGCAATGATGCTGGATCGGCGGGCGCGGCCGGTCGGTCGGCAGCGCCAGCAGTGGCGGCAGATCGTGCAGCTGCTTGCGCCAGAAGCCCAGCTCGCGATCGAGATGCGTCGTCGTCAGACGCGCGCGCTGCCACGCCGCATAATCGGCATATTGCACCTGCAGCGGCGCCAGCGTGTCGCCGCGATACAACGCGGCGAGGTCGCGCAGCAGCACCGGCATCGAACCGCCGTCGGCGACGATATGGTGCAAGGTCAGCAGCAGCGCATGCCGCTCGGGCGCGACGCGCAGCAGCATGGCGCGGATCGGCCAGTCGCGCGCCAGATCGAACGAGCGCGACGCGTCGGCCTCGGCGAGAAATTCGAGTTCGTCCTCGCGCGCGTCGCGCAGCTGGAACGGCACCGGCCCGGGCGGATCGATGCACAGAGTCGGCGTGCCGTCGCTGGCGTCGATGCGGCTGCGCAGCAGCTCGTGCCGCGCCACCAGCGCGTCGAGCGCGCCGCGCAGCGCGTCGACGCGCAACGGGCCTTGCAGGATCGTGGCGGTGGGGACGTTGTAGATGGCGCCGCCATCGTCGAGATGGTCGAGGAACCACAGGCGCTGCTGCGCGAAGGACAGGGTTGGCGCGACGCCGGCGCCGCGCGGCGCGAGCTCGTGCCGCGAATCGTCGGCGAGATGCGCCATCGCGGCGGCGAGCTGGCGCACCGTCGGATGTTCGAACAGAAGATTGAGCGGGATTTCGAGCGCGAAGGCTTGGCGCACGCGCGCGATGAGCTGGATCGCCAGCAGCGAATGCCCGCCCAGCGCGAAGAAATCGTCGTCGATGCCGATCTGCGTGCGGCCGAGCAGCCCGGCCCACAATCCGGCCAGCACTTCTTCGCCGAAATCGCGCGCCAGGACGTGCGTCGCGGCGTCGGAGTCGGCGGCGCGGTCGGGCGCCGGCAAGCGCTTGCGGTCGAGCTTGCCGTTGGCGCTGAGCGGCATCGCTTCGAGCCGCACGAACTGCGCCGGCATCATATAGTCGGGCAGCTTGGCCTTGAGATGCGCGCGCCAGCCGTCGGTGCTGCCGTCGCCGGTGGCGTAGGCGACCAGCCGCCTCTCGTCCCCTTCGCCGCGCACCACGACCGCGACTTCGCCGGCCCCCGGCGCGTCGGCCAAGGTCGCTTCGATTTCGCCCAGCTCGATGCGGAAGCCGCGCAGCTTCACCTGGTCGTCGGCGCGCCCGAGATAGACGAGGCTGCCGTCGGGCAGATGCCGCGCCAGATCGCCGGTGCGGTAGAGCCGCGCCCCCGGCGCGCCGAACGGATCGGCGATGAAACGCTCCGCGGTCAGGCCGGGCCGGCCGAGATAGCCCCGCCCGACGCCGGCCCCGCCGACATGGAGTTCGCCCGTGACGCCGACCGGCACCGGTTCGAGCCAGCGGTCGAGCACGTACAGTTTGGTGTTGGCGATCGGGCGCCCGATCGGAATCGCACCGGCGGTGGGCGTCGCGGCGCCGACTTCGTGCACCGCACAGCCGACCACGGTTTCGGTCGGTCCGTATTCGTTGATCAGCCGGATGCCGCGTTCGCGCCACGGCGCGATCTGCGCCGCGCTCAACGCTTCGCCGCCGATCACGAAGGCGCCGGCGGCGCGGTCGCGCACCGCCCCGAGCTGCACCAGGCTGTCGAGATGCGCCGGCGTCAGCTTGACCAGGCTGAAGCCGTTGTCGGCGCCCAGCGCGCCGGCCAGCGCGTCGATCTCGTTCTGTTGCGGCAGCAACGTGACCGTGCGGCCGCAGACCAGCGGCAGCAGCAGGCTGGTGACGGTGGCGTCGAAACTGATCGAGGTGTTGACGGGCGCGCCGGTGCCGCCGGTCATGTCATAGGCGCCTGCGGCCCAGCGCAGATAGTTGAGCACGCCGCGATGGGGCAGCATCGCGCCCTTGGGCTGTCCCGTCGAACCCGACGTGTAGATCACGTAGGCAAGATGATCTTGGCCGACTGCGCGTGCCGGCGACGGCAGCACCGGACCGTCGGCGGTTTCGAGATCGAGGCACACGACGCGCGCGCGGGTCGCGGGCAGGCTTTCGAGCAGATCGCTTTCGGTCAGCAGCACCGATGCGCCGCTGTCGCGCATCAGATAGGCGAGCCGGTCGGGCGGATAGGCGGGATCCATCGGCAGATAGGCGCCGCCCGCTTTCCAGATCGCGAGCAGCCCGATCACCAGCTCGACGCTGCGCCCGGCGCACAGGCCGACGATGGTCTCGGGTCCGACTTTCATGCGCAGCAGGCGATGCGCCAGCCGGTTGGCGCGCTCGTCGAGCTGGCGATAGGTGATCGCCTGCTCGCCCGCACGCACCGCGATCGCGTCGGGGGTCGCGGCAGCGGCCGCTTCGATCAGCGAGGTGACGCTGGGCGCGTCGTCGAAACGCTGCGCGGTGTCGTTCCAGTCAATCAGCAGGCGCGCGCGTTCGGCGGGATCGAGCAGGTCGAGCCGTTCGATCGGCGTGTCGGGCGACGCCACCATCGCGCCGAGCAGCCGTACATACAGGCTGGCCAGGCGCGACGCGGTCGCTTCGCTGAACAGATCGGCATCATATTGCAGCGCCGCGTCGGTTCCGCCGTCGCGATCGAGCAGAGTCAGCAGCAGGTCGAGCTTGGCCGCTTCGCTGGGCAGGTCGATCGGCGACAGTTCGAGATCGGTCCCGGGGATCGCCACCATGCTCAACGGCGCGTCGAGCAAGGTAATCATCACCTGGAAAACGGGATGGTGCGTGGCGGCGCGGTCTGGGCGCAGCGCCTCGACCGTGCGTTCGAACGGCAGGTCCTGGTTGGCTTGCGCGTCGAGCGTGACCGCGCGCACGCGCGCCAGCAGGTTGGTGGTGCTCGGCCGGTCGGCCAGGTCGATGCGCAACGGCAGCGAATTCAGAAAGCAGCCGATCAGCCCTTCGATCTCGGTCTGGGTGCGGCCCGCCACCGGCGTGCCGATCACCAGATCCTCGCCGCCGCCGAGCCGCTGCAGCAACGAAGCGTAGGCTGCGACGAAGACCATGTAGGGCGTGACGCCGGCGCTGCGCGCGAGCGCCGTGACGCCGGCGCGCAGCGCCGGATCGATCCGCTGCAGGACGCTGCCGCCGGTCCAGCTCGGCCGCGCCGGACGCGGAAAGTCGGTCGGCAATTGCAGGAGCTTGGGCGCGCCCTCGAGCACGCCCATCCAATGCGCCAGCTGCGCCGCCATCTCGGGCGCGTCGCCTTGTTCGCGCTGCCAGGCGGCGTAGTCGGCATATTGCACCGGAAGATCCGGCAAGTTCGGCGCGCGACCGGCCGCAAGGTCGGCATAGATCGCGATCAGCTCGCGCACCAGCACGCCGATCGACCAGCCGTCGGCGGCGACATGGTGCAAGGTCACCAGCAGAATATGGTCCTGCGGCGCGCAACGCAGCAGCTGCAGTCGCAGCGGCCAGTCACGCGCGAGGTCGAACGGACGCACCGCCTCATCGCGTGCCAGCCGGGCGAACGAAGCTTCGCGTGCCGCCGGATCGAGCTCGCCGAGGTCGGTCACCGCAATCGCGACGGGGGCCGGCGTCGCGATGAACTGCGTCGCCTGGCCGTTGACCGTCGGGAACAGCGTGTGCAGCACCTCGTGCCGCGCGACGATGCGGCTGAAGGTGGCTTCGAGCCGGTCGATCTGCAGACTGCCGCGCAGCCGCACCGCCGACGGAATGTTATAGGCGGCGCCGCTGCCCATGGCGTCGAGGAACAGCATCCGTTCCTGCGCGAAGGAAAGCGGCAGCAGCGGCAGTTCGGCGTCGATCTGCATGGCGTCAGGCGGTGTCATCAGGGCGTGATCCGGTGGGGCGTGCGGGCTCGGGCCCGTATGCCCGGCAGCGCCGGCCGGGCGGCCGAGTCCTGCAGCAGCAGCGGTGCGAGCTGGGCGATGGTCGGTTGTTCGAACAGGGTCTTGAGCGGCAGTTCGGCGCGGAACCGGTCGCGGATGCGCGAGACCAGCTGCGTCGCGAGCAGCGAATGGCCGCCGAGATCGAAGAAATTGTCGTGCACGCCGATCGGCGTGCGTTGCAGCAGCTCGCTCCAGATTTCTGCGAGCTGCTGTTCGGTGCCGTCGCGCGGCGCGACATGCGCATCGGCCACCGCCGCTTCGGCGCTCGGCGCGGGCAGCGCGCGGCGATCGACTTTGCCGTTCGGCGTAATCGGAAGGGCGTCGAGCCGTACGAACTGTGCCGGCACCATGTAGTCGGGCAAGGCGACGCGGAGCCCGCTGCGCAGCGCGTCGTCGCTCGCGTCACCGACGATGTAGGCGACCAGCCGCTTGTCCCCGGGCACGTCCTCGCGCGCCAGCACGGCGCAGGCGGCGATGCCGGGTTGCGCCGCCAGCACCGCTTCGATCTCGCCGAGTTCGATGCGGAACCCGCGCAATTTCACCTGGTCGTCGCTGCGCGCGAGATATTCGATGCTGCCGTCGACCAGACGCCGGGCGCGATCGCCGGTGAAATAGAGGCGTTCGCCGGCAATCTCGACGAAACGTTCGGCGGTGAGGTCCGCGCGCTTCCAGTATCCCTCGGCCAGCCCGTCGCCGCCCAGCCACAGATCACCCGCGACGCCGAGCGGTACGGGAAGACGCTGCGCATCGAGAATATGCGCGGTCGTGTTGGCGACCGGCCGGCCGATCGGCACGGTGCGCGCCTCGGCATCCACCTGTTCGATCAGATGCCAGGTCGCAAAGGTCGTGCTCTCGGTCGGACCGTAGACATGCAGCAGCCGCTTGGGCGCGCCCTGCGCCAGCACGCTGCGTACCGCGCCTGGATCGACCGCTTCGCCGCCGAACAGAACGTCGCCGACCGGCGCAAAGCAACCCGGCGCCTCGCGCGCCATCTGGTTGAACAGCGCCGTGGTGATGAACATGGCGTCGATGCGGCGCTGGGCGAGCGCTGCGGCGAAGATCGCGGGCGCCAGCGTCTCATCGCGCTCGAACACCACGACGGTGCCGCCATGGATCAGCGCGCCCCAGATCTCGAACGTCGCCGCGTCGAACGACGTGTTCGAGACATGCGCGATGCGTGCGTGGTCGAGCTGTACGTAGTCGGTGTTGCAGACCAGGCGCACCACGCCGCGATGCGGGATTGCGATGCCTTTGGGCGTACCGGTCGAACCCGACGTGTACATGACGTACGCGCGCGGCGCCTCGGTCGCAGCGACGAAACCGGCGGTCGCGTGCGGGTCGGGCATCAGGCGGGTGAGCGCGCCGGGCAAAGCGGTCGGGCGGTCGGTCAGCACGACGCGAATCCCCGAGTCTTCGACCATCGCCGCGATACGCTGCGCCGGATAGGCGGCATCGAGCGGCAAATAGGCAGCGCCGGTCTTGAGGATCGCCAGCATCGACTGGATCAGCAGCGCGCCGCGTTCGAGCCGCAGCCCGACCAGGTCGCCGCTGCGCACGCAAGCGGCCGCGAGCTGGGCCGCGATCGCGTTGGCGCCGCGTTCGAGCGCCGCGTAGTCGATGCGCACGTCGCCATGTTCGATCGCGATCGCGGCCGGCGTGCGCGCCGCCTGCTGCGCCACCAGTTCGTGGATCGTCGCTTGCGGGTACGGCGTCGCCGTCGCGTTCCAGCGCTCGAACTCTTGCAGTTCGGTTTCGGTCAGCAAGGGCAGCGAAGCGACCGGCCGCGACGGCTGCGCCGCCATCACGTCGAGCAGCGTGCAGAAATGCCTGGCGAGGCGCGCGATCGTCACCGCGTCGAACAGGTCGGTGTCGTAATGGATCAGCGCGGTCAGCGCGTCGCGCTCGACCCAGATCGACAGATTCAGATCGAAGGTCGCGGTCGCGGTCGGCAGGTCGAACGAGGCGACCTCCAGCCCGTCGAGTTGCAGCGACGGCCACTCGGTGTCCTGCAAGGTGAACATGGTCTGGAACAAAGGCGCGTGCTGCAGCGAGCGTTCGGGCTGCAGCGCGTCGACGATCTGTTCGAACGGCACGTCCTGGTGCGCGAAACCGTCGAGCGTGCGCTGCCGCGTCCGTCGCAGCAAGGTGGCGGTATCGGGATCGCCCGACAGGTCGGCGCGCAACGTCAGGGTATTGGTGAAGAAGCCGATCAGCCCTTCGAGCGTCACGTCGCTGCGATTGGCCATCGGCGTGCCGATGGCGAAATCGTCCTGGCCCGCATAGCGCGACAGCAGCGCGCCGTAGCCGGCCAGCAATGTCATGAACAAGGTCGCGTCGTGCGCTTGGCCCAGCGCGCGCAGCCGCGCGGTGAGCGGCGCCGGAATGGTGAAGCGATGCGTGGCGCCGTGATGGCGTTGGAGTCTCGGCCGCGCGCGATCGGTCGGCAGGTCGAGCGACGGCGGCAATCCCGCCAGCGCTTTGCGCCAATAGTCGAGCTGCGGTTCGGTGCGCGCGCTTGTCAGCCAGCCGCGCTGCCACGCTGCATAATCGGCATATTGCACCTTGAGCGGCGGCAACGCGTCGCCGCGATAGAGATCCGCCAGTTCGCGCAGCAGCAGTTCGACCGACCAGCCGTCGCCGG
Source organism: Rhodospirillales bacterium (assembly GCA_028291365.1). Classification (GTDB taxonomy): domain Bacteria; phylum Pseudomonadota; class Alphaproteobacteria; order BOG-932; family Roseiterribacteraceae; genus Roseiterribacter. Next base: position 66,616 of record JAQGIE010000088.1, read on the forward strand.
CGATGTGGTGCAAGGTCAGCAGCAGCACGTGGTGCGTCGGCGTCACACGCAGCAGCACGGCGCGGATCGGCCAATCCTGGGCGAGATCGAACGGGCGCAGCGCATCCTCGTCGGCGAGCGTCCGGATCTCGTCCTCGCGGCAGGCGCGCAGCGCCAGCGCCATCGCGCGCGGCGCCTCGACCTGCACGCTCGGGCTGCCGTCGCGCCTCGGATAGGTCGTGCGCAGCACCGCATGGCGCGCCACCAGCGCGTCGAATGCGGCCTGCAATGCGCCGACGTCGAGTGCGCCGCCGATCCGGTACGCACCCGGCATGTTATAGGCGACGCTGCCGCCGAGCTGGTCGAGGAACCACAGGCGCTGCTGCGCGAAGGACAGAACCGGCACGCCTTCGTGCGGCGCGATCGGCGGCGGCCCTTCGGCTGCTTCACCTGCGCGCAAGGCGGCAGCGAAGCCGCGCACGGTCGGATACTCGAACAGGAGCTGCACCGGCACGGCGCGGCCGAGTTGCTGGCGCAGCCGCGCCGCCAGTTTGAGCGCCAGCAGCGAATGGCCGCCCAGCGCGAAAAAATCGTCGTCGACCCCGATGCGCGCGCGGCCCAGCAGCTCGGCCCACAGCGCCGCCAGCCCGATTTCGTCTTCGTCGCGCGCCGCGACCGCCGCGGCGGCAAGCGGCGGCGCGTCGTCGGCATCCAGCGCGGGTCGTACTTCGAGATGGTCGCCCAAGTCGATCGCGTGCAGGTCGACCGGCATCGCGGCCAGCAAGCGCGCCAGCATCGCGACCATGCGCGACGCGGTCGACGCTTCGAACAGGTCGCGGTTGTATTGCAGCTCGCCGCGCAGGCCGTCCGGCGTCTCGGCCATCGACAGAAGCAGGTCGAGCTTGGCGCTGGTCAGCTCCACCGCGACCGGTTCGACCGCCAGCCCGTCGAGCTCCATGCCCGACAGCGGATCTTCGACCAGGGTGAACATGGTCTGGAAGATCGCGTGGCGCGCCAGGCTTCGCGGCGGCTGCACCGCATCGACGATGCGCTCGAACGGCAGTTCCTGATGCGCCTGCGCCGCCAGCATCGCAGCCTGCAGCCGCGCGCTCAGCGTCGGCGCATCGGGGGCGCCGCGCAGGTCGCAGCGGATCGGCAGCGAGTTCACGAACAGACCGATCGTGCGCTCGGTCTCGCTGCGCGTGCGGTTCGCCACCGCGGTGCCGATCACCAGCTCGTCGCAATCGCCCAGCCGCGCCAGCAGCGCCGCATAGCCGGCCAGCAGCACAGCGTGCAGCGTCGTGCCCGCCTCGCGCGCAAGATGGCGCAGCGCGTCGGTCGTCTCCGTGCCGAGCGTGAAATGCGCGGTGGCGCCTTGATAGGTCTGCAGCCGCGGACGCTTGCGGTCGAGCGGCAGCGCAAGGCGACACGGCGCGCCCGCCAGCGTGTCGCGCCAGTACTGCATCGCGCGCACCGACTCGTCGCTCTGCATCCAGCCGGTCTGCCACGCCGCGTAATCGGCATATTGCACGCGCGGCTCGGGCAGCTCGGGGCGCCTGCCGCAGCGATGCGCGGCATAGAGCGCGCGCAGCTCGTCGCCCAGGATCGCGACTGACCAGCCGTCGGCGGCGATGTGATGCAAAGTCAGGCTCAGCACGTGATCGTCGTCGCCGAGCTGCAGCAAAGCGGCGCGGAAGGGCGGCTCGTCCTGCAGCCGGAAGGGGCGTGTCGCTTCGGCGAGAAGCGTCGCCTTGAGCTCGGCGTCGCTGCATCGGCGCAGGCCGAGATCGAACTGCGTCGGCGGCAGCAGTTGCACGCGAGGCTCGTCGTCGTCGGGAAACACGGTGCGCAGCGCCTGGTGGCGCGTCACCAGCTCACCCAAGGCGGCGCGCAAGGAAGCGACGTCGAGCGGCCCGCGCAGCCGCAGCGCCAGCGGAATCAGATAGGCGGTCCCCGCTGCGCCGAACCGCTCGAGGAACAGCATCCGCTGTTGCGCGAAGGACGGCGTGGTGAATCCGGTCTGCGGCGCGATCGCCTCGCTGGCTTCGTTCGACTCCTGACGCAGCAAGATCGCGAGGCCCGCGACGGTCGGATGGTCGAACAGCGCCTTGAGCGGCAGCTCGGCGCGGAACCGGTCGCGGATGCGCGAGACGAGCTGCGTCGCGAGCAGCGAGTGGCCGCCGAGATCGAAGA
>JAQGIE010000125.1 GCA_028291365.1 Rhodospirillales bacterium
CCTTCTTCAGCCCATCGGTCCGGCCGCCCGCCGCACCGCTGCCACCCCTGCCGGCGGCCACGCCGGCGACGCCGGCCACGCCGCAGTCGAACGCCCGGCCTGCCGCCGCACCGCCATCACCTCCGGCGCCGGTCGCCGAGGCGCCGCCGCTGGTGCAGCCGCAGCCACGTGCGCCGCGCGCGATGCTGAGCGACCTGTTCGAACACAATATCGAAGCGGTGAAGGTGCATCTGCCGCTGTCGGGCGGCAACGCGCTCACCGTGACCATCAACGCGACCGCCGATCCGGCCGGCGAAACCACCAACCTGGCGCTGTTCCTGATCGGGATCGGTCTCGCCATCACCGCCATCGCGGCGTGGTCGATTCAACGGCTGACGCGGCCGCTGAGCGTGTTTTCCAGCGCTGCCGAGCGGCTGGGCCGCGAGATCGACGCGCCGCCGGTGCCCGAACGCGGTCCGAGCGAAGTGCGCCAGGCCGCGCATGCCTTCAACCAGATGGCCGATCGTCTGCGCCGCTTCGTGCGCGACCGCACCACCATGCTGGCGGCGATCAGCCACGATCTGCGCACCCCGATCACGCGCGCCAAGCTGCGCGCCGAGTTCGTCGAAGACGAAGTCCAGCAGAAGAAGCTGCTCGCCGATCTCGACGAGATGGAAGCGATGATCGCCGCGACCATGAGTTTCGCGCGCGACGACGCCAACCAGGAGCCGCGCCAGCCGACCGACCTCGCCGAAATGCTGCGCCATATCGCCGACGAGATGCGCGAGACCGGCAAGCAGGTCGAGGTGCAGGTGCCCGATGCGCTGGTGACGGATTGCCGGCCGCAGGCGGTGAAGCGCGTCGTCTCCAACCTGGTGCAGAACGCCGTCATCTACGGCCAGCGCGCGACGGTGACGCTCACCGCCGACGACGAGCAGATCGAAATCCGCGTCGAAGACGAAGGCCCCGGCATCCCGCCCGACGATCTCGAGCGCGTCTTCGCGCCGTTCGTGCGGCTCGAAGAGTCGCGCAACCGCGCCACCGGCGGCGTCGGCCTCGGCCTGTCGATCGCACGCTCGATCGCGCGCGCCCATGGCGGCGATCTCGTCCTCGCCAACAAGACCCCGCACGGGCTGGTGGCGCGTCTGTTGCTGCCGCGCTGAGCAATAGGCGCGACGCTCTTCGGTTTTATAGCGCGCGAAGCGCGTAGAGAAATTTTACCGCAGAGAACGCAGAGAACGAAGAGAACGAAGAGGTTTCCACTCTTCCTCTGTGTTCTCTGCGGTTAAATCCTAATCCGCTGCGCGCGTCGCGCGCTTATGAAGTTCGAACAGACGCCGCCGCGTGCCTGCGAGCTACTCGAACATCGCCGCGTCGACATTGCCGCCGCTGACGACGAGTCCGGTGGGGCGGTCGAGCTTTACCAGTCCGGCGCGGATCGCCGCGTAGGCGGCGGCGCCGGCGCCTTCGGCCCGCACGCCCAGCCGGTCGCGCAGCGCATGCATCGCATCGAGAATGGCGGCTTCGTCGACCGCGACGATGCGCGGCGCGAAACGATCGACCACCAGCTGCGGCAGCTTGCCCAGCGCACGCACCGCGATGCCGTCGGCGCGCGTCGGCCCGTTGGCGCCGCGGCCCGCAAGCTCGACGCCGATCACTTCGACATTCGGCGCGCGTGCCGCCACGGCGAGCAGCGTGCCGGCGAGCAGGCCGCCGCCGCCGACCGGAACGACCAGACGGCGCACGGTCGGTGCCGCCGCCAGCAACTCCATCGCCACCGTGCCCTGACCCGCAATCACGTCGGCGTCGTCATAGGGATGCACGAAAGTGAGGCGGCGCTTCGACGCCAGATCGAGCGCGTGCGTGCGCGCCGCGATCAGATCGTCGCCGAATTCGACCACCTCGGCGCCCATCGCGCGCACGCGCTCGACCTTGTTGCGCGCCGCGTTGGCGGGCAGCACGACGGTGACGGCGAGGCCCAGCGCGGTGGCGTGGCGCGCGATGGCCGCACCGTGATTGCCGGCCGACACGGTGATGACGCCGGCCGCGCGCGCCGCGACGGGCAGCGCCAGCAGCGCATTCAATGCGCCGCGTTCCTTGAAGGCGCCGGTCGGCTGTTCGGTTTCGAGCTTGAAGCGAAGAAACGGCCCGTCGCTGACGGTGCGCGTTCGGGTGACGCGCCCGTTCAATCGTCGCGCAGCGCGGACGACGCAATCGGCGGCGAAGACGGGACAAGACGTGGTTTGGGATTCGCGGACGGATTCCGCGCGCAAAGCGAACATGACGAGACCTCGAACAGAAACGGGAAGAAGAAGAGCGAGACGGCGCGGGCCCGGCCTGAATCAGGCCGGGCGGCGAATTCGCTCATCGGACCCGCACAGCAGGTCGTTCGAGATCGAGACGGCAGCGAAAGAAAGGCAGGACACGGGAGATTTCCGGCAGCGATGAAGCGGGCGCGACAGCACGAGGGCGGACGCGCAACGCGTCCGCTAGAGAATTCGCCGGATAATTCGCTCCCGAAACATGGGCCGGACCTTGTCGGTTGGGCGGCGCCGCTGTCAAGCGCGCCCGGCGCATGGCTCAAGCCAACGCAGGGCTCGAAACCGGCGGGCCGGAGGCGTCTTGGTGACGCTCCGTGACGCGCGCGGGGCCGCGTCACCGGGACTCGCCATTCGCCGGTTTCCCGTCGAACGCCTGTGACAGAGGCCGCCTAGAACGGTCCCATCGCGATGCCGACACGCCGGGTCGCGCTCAAGAAGCAACCGACCGCAAGGAGCCCCGAGCCATGGAAAACTTCCTCTACAACGGCAAGCGCAATGTCATCGCCCTGATCGCCATCGCCGTGGTGGCCGCCTTGGGTGCCAACCACGCCCAGGCGATGCGGACCAGCCACGCCAAGGTTCCGGTCGTCGAAGTCGTCGAGCTGATCTGATTTCTTTGATGCCGCAGATCCGTCCACCTCGCGTGGACGGATCCGGCAGCGCCCGGCGTGGGGCGCCCCCGGCGACAGCCGCGCAACCCGCCACCTTCCTCCTTTGTCCGAACCCCCCGTCTGCGCCCGAAGCGCCGGCTTGACCCGGCGCGCGCCGAGGACGAACTTGAGCGCCTTCCAGGGGCGCCCCGACGGGGCTGAGATCTGCACCAGCAGGAACCCTTCGAACCTGATCCGGATGATGCCGGCGTAGGGACGGAACCAGGCGAGAGAACTCTCGCGAACCGTCTCCCGCCCATGGAGACGAAGATGCCCGACGGTCTTTCCAGCCAAGTTTTGGCCAACCAAGCCCAGTTCACCGTATCGACCGGCCCGCTGCCCGCGTCGCGCAAGATCCATGTCGCGGGCGCGCTGCATCCCGAGGTGCGCGTGCCGCTGCGCGAGATCACCGTCGGCGGCGGCGAGGCGCCGGTGCGCGTCTATGACAGTTCGGGTCCGTACAGCGATCCCAACGCCAGGATCGACGTGCGCAAGGGCTTGGTGAAGCTGCGCCAGGCCTGGATCGACGGGCGCGGCGACGTCGACACCTATGACGGGCGCGACGTGCGTCCCGAAGATGACGGGCGCAAGGCGGCGGGCGAATTGCTGCCGCGCTTCGACCTCACCGGGTTCAAGCCGCGCCGGGCCAAGAACGGCGCCGCCGTGACCCAGCTTGCGTATGCGCGCCGCGGCATCATCACGCCGGAAATGGAATTCGTCGCCATCCGCGAAAATCTCGGCCGCGCCGCGCGCAAGGAAAAGCTGGTGCGCGACGGCGAAGATTTCGGGGCCGAGATTCCCGACTTCGTCACGCCGGAATTCGTGCGCGACGAGGTTGCGCGCGGCCGCGCCATCATTCCGGCCAACGTCAATCACCCGGAACTCGAGCCGATGGCGATCGGCCGCAACTTCCTGGTCAAGATCAACGCCAATATCGGGAATTCTGCCGTCGCTTCTTCCATTGAGGAAGAAGTCGAGAAGATGGTGTGGTCGATCCGCTGGGGCGCCGACACGGTGATGGATCTGTCGACCGGCAAGGACATCCACACGACGCGCGAATGGATCCTGCGCAACAGCCCGGTTCCGATCGGCACCGTGCCGATCTACCAGGCGCTGGAGAAGGTGAACGGCAAGGCCGAAGACCTCACCTGGGAGATTTATCGCGACACGCTGATCGAGCAGTGCGAGCAGGGCGTCGACTATTTCACCATCCATGCCGGCGTGCGGCTGGCCTATGTGCCGCTGACCGCGACGCGCGTCACCGGCATCGTCTCGCGCGGCGGCTCGATCATGGCGAAGTGGTGCCTGGCGCATCACCAGGAGAGCTTCCTCTACACGCGCTTCGCCGAGATCTGCGAAATCATGCGCGCCTATGACGTGTCGTTCTCGCTCGGCGACGGGCTGCGCCCGGGCTCGATCGCCGACGCCAACGACCGCGCGCAATTCGCCGAGCTCGAGACGCTGGGCGAGCTCACCAAAGTCGCGTGGGACCAGGATTGCCAGGTGATGATCGAAGGCCCCGGCCACGTGCCGATGCACAAGATCAAGGTCAACATGGAGAAGCAGCTCAAGCTGTGCGGCGAAGCGCCGTTCTACACGCTCGGGCCGCTCGTCACCGACATCGCGCCCGGCTACGACCACATCAC
>JAQGIE010000130.1 GCA_028291365.1 Rhodospirillales bacterium
AGCCGCGCCTTTCAGCTGATGGTCGAGGACGGCTCGCTCGAGGTGCTGCGGATTCTTTCGAGCGCCTCGGCGGTGATCGCCGAGGGCGAGGTACTGCAGCTCGCCACCGCCAACGATCTCGGCACCGACGAGAATTCCTATCTCGACGTCATCCGGGCCAAGACCGCGGCCTTGTTCGAAGCGGCGTGCGAGATCGGCGGGGTGGTCGCCAACCGGCCCGACGACGAGATTCGCGCGCTGGCGACCTATGGCAACAATCTCGGCATCGCCTTCCAGATCGTCGATGACGTGCTCGATTACTCGGCGGCACAGGCGCGGCTGGGGAAATCGATCGGCGACGATTTCCGCGACGGCAAGGTGACGCTGCCGGTCGTGCTCGCCTATGCGCGCAGCGACGAGGCCACGCGCGCCTGGTGGCGCCGCTGTCTCGAAGACCAGGAGCAGCGCGAAGGCGACCTCGAACGCGCCATCGAAGAGATTCGCCGCAGCAACGGATTTCGCGACGCCATCCTTCGCGCCCGGGCCTATGGCGAGCAGGCGACCGCGGCGCTGGCCGCATTCCCCGCCAGCCCGATCCGCGACGCGATGCTGGACGTGGTGGCGTTCACGATCGAGCGGGAATTCTAGCGCGCTGTGAAACCGTCGTTCGTCATTCCCGCGAACGCGGGGATCCAGCTGGCCCGGCTTTCGGCTGGGAGGGTTGCCCCCGCCGGCCCCGGGCGCTACAACCGCCGCCCTGTCGGGGCGTAGCTCAGCCTGGTAGAGCGCTACGTTCGGGACGTAGAGGCCGGAGGTTCGAATCCTCTCGCCCCGACCATTGATTGAAAGAGGGCGATCCTTTGCGGGATCGCCCTTTCTCGTTTCAGCTTCAGTCGATTGGCCTTACTCGGCGGCGCGGCGATAGGGCTCGCTCGTGGTCTCCGTCTCCGGCTTCCAGCCCGAGCTGCGATACTCGGCACCGCGCGTTTCGATGTCGACCGGATCGTAGCGATCCAGGATCGCGCGGACCTCGCCTTCACGCATATCGTCGACGCGCACCGTCACCAACGTGCCCCCGCGGCGAATGCCCTCGGCATAGATATGCGCGTGTTCGCGGTCGATGCCCGCGTCGGTGAGAGAACCAACCAGGCCGCCGACCGCTGCGCCCACACCCGCGCCGGCCAGAGTGGCGACGAGCCAACCCGCAGCAACCACAGGTCCGACGCCCGGAATCGCGAGCATGCCGAGACCGGCGAGAAGGCCCGCGCCGCCGCCCACGATCGTGCCGATGGTGGCGCCGGTGCCGAGACCGCTCGCGCTGTCGTCGTCGTCGTCGTCGTCACGGTCGGCGACGCGCGTATTGGCGTCGGTCACCGCGCTCGTCGTCGAGCCGAGCCGATGACGATTGTCGGCGTTGTTGGCGACGATCGACACGTCGCTGTGCGGAATACCCGCCGCTTCGATGGCGGCAACCGCCTGGGCTGCGTCACCGTAATCGTCATACAGCGCAGCCAGAGTCCTGATAGCCATAATGATCTTCTCCTAGGTTAGCGGGGGCTGCCGCCGGGCGGGGTCGGGCGGTTGGAAGGCGGTGTGGCCGGCGGGGTCGTGCTGCTCGGCGGGGTCGTGCTCGGGCTCGGTGTGGCCGAGTTCGGCATGGTCGGGCTCGAAGACGACGACGGCGGGGTCGTCCCGCTGCTGCTGCTGCTCCCGCTGCTGCTGCTGCCGGTCGAGGCGCCGGCGCCTTCAACGACGTTGCCCTGATAATCGAGCGCGACCTGGGTCTGCTTGCCGCCCTTCGATGCGGTCGCATGCCAGACGCCTTGTTCGTCCTTGCGCAGGCTCGTGACGTTGCCGTAGCCGCGCGCTTCGATGCGCGACTTGGCCTGGCTTTCGGTAAAGCTGTTGGCACCCGGGACCGGCGCACCCGACGTCGTATCCTTGCTCGACTTCACCGCCGGCTTGGTCGTGTCGCTGGATTGCCCTGTATCGCGCGAGGCGGGACCCGTCCGCTCGCTCGGTGTCTGCGCATAGGCAGACGCACCGACGAGCATTGCGGTGCTCGCCAGCAAAGTTGCGATCGTCTTCATGATATCTCCCCCCACAGGTTCGCGCGGCTTCTGAGAGCAGCCGGCACTCGTGAGGGTCAACGTGCGATCGGAACTCCCGTTCCTACGCTACGATACTGTGCAAACGACTTTTCGCGACGCCATCACACGCCGTGTGCGGGCGCCTTCAATGCTTCGAGTTTGGCAATCAACCAATCGGCGGCGGCGGGCGCGTCGTCGCCTTCATGAGCCGTCAACACGCGCTCGATGACGCGCCGGCGGCGCTGCTCGAACGCGTCCTCTTCGCCTTCGAAGTCGGTTTCGCGGGCGACCTCGAACGCGGCCTGGAACAGCGGCAATTGCTCGGCCGCCAAGCCGCTTCGATCGTAGAGACCCGTGAAGCCGGGCTTGCCGCCTTCATACAGCAGCTTTTGCGCATTCATCAGCGGAATGCCGGACAGCACCGCGAGGCTGGCTTCGAAGAACGCCGCGTCGCCGAGGCACAGCGCGCGCAGGATCAGCGGCGCGGTCAGCGTGCCGCCTTTCTGCAGCCGGGTCGCCACCGCAGTCGCGCTTTCGACCTGGTCGCCGATCATGTTCTTGAGTGCGCGGTCGCGAATTTCGAGCACCAGTTCGGCGGCCACGTCGGGCGACATCGCATGATGTTCGACGAGATGCGTGCGCACCGCGTCCGACACCAGCTGGACCAGCCGTTCGGCAACCGCCGGCGACAGTGAACGCCGCGCCGCCATCGCATCGGGCACGGTCGGCTTGCTGCCGAACCGGTCGAGCGCGTGCGAATGCGCGTCCGCTTCCATCTCGGCGCCGTCATTCGCCATCAGGCGCACGACGGTCGCTTCGTTGCCCAATTCGACCAGGCGCGCCGACAGGCGCGACGACACGGTACTGCGCCCCGCCATCGCCAGGCGGCCTTCATCGGTCGTGTTGGCGACCAGGGTCAGCAGATCTTCTTCGGTCAGGCTCTGCGAGAAGCGCAGCAGCGGCAGCGACACTTGTTCGACGTCGCGCGCGAGCGCGAACGCGACGTCGCGCGGCACGTGCGCCGAACGTTCGACGCTGCGCGCCAGGGCGGCGCGAACCTGGATCGCCGCGTCGCGCGCGAGGATCAGCAGGATCTGTTCGGCAAGGCCGCGCTCGGCATTGTTGAGCGCGGCATCGAGCGAGCGCCCAACCTTGGTCGCGATCTCGCCGCGCGAAGCCGCAGACGGATCTTCAAGCAGGCGCTGGACGTCGGCGGCAGTGAGGGCGTTCTCGGACATTGCCGCGACGATAGCAGAGCGGCGGAGAAGCTCGCCATACCGGCAAGCAACTATAGACTAACGCGAGGCGCCGGACGGTTCGGCGGCGGCCAGCGGCGGTGTGGCGATTCCCGCCTTTTCCAAGGCTTTTCGTGCGCCCGGATGGAGCGGCGCCGAAAGCGCCGCGGTGCCGAGCTGGGCGCGGTCGATCCCGGCAAACACCGGGTGCTGGCGTCTGATGCTGTCGAGATCGGCGAGCACCGATGCGACGAGGGATTCGGCTGCCTCGTCGGGCAGCGAGGCGCGCGTCACCAGGGTTGCACGAATGCCGAAGCTTGCAACCGGCTCGGCCTGGCCCGGATAGGTGCCGGCGGCGAGCGTCGCTGCTGCCAGATGCGGCCGCGTACGCAGCATCTGGTCGATCGCCTCGCCTTTGAATTCGAGCAGCTTGATCGGGCAGGCGGCGGCGGTCTGGGCCAAGAACATGCTGGGATGCGCGACCACCGTGACCAACGCGTCGACGCGCTTGTCGCACAGGCTCTTGGGCTGTTCCGACAGCGGCATCTCGATCGTCTGGGCGAATTCCTTGCGATCGAGATCGATCGCCGCGAGCAGATCGCCGAACAGCGGATTGAGCGGCAGTTTCGGTTCGCCGATCACCACCTTCTTGCCGCGCAGATCTTCGGCGCCGGCGATGCCGCTGTCGGCGCGTACCACGATCGCGAGCACTTCCGGATAGAGCGACAGCAGCGCGCGCAATTCGGTGTCGGGCTTGGGACTTTGGAATTTGCCGGTGCCGGTGACGAACTGGCGCTGCCAGTCCGACTGCACGATGGCGAGATCGAGGTCGCCGGTGGCGAGACGCTGCAGGTTGGCGACCGACCCTTCGGTCGATTCGACCGCGCAACGGTAGCCGCTCTTGTCGCGTGTCGCGTTGGCGGCGCGGCAGATGGCGCCGGCGATCGGATAGGCATAGCCGGCGACCGCACCGGTGCCGACCACCAGCGTGCGCGGGCCGGGCGCGGCGGCAAGCACCGGCGCGGAGGCGCCAATAGACAACAGAACCGCAGCCAAGGCTGCGGCGCGACGAACGAGGAATTGCATCAGCGGGTTCGGTTGGCTTTGGGAATTCGCGACGCTTCCGTCGCTGCGGTTTGCAATGCCGCATTCGCCGCCCAGGCTGCGATCTCGACCATGACGTCGCTCGTCGCGCGGTCGTATGCCGCAACGACGTCGTCGAACGATTTGGACGCGGTCGGCGCGGTGGCGCTGAAGGTGCGCGTCGCGACGATGCTGCGATCGGCGGCGTGGACCAGGCGCATCGTCAAATCGACATGGACATCGTTCTGGTACGCCTCGGCCTCGAAATGGCCGATATCGGTGAGCAGCAGCAGGTCGGCCCGCAGACCGCTGTTGGCGGCGGCGACGGCACGGAAGCGCCTGCTGCCGTCGAGCGTGCGCACCAGCAATGTCTGGATCATTTGCGGCGTGCGATCGCGCCACAGCACGTCGGCGTAATATTCGACCGCGTTGGGCTTCTGCATCACCGCGATGCGCGTCGTGTCGAGATCAAGCGACGCGCGCGGCACGTCGATCAGGAGCTGCTGGTCGATTGCAGCACCTGACGCGGCGCGCGGCGCGTTGAGCCCGTAATAGACCGGCGCCGGACCTGACGGTCCCAGCAACGATCCGCAACCGGTCAGCGCGAGCAGCGCCAGACCCGCGAGCGCTGCTCTCACAGCGCCTCCAGCGTGGTGAGCATCGCGCCCATGTCGGCAGCCAGGTTGGGCGGCAGCTTGGTCGTCATCAGACGCTCGAGCAGCTTCTTCTTGCGCTCTTCGAAGCTGAGTCCGCCATACGCGGTTTCCTTCGCGACGGTGAGGGCGAGGCGGAACAGCACCATCTCTTCTTTGGGGAAACCGGCCTTGGCGTAGATCGCGGCGAAGGCCTGCGGATTGGGGTCGTGGGCGAGACGGCGCGCCGACAGCAACGGAACGCCCGCCGAAATGGCGAGGCTGGCTTCGAAGAACACCACGTCGCCATGCACCAGCGCGCGCAGAATGACCGGCGAGGTCAGCTTGCCGTCCTTGTGCAGGCGCAGAACGGTGGTGCCGACATCGTCCTTGGCGTCGCCGCCTTCGCCGGTCAGGCGCTTCAGCACCTTGCCGCCCGACATGTTGATCGCGTCGACCGCTTCGGCGGCGCCGGGCTGGGTCTTCACGATCTGCAGCTTGATCTCGTCCGCAACCAGCGAAACCAGCCGGCGCGCGATGCTGAGCGGGATCGAGGGACGGTAGGCCATCGCCTCGGCGACCGCGTGCTGTCCGCCGAACTTGTCGAGCGCGTGATCGAGCGAATGGTCGTCGACGTCGGCGCCGTGATTGCGCATCAGGCGAGTCACGGTGGCTTCGTCGCCCATCTCGATCAGGGTGGCGCTGAGCCGGCGCGAAACGACGGCGCGCTGCGCCACCTGTTCGCGACCGGGATCGCCGATCTCGTTGACGATGGCGACGAGGTCTTCTTCGGTCAGGCTCTGCGAGAAGCGCAGGATCGGGAACGCGACCTTCTCGACGTCCTGCGCCAGTTTCAGCGCGACCTTGCGCGGCACGCTGGGTGAATTCTTGATGCTCTGCGCCAGCGAGGCGCGCACCTGCACTTCGGCGTCGCGCGCCAGCAGCACCAGGATCTGTTCCGCCAGGGCGCGCTCGGTCGGGTTCAGCTTCTGGTCGAGCGCCGCGCCCAGGCGCAAGGCGACTTCGCTGCGGCCGGCCGCCGAGGGGTCCTCGATCAGGCGCTGGACCACGGAGGCGTCGAGCATGGCGCCCTTGGGTGCTGTGCCTTCGGTCGGGGTCATCGTCATCGCGTCGGCACTCCCTGGCGCGGGTCCACACCTCGACCCGTGCCGCCGAAGAGAAACTCGCGGGGATCGCGGTCGACGCGCTCGGCCACGCGCGACAGGCTGTCGATCAACCGACGCAGATCGGCGATCGCGGCGGTTAGCTGTACCAGCCCGTTGTTGGAAAAGTCACGGATCGGGGCGCGGTTTTCGCGCACGAGCCCGTGCACGTCGGCGGAAATCCCGTCGACCTCATGCAGGGTGGATTGCAGCGAACTGGTCAATTTCGGCACCTCGACCCGTAGATCCTGGGCCAGCCGATCCAAATTTTTCGTTGCCGAGGCGAGGTCGGGGCCGGCCACGGAAAGCTGGTTCGAGAGGCTTTTCAGATCCGCCAGAATCGAGGCCAAGGCCTTGGAATTCTCGGGAGTCAGGAATTCATTGGCCCGTTCCGACAGGGTCACCAGGTTCTGCAACAGCTGCGGCGCCTGGTCGGACAGCGAGCCCAGCAGGCCCGGCTCGCTGGGAATGACCGGAATCTCGCCGTTTTGGGACACCAGCCGGGGACTGCCTTTGCGGCCGCCTTTGATCTGGACGTAGCTGCCGCCGGTGATGCCGGCGCTCTCGAGGCTGGCCACCGCGTCGGTCTGGATCGGCGCGTCGGGCCGGATCCGCAACGTGACCCGGATACGCTCGATATTTTCGGGGTCGATGACGATGTCGTCGACGCTGCCGACCGGCACGCCGCGATAGCGCACCGGGCTGCCGACATTCAGTCCGGTCACCGATCCCGAAAAGTAGGTGTAGAAGGCGTTGCCCTTGTCGCCCGAGCGCGACATCCAGATGGCGAAAAGCGCCAGCCCGGCGAGCATGGCCAGCACGAAGGCGCCGACCTGGACGTAGTTGGCCCGCGTTTCCATTCAGCTCACGCGACCCTTTCCGGCCGCCGCGGCGCGGCCGCGCGGTCCGTGGAAATACTCGCGAATCCAGGGGTGATCGTCCGCCAACAGCTCCTCCAGCCGGCCGACTTTGGCACGTTTGTCGACCAGCACGGCAATTCGGTCGCAGATCGCGTAGAGACTGTCGAGATCGTGCGTGATCATGACGACGGTCAGTCCCAGGCTTTCCCGCAGGCGCTTGATCAGTTCATCGAACTGCGCCGCCGCAATCGGGTCGAGTCCGGCGGTCGGTTCATCGAGGAACAGCAATTCGGGATCGAGCGCCAGCGCGCGCGCCAAGCCGGCGCGTTTTTTCATGCCGCCCGACAGTTCCGAGGGATATTTCAACGCCGCATCGGGCGGCAGGCCGACCATCGCGATCTTCACCCGGGCGTTCTCGTCCATCAGCGATTCGGGCAGGTGGGACAGCTCGCGCATCGGCACTTCAACGTTCTGTTTCAGGGTCAGCGAGCTGAACAGCGCGCCTTCTTGGAACAGAACGCCCCAGCGCTGACGCAGGTCGAGGTCGCGACCTTCGGGATCGGCGGTGACGTCCTGGCCCAGCACTTCGATCCTGCCCTCGTTGGGAACCATCAGGCCGATGATCTCCTTCAGCAGCACCGACTTGCCGGAGCCCGAACCGCCCACGATGCCGATCACCTCGCCGCGGCGGACGTCGAGATCGAGTCCCTCGTGAATCGTCTGCGACCCGAACCGCGTCGTCAGACCGCGGACGCGGATGATGACGTCGCCGTCGCCGGACTCTTTGGCGTGATTGCGGTCGCTCATATCTGCAGCGCCGAGAAGACGATGGAGAAAATCGCGTCGAGCACGATGACGATGAAAATCGCCTGCACGACCGAAATGGTGGTGCGCTGTCCGACGCTCTCGGCGCTGCCGCTGACTTCCAGCCCATGGAAGCAGCCGACCAGCGCAATGACCAGCGCGAAGACAGGCGCCTTGGCCAATCCGACCCAGAGCGACGTGTCGTAGATCACCAGCACCTGGTTCACTTGATTCATGAACGCGTCGAAGCCGATGCCGAGATTGAGCCGGCACATCAGCGCACCGCCCAGCAGGCCCATGATGTCGGCGTAGAATCCCAGAAGCGGCAAGGTCAGCATCAGCGCCAGAACGCGCGGCACCACCAGCAGCTCCATCGGGTCCAGGCCCATCGTGCGCATCGCATCGATCTCCTGGTTGATCTTCATGGTGCCGATCTGCGCGGTAAAGGAACTGCCCGAACGGCCCGCGATGATGATCGCGGTCATCAGAATGCCGATCTCGCGCAGCACCGAGATGGTCACCAGATTGACGGTGAAGACCTCGGCGCCGAAACGGCGCAGCTGGTCGGCGCCCTGGTAGGCGAGCACGACGCCGATCAGGAAGGACAACAGCCCGACGATCGGCACCGCGTTGAGCCCGACCGCCTGCATGTTGGCGACCATCGAAACGAAACGCAGCCGGCGCGGATGGCGCAGGATGCGCAGCAGCACGACGCAAAGCTCGCCGAAGAATCCCAGCAGGTCGCGTGTGTCGGTGGCCACCGTCACGGCCCATCTGCCGACCTGTTCCAGATGTCCGGTCAGAATGTTCATGCGCCGGCGCGGCGGCGGCGGTACCAGCGCCTGTTCGACCTGTTCGAGCAGGCCGCGATGGGCGGGGTCGGCGACGCGAATTTCGACACTGGCGCCGGTCGCTTCGATGCGACGTCCCAGACGCACGAGCACCAGTGCCGCCATCGTGTCCAGCAGGCCGACCGCGGTCAGGTCGATGGTGACGCGCGCGGCGTCGCCTAGATCCAGATCGGTCTGGAGGAACTCCGCGCGGGCACGCAGCGCGGTGCGCAGGTCCCAGTGGCCGCGCACCCGGAAGATCAGCCGGTCGTCGTCGGCCTCGACGTCCCAGCTTCCCGCATCCTGCGGATCCGGTTCGGTCTGCGCGCGCTCTGCATCGACGATCTTCATGGGGATGCGCCGAACCTGCAGGCTGTGCCCCGGCTTGGCAAGGCGGGGAAGGCGTCGTAGGACCCGCCTCATGCGACCCGTACCGACTGATGCCGACGCGATGGACCTCAAGCGCGTGATCCGGCACATCCCGGATTTTCCGAAGCCGGGGATCCTCTTCTACGATATCTCGACCCTGCTGGCCGACGCGGCCGCGTGGAAGGAAACCGTGCGCCGGCTCGCGAACCGCGTCCGCGCCTACCAGCCGGAGCTGCTGGTCGGGATCGAAAGCCGCGGTTTTCTGTCGGCGGCACCGCTGGCGATCGAGCTCGGGCTCGGCTTTGCGATGATCCGCAAACGCGGAAAGCTTCCTGGGACGACGATTGGCCACGACTACGCGCTCGAATACGGCGATGATCGCGTCGAGATTCAGGCCGATGCGGTCAAGCATGGACAGCGTGTGGTCCTGCTCGACGATCTGCTTGCGACCGGCGGCACCGCGGCAGCGGGCGTCACCCTGCTGCGCTCGGTCGGCGCCGAAGTCGTGGCCGCCGCCTTCATCATCGAACTCGGTTTTCTCGGCGGCCGCGATCGTCTCGACGTTCCGGTCGAAACGCTGGTCAATTACGAAGAATAGGAGAGGGACCTCATGGCAAGACTTCGCGCCGTTCTGTTCGCGCTGCTGATGGCGATCCCGCTGGCGGGGTGCGGCGTCAACGAAGTGCCGAAACTCGATGAAGACGTGAAGGCGAAGTGGAGCCAGGTGCTCAATCTCTATCAGCGCCGCGCCGACCTGGTGCCGAACCTGGTCGAGACGGTGAAGGGCTACGCGGCGCAGGAGCAGGACACGCTGACCAAGGTGGTCGAAGCGCGCGCCAAGGCGACGTCGGTCCAGATCCCCGCCGACATCACGTCGAACCCGGAAGCATTCAAGCGCTTCCAGGAGGCGCAATCGCAACTGACCGGCGCGCTGGCCCGCCTGCTGGCGGTGAGAGAGGCGTATCCCGACCTCAAGTCGAACCAGAATTTCCTGGCGCTGCAGTCGCAGCTCGAAGGGACTGAGAATCGTATCGCTGTGGCGCGGCGCGACTACATCCAGTCGGTGCAGGCCTACAACACGCTGCTCCGCACCATTCCGGGCCGCTGGATTGCCGCGGTCCTCTATCCCGACGCCAAGCCGAAAGAGACCTTCACGATCTCGGACGAGGCGCAGCAGACGCCGAAGGTGAAGTTCTGACGTGATGCGCTCGCAAGCGCAGCACGTGCCCTGCCCGAGAAGTTCGCTCGCGAACTTCTCGGATAAGCAGGACGCGAGAATATGAATCGAGGGCGATTCAGATTGCGAAGCGCCAGAGCGAGCTCCGCAATCATCGCGGTTGCTGTTGCGCTTCTGCTGGTCGGTACGGCGCTGGCAGCGATCAAGCTGCCGGCGTTGACCGGCCGCGTCGTCGACGAAGCCGGCGCGCTGTCGGACGCGCAGCGGAGCACGCTGGAACACGATCTTGCCGCGCACGAGCAGCGTACCGGCCAGCAGGTCGTGGTCGCGATCGTGCGGTCGCTGCAAGGCGTCGAGATCGAAGACTATGGCGTCGATCTCATCCGCGGCTGGGGCATCGGCGAGAAGGGCAAGAATACCGGCGCCATTCTGCTCGTCGCGCCCAACGAGAAACGCGTGCGCGTCGAAGTCGGCTACGGGCTCGAAGGCGTGCTGACCGACGCCGCGTCGCGAATCATCATCGAACGCACCATCCTGCCGCAGATCCGGCGTGGCGATCTGCCGGCGGGCGTGGTTGCCGGCGTGCACGAAATGCTGCGCGTGCTGAGCGGCGACGTGACCGAGGAAGATCTCGCGCAGCGCGGGCCGCGCGCCACCAAGGATCCTGGCGGCGGCGCTGCAATCTTCATCTTCATCGCCTTTTTCGTGTTCATCCTCTGGCTGGCGTCGCGGCGCGGCTCGAGCGGGATCCGCTCGGCGATCTGGCCGATCGTCTTCTCGAGCAGTTGGGGACGCGGTGGCGGCGGCTGGAGCGGCGGTGGCGGCTGGGGGTCCGGCGGCGGCGGATTCAGCGGCGGCGGTGGTTCAGGCGGCGGGGGAGGCGCGTCGGGCTCATGGTGATCGACGACCAGGATCGCGCGCGCATCGCGGCCGCGGTGGCGGCCGCCGAAGCCCGGACGTCGGTCGAGCTCAAACTCGTGCTGGCCCCTGCCTCGAGCCGCTACGGCGCCTTCGCGCTGATCCATCCGCTGCTGTTCGCGCTGGGCATCGGCTGCGTCGTCGCGGTTGCTTTTCCGGGCACGTCGGCGCGCGCGATGCTGCTGCTCGAGACGCTGGGCTTGGCGTCTGCCTGGGCACTGCTGCAGGTGCCGGCGCTGCGGCGCGCGCTGGTGCCGCCCGCGGTCAAACGCAAAGCTTCCTGGCGGCTGGCGCGGCTGGAATTCGCGCGGCTTGGACTCGACACGGTCGCGGGACGTCCGGCGCTGCTGTTCTTCGTTGCTGCCGCGGAACGCCACGTCGAAATTCTGGTCGATGCGCGAGTCGCCACGCGCGTGCCGCAGGCGACCTTCGACGCCATCGTCGCGACCTTCACGTCGACGGCGCAGGGCGGCGATCTGGCCGGCGCGTTCGTCGCCGCCTGTGCTGCGATCGGCGACGCGCTCGAAGCTCGGTTTCCGGTGCAACCGGGCGCAGCGAACGAACGTCCCGACGATCTCGAAGTGCTGCAGCCGTAGAGCGCAGCAACAAAAAAGGGCGGCCGATCGGCCGCCCTTTTGCTGTGGCATCGACGGCGCGTCAGGAGGCGCGCGGGTTCGAGGCTTCTTTCTTGCGGTCGGCGTAGATGTAGAGGGGCTCGGCCCGCTTCTCCGCCGCTTCCTTGTTGATGACGATTTCGCTGATCTCGGTCTCGCCCGGCAGGTCGAACATGGGCTCGAGCAGGATGCCCTCCATGATCGAGCGCAGGCCACGCGCGCCGGTCTTCCGCTCGATCGCCTTGCGGGCGATGACTTTCAGCGCCTCGTCGTTGAAGGACAGCTTCACGTCCTCCATCTCGAACAGCCGCTGATACTGCTTCACCAGCGCGTTCTTCGGCGTCGTCAGGATCTCGAGCAGCGCCACCTCGTCGAGGTCGTCCAGGGTCGCGACGACCGGAAGACGGCCGACGAATTCCGGGATCAGGCCGAACTTCAGCAGATCCTCGGGCTGGACTTCGCGCAGGATTTCACCGGTGCGGCGTTCTTCCGGGGCACGGACGTCGGCGCCGAAGCCGATCGAGGTGCCGCGATGGCGCTGGGCGATGATCTTTTCCAGGCCGGCGAAGGCGCCGCCGCAGACGAACAGGATGTTGGTCGTGTCGACCTGCAGAAATTCCTGCTGCGGGTGCTTGCGTCCGCCCTGCGGCGGGACCGAGGCGATCGTGCCTTCCATGATCTTGAGCAGCGCCTGCTGGACGCCCTCGCCCGAGACATCCCGGGTGATGGAAGGATTGTCCGACTTGCGGCTGATCTTATCGACTTCGTCGATATAGACGATGCCGCGCTGGGCCCGCTCGACATTGTAGTCGGCCGCCTGCAGCAGCTTGAGAATGATGTTCTCGACGTCTTCGCCGACGTAACCGGCTTCGGTCAGCGTCGTGGCGTCGGCCATCGTGAACGGCACGTCGAGGATGCGCGCCAGGGTCTGGGCCAGCAGCGTCTTGCCCGAGCCGGTCGGCCCGATCAGCAGAATGTTGGATTTCTGCAGTTCGACGTCGCTGTTTTTCTGGCCGTGGGCCAAGCGCTTGTAATGGTTGTGGACCGCCACCGAGAGCACGCGCTTGGCCTGCTCCTGGCCGATCACGTAGTCATCAAGGACCGCCTTGATGTCGCGGGGGGTCGGGACGCCGTCACCTGACTTGACGAGTTGTGTCTTCGACTCTTCACGGATGATGTCCATGCAGAGTTCGACGCACTCGTCGCAGATAAAGACGGTCGGGCCGGCAATAAGCTTACGCACCTCGTGCTGGCTCTTTCCACAGAAGGAGCAGTACAGGGTGTTCTTGCTATCGCCGCTGGTCGACTTGGTCATCGGACCGAAACTCTCTCGAAAGGCTGCGGGTACTCGGAGGCCCCGGGGGCAATCCTCGCCCGTGGGGACTATGAACGCAAGCGAACCGCCTACCGTTTCAGGCCGACTTCTCGCCGCGGAAGGCCGCGATGCGGGCGGTCAATCGAGCCGCCGAGCCTCGCTCCCTCGCGGTATAACATGCGTTCATCCGGCGCCGAAAAAAGGGTTCCTGACGTGGTGAAATCGGCCTCCTGGGCCCCGCCCGGGGCAATCGTGATCGAAGAAGCGCTCGCTGCCCTGCAGTTCGACGGACAGGGACTGATACCCGCCGTGGCCCAGGACGCGACGGACGGTCGCGTTCTGATGCTGGCCTGGATGAATCGCGACGCGGTCCGCGCCAGCCTCGAAACCGGCCGGGTGACCTACTGGTCCCGGTCGCGCGCCGCCCTGTGGCGCAAGGGGGACACCAGTGGCCACACCCAGACGCTGGTAAACTTCCGAATCGACTGCGACGGCGATTCGATTCTGCTCCTGGTCGAGCAGGTCGGCGCGGCCTGCCATACCAACAGGCATACATGCTTCTACCGCGAGCTGGGTCCCGACGAGTGGGTCGAGATCGTCGGTCCGGATATCAAACCCTGATTCTGCTTTATTTCTGGGCGGTTTTCGGCTGAGCCGTCGCGGCACGTTCCCGACCCGAAACCCTGCTCGACAAGCAACCGAGCCCCAGTAAAGTGACCGCCAACCGGCGTACGACCGGCATGTTTAGGGAGGGTTTCGGATGAATCGACTGTTGGCGACCGTCGCGGCTGCGGCGGTCCTCGGTTTGGCTTCGGGCGCGTGGGCCCAAGAAACCATCAAGATTGGCGTCAGCGGCCCCTTCACCGGTGGGTCGTCGTCGATGGGCGTCTCGATGCGCGACGGCGTGCGGCTCGCAGCCGACGAAATCAACGCCGCCGGCGGCGTGATGGGCAAGAAGATCGAGCTCGTCGAGCGTGACGAGCAGGCCAAGAACGAAGTCGGCGTTCAGGTCGCGCAGGAACTGATCAACAAGGAAAAAGTGGTCGCCACGGTCGGCTACATCAACACCGGCGTCGCCCTCGCGTCGCAGCGTTTCTACCAGGAAGCGCAGATCCCGGTGCTGAACAACGTCGCCACCGGCACGCAGATCACCAAGCAGTTCGAGCCGCCGGAGAGCAAGAACAACTACGTGTTCCGCTTCTCGGCCAACGACACGATCCAGTCGGCGATGATCGTCGACGAAGCGATCGGCCGTTCGCACTTCAAGAAGCCGGCGATTCTCGCCGACTCGACCAACTACGGTCAGCTCGGCCGCGCCGACCTCGAAGCCGCGCTCGCCAAGAAGGGCGTGAAGGCGGTCGCGGTCGAGAAGTTCAATATCGGCGACACCGATATGACGCCGCAGCTGCTGCGTGCCAAAGAAGGTGGTGCCGACGTGGTGCTGACCTACGGCATCGGTCCGGAATTGGCGCAGATCGCCAACGGCATGGCCAAGCTGGGCTGGAAGGTTCCGCTGGTCGGTTCGTGGACGCTGTCGATGGCCTCGTTCATCGACACGGCCGGTCCCAACGGTGACGGCGCGCGCATGCCGCAAACCTTCATCGAGGATCCCACGACGCCGAAGCGCAAAGCCTTCATCGACGCGTACCACAAGAAGTTCGGCGGCGATAAAATGCCGTCGCCGGTCTCGGCGGCGCAGGGCTACGACTCGCTCTATGTGCTCAAGGCGGCGATGGAGCAGGCCAAGTCGACCGATGGCCCGAAGGTTCGCGAAGCGCTCGAGAATCTGAACGCCAAGGTCGAAGGCGTCGTGCAGACCTACGACAAGCCGTTCAGCGCCAAGGACCACGAAGCTGTTTCGTACAGCGTTCCGGTGTTCGGCATCGTGAAGGCCGGCCGCGTCGTGTACGCGAACGAAGAAGACAAGAAAAACCCGGTCCGCGCCAAACAGGGCGCGGGCGGCGTCGCTCCGCAGTAACGATGAAACGCCCCGGCCGCGGAAACGCAGCCGGGGCGTTTTCTTACACGAACAGAAATCCCG
Organism: Rhodospirillales bacterium; assembly: GCA_028291365.1. Taxonomy (GTDB): domain Bacteria; phylum Pseudomonadota; class Alphaproteobacteria; order BOG-932; family Roseiterribacteraceae; genus Roseiterribacter. Next base: position 15,111 of record JAQGIE010000130.1, read on the forward strand.
CAACGTCGGCCACGGAATAGGGAAGCGCTTCGTGCAGATTTTGCTGCAGCTGATCGCCAGCGGTATCGCTGTTGGCATGATCTACGCCGCCATCGCCTTCGGCTACCAACTCACCTTCGCAACGTCGAAGACGCTCAATTTCGGCCAGGGCGAAGCGCTGATGCTGGGGGCACTCGTCGGCCTCACGCTGACCAGCGTGATGGGCTACTGGGCGATGATCCCGCTGGTGCTGTTGTTCGGCTTCGTGCAGGGCGCGGTCGTCGAGCGGCTCGGCGTGCGCCCGTCGATCAAGATCAAGTCCGAGTTCGGGTGGATCATGGCCACCATCGCGCTCGGCATCATCTTCAAGAATCTTGCCGAGATCGTGTGGGGCCGCGAGGCGCTGCCGTTCCCGTCGCCGCTGCCCTCCGACGCGTATGTCATCGGCGAGGTTCGCATTCTTCCGGTCGAACTGCTCATCGTCGTCGGCGCCTTGGCGATGATGCTCGCGGTCGAATTCTTCAATCGCCGCTCGATCTGGGGCAAGGCGGTGCGCGCCACCGCCAATGATCGCGACGCCGCCGGGCTGATGGGAATCGATACGTCGCGCATCATCACGCTGAGCTATGCCGTGTCGTCGATGACCGCGGCGCTGGCCGGCGTGCTGGTGGCGCCACGCATCACCGCGATCGACGCCAATATGGGCGCGGTGCTGGGGCTGAAGGCCTTTGCGGTCGCCATCATCGGCGGTCTCGAATCCGGTCTCGGCGTGATCGTCGGCGGCATCCTTCTCGGCGTCGCCGAAACGACAACCGGCTATTACATCTCGACCGGCTATAAAGACGTGCCGGGCCTCGTGCTGTTGCTGCTGGTGCTGATGGTCAAGCCGTCGGGCCTGTTCGGCAAAGCCACGATCAAGAAGGTCTGAGCGTCATGGGACAGTTGCTTCGATCCCCGCTCTGGCTGGTCGCCCTCGTGGCGCTGGTGGCGTTTCCACTCATCGTCACCAATCCGTATTACGTGCATCTCGCGACGGTGATCGCGATCTTCGCGATCCTGATCATCGGGCTCGACATCGTGGTCGGCTATACCGGTGAAGTGTCGCTGGCCCACGCCGCCCTGTTCGGCATCGGCAGCTACACCGTCGGTGTTCTCGTGTTCAAGGCGAAGATCGGAATCCTGATCTACACGGCGCTCGGCGGCGACATGGAGAACGGTCTGCGTACGGCGCAGATCATCGGCATGTTGATCGGCATTCCCGCCGCCGTGCTGGTGACCGCCTTCTTCGGCTTCATTCTGGCGCTGCCGGCGCTGCGCGTGACCGGTCCGTATCTCGCGATGGTGACGCTGGCCTTCGGCACGATCGGCCAGATCCTGATCAACGAGATGGACTTCCTCACCGACGGTCCGCTCGGTATCACGATCAGGCGGCCGCAGCTGTTCGGCTTCACGCCGCTCGCGGTCGATTACTATTATCTCGCTGCGATCGGCCTGGTTTTCGCCGTCATCGTGATGAACCGCATCATCCGTTCGCATTGGGGCCGTGCCTTTGAGGCGTTGCGCGACAGCCCGATCGCCTGCGACTGCATGGGTGTCAGCGTCTATCGCTACAAGGTGCTGGCCTTCATCGTGTCGGCGGCACTGGCCGGTCTCGCCGGCGGCATCTTCACCTACAGCGAGCAGTATATCAGCCCGAACACCTATTCGTTCGAGCTGACCATCCTGTTCCTGCTGGCGGTGACGATGGGCGGCCGCAAATCGCGCTCGGGTCCGATCATCGGTTCGGCGATCATCGTCATGCTGCCGAACCTGCTCGCCGATCTCAGCCTGTTCCGCACGCTCGCCTTCATCATTGCGGCTGCCGCCGTCAGCAATCTCGTCTACGCGATGATGAAGAAGCGCGAATGGAAGAAGCTGCTGCTGCCGGTGGGGCTGTGCCTCGGTTTCCTGGTGTTCGCGTTGTCGCTGAAGAACGTTTCCGACTGGCGCCTCACCATCTTCGGTTTGATGATCCTGTTCGTGGTCTTCTACCTGCCCGACGGCATCGTCGGCTGGGCCACGTCGCGCTTCCCGAAACTGGCGCCCAAGCCGCCGCTGCCCGAAGCCGAAGGCGGGCAGGGCGTGTTCGCCACGGTGCGCCTCGCCGCTGCGCCGCTGCTGCTCGATGCCGACAAGGTGATCATGCAGTTCGGCGGCCTGCGCGCGCTCGATCAGGTCGAGCTGAAGGTGAAGCCGGGCACGATCCACGGGCTGATCGGCCCCAACGGCTCGGGCAAGTCGACCATGATGAACGTGCTGACCGGCATCTATAAGCCGACCGGCGGCAGGGTGTTGCTGCTCGACAAGCGGCTCGACACGCTGAAGCCGGCGCAGATCGCCAGCGCCGGCGTGGCGCGCACCTTCCAGAACGTGCAGCTGTTCGGCGAAATGACGGCGCTCGAAAACGTGCTGGTCGGTTTGCACCACACGTTCAAGTCGAGCCTCGCCGACATGATCTTCGCCCTGCCGCGGCAGAAGCGCGAGACCGCCGCCGCGGTGGCGCGTGCGCGCGAGATCCTCGAGTTCGTCGGTCTCGCCAACCTGGCCGAGGAACAGGCGCGCAACCTGCCGTACGGCAAACAGCGCCTGCTCGAGATCGGCCGTGCCCTGGCGCTCGATCCGATGCTGCTGCTGCTCGACGAACCGGCGGCGGGCCTGACCGCGCCGGACATCAAGGTGCTGATCGAGATCGTCAAGAAGATCCGCGACCACGGCATCACCGTGGTGCTGATCGAGCATCACATGGATGTCGTCATGACGATTTCGGACATCGTCACCGTGCTCGATTTCGGCCGCAAGATCGCCGAAGGCACGCCGGCCCAAGTGCAGTCGGATCCGAAAGTGATCGAAGCCTATCTCGGCGGTACGGTCGGGGAGGCCGCTTAATGCTGCAGGTCGAAAAGCTCGTCGCCGGCTACGGCAAGGTCGAAGTGCTGCATGCGCTCGACTTCAAGGTCGAGCAGGGCCAGCTGGTGACGCTGATCGGCTCGAACGGCGCCGGCAAGACGACGACGATGCGCGCCCTGTCGGGCATGCTGACGCCGACCGCCGGGTCGATCCGCCTGCGCGACCGCGAGATCGCCGGCCTGCCGTCGCACGCGGTCGCCAAGATCGGCCTCGCGCACAGCCCGGAAGGCCGCCACGTCTTCGGGTCGTTGACGGTGGACGAAAATTTGCAGCTGGGCGCCTTCGCACGCATCACCGGCAGCCGTCCGAAGAAAGAGCTGCAGCGCGATTTCGACCGCGTCTACACGCTGTTTCCGCGCCTCGCCGAACGGCGCAAGCAATATGCCGGCACCTTGTCGGGCGGCGAGCAGCAGATGCTGGCGATGGGCCGCGCGCTGATGCTCGATCCTGAAATCCTGCTGCTCGACGAACCGTCAATGGGGCTGGCGCCGCGTCTGGTGGAAGAAGTGTTCAAGACGATCCGCGAATTGCGCACCGCCGGCGTCACCATGTTGCTGGTGGAACAGTTCGCCGCTGCGGCGCTCGAAGTCGCCGACTATGGCTACGTGCTCGAGAATGGACGGATCCGGCATCAGGGACCGGCGTCGCAGCTCAAGACCGATCCGGCGGTGAGAGCGGCCTATCTCGGCGGCGCCGCCCATTGATGAGCGCCCCGCGGTGGCGACGGGTTCTGGTGCAGAGCCTGCTTGCCGTCGCGGCGACGTTCGTCGCGCTGGTGGTTGCGCAACTCGCCTGGCTGCCGACGCAGAAGCTGTTCCACTTTCCCGGGCGCTGGCTGCGCGGCGAGACGGGCGGGAACGAGCTGCTGGCCGCAATCCTGTTCCTCGTCGTCTGCCTGGTCGCGACCTGGCTGATGCTGCGCTTCCTGGCGCCGCCCGACGAGCGAATCGCGGCGCCGCTGCCTGACAAATTGCGGGAAGCCGCGATCGGGGCCGCGCTGGGCGGCGGCCAGATCCTGTTCGACATCGGGGTCCTGGCGCTGCTAGGCGCCTATCACGTCATCGCGGTCGGCGATGCGACGCCGGCGCTGGTCGGCTTGCTGGTGATGATCGGGATCGGCGCCATCGAGGAAGGCGCGCTGCGCGGCGTGATGCTGCCGCAGGTCGAGCGTCTGCTCGGACCGTGGTGGGCGTTGCTGCTGACCTCGCTGCTGTTCGGTCTCGCCCATCTCGGCAATCCCAATGCGAGCGCGCTGGCTGCGGTCGCGATCGCACTCGAAGCCGGCTTCGCGCTTGGCGGTCTCTATCTGCTGACGCGGCGTCTGTGGGCGCCGGTCGCGATGCATACGGCGTGGAACTGGGTGTGCGGGCCGGTTCTGGGCGTGCCGCTCTCGGGCACCGTGCCGCCATCGTGGTTGCGCGCGGAATTGACCGGACCCGAACTGCTCACCGGCGGTGGCTTCGGTCCCGAAGCATCGGTGATTGAAATGATCGCGGGCGCCGTGGTCGCCGCCGCGATCATCTGGGCGTGGCGGCGTCAGAGCGCGATTTCGCGGCCGGCCCATTCCATATCGGTCACGCCTGCGTCGTAGAGCAGGCGAACGGTCAGCAGCACGTCGATGAAATTGGCGCCCGGTCCGGCGACCACGCGCAGATGCGGCACGTCCTGCGCGCCGCGCAGCCTTGCGACCACGGTCGCGAGATTGCTCGACCGATCGCACAGTTTCACCCGGTCGAATGCAACCACTTCCAAGGTCGGCTCGGTGCAGGGCAGCGCCGCGCGCACGACGGGCTTGGGCGGCTCGGCCATCTCGGCGCAGCCCGCCAGCAGCAGCGGCGCAAGAAGCGCTGCACGCTTCATGGATCGATCAGCACGATACGCACGTCGTTGACATTGGTCTGGGTGGGGCCCGTGACCAGCAGGTCGCCGATCGCGTCGAACAGCGACCCGGCGTCGTTGTTGGCCAGCGTTGCCGCCGGATCGAAGCCGGCCTGCTGCGCGCGCTGAAGCGTGTCAGGCGCGACGAACGCGCCGGCGACGTCGTGGCTGCCATCGGCGCCGTCCGTGTCGCCGGCAAATCCGTGCACGCCTTCGAGACCGGAAAGGCCGGTCGCCAGCGCCAGCGCATATTCCTGGTTGGGACCGCCGCGACCCTCGCCGGTGACGGTGACGGTAAGTTCGCCGCCCGACAGCAGCGCGACGCGTTCGCCGCGCGCATGGTGCATGCGCGCCAGCGCCGCGTGCGCGGCACCGACCTCGCGCGCTTCGCCGGTAATGGCGTCGCCGAGCAGCACCGGCGTGTAGCCCGCGTCGCGCAACGTCGCCGCCGCACGGTCGAGCGCGTCGGCGGCGCGCGCGACGATGGTGAAGCTGGCCCGGTCGAGCTGCTTGGGCGTTTCGGACCAGCCGATGCCGGGATCTTCGATCTTGTAGCGCGCGAGCACCGCGCGCGCCTGCGTGAGCGTGGTCGGATCGGCGACGGTCGGGCCCGACCCGATCGCTTCGGGCCGGTCGCCGACCACGTCCGAAATCGCCAAGGTCGTGATCGGTGCCGGGTAGGCGGCGGCGGCGAGCCGGCCGCCTTTGATGGCGCTGAGATGCCGGCGCACGCAGTTCATTTCGGTGATGTCGGCGCCTGACCGCAGCAGCGCGCGCACCAGCGTCTGTTTCGCAGCGAGCGTCAGCCCTTCGCCCGGCAGGGCCCACAGCGCCGACGCGCCGCCCGACATCAGCACCAGCACGCTGTCTTCGGCCGAGGCCGAGCTGGCGAGCGCGAGCGAACGGTGCGCCGCTGCTTCGCTGGCCTGGTCGGGAACCGGATGCGCTGCTTCGATCAACGAAAGCCGCGACAGCTTCAGCCCGTAGCCGTGCCGTGCGGTGACAAGCCCTTCGAGCGGTCCGTCCCATGCCGCTTCGAGCGCCTGCGCCATCGCCGCCGACGCCTTGCCCACGGCAAGTACGATGGAGCGGCCTTTGGGCCGCGGCGGCAGGTGCGCCGGCACGACGCGCGAGGGATGCGCCGCTGCGACCGCCTCGCGATAGGCCCGTTCGAGCAGTGCGCGTTGCGCGCTCATCGTGCTGATCATGCTCATCGCACACCTCGCTCCCGGACGAAGGCTTCGATGTTGTCGATCAGCCGATCGGCCAGTGTCTGCATCGCCGTGGCGCTTGCCCAGGCAACGTGCGGCGTCACGATGACATTGGGCAGGCGTGCGATGCGCAGGATCGGTGCGTCCTCGGGCGGCGGTTCAGGCGCGGTGACGTCGAGTCCGGCGCCGCCAAGCTTGCCCGCTTTGAGCGCGCGTTCGAGCGCCGGCTCGTCGATCAATGGCCCGCGCGCCGTGTTGATGATCACCGCGCCGGGCTTCATCCGCGCCAGCGTCGCGTCGTTGATCATGTGCCGCGTCTCGTCGGTGAGCGGACAATGCAAGGTCAGCGCGTCGCTGGTTGCGAGCACCTCGTCGAAGGAAAGGCGGCCTGGGCGCAGCTGCGTCGCGCCGGGCCGTTCGCTGAGCGCGACGTCCATGCCGAAGGCACGCCCGATGGCGGCAACGCTGTCGCCGATCGCGCCGGTGCCGACCACCCCGAGACGCTGGCCGGAAAGATCGGCGATCGGCGCGGCGAAGACGCAGAATTGTCCGCCGCGCGTCCAGTCGCCGTCGAGCACCGCGTCACGGTAGGCGACGATGTTGCGCTTCAACGCCAGCAGCAGCGCGAAGACGTGTTCGGGTACGGTGCGCGCGGCATAGCCCGCGACATTGACGACCGGAATGCCGCGGGCCGCTGCCGCCTGCTTGTCGACGATGTCGGTGCCCGTGGCGGCGACAGCAATCATCTGCAGCTTCGGCAGCGAAGCGATGGTGTCGGCGCCGATCGGCACTTTGTTGGTGATCGCGATGGTGGCTTCGGCAAGCCTCGCAGCGACGTCGCCGGCCGCGGTCTGGTCATGCTCGACCCAGACATGCGGAAAGGCGGGACGGCGAAGGATAATTCCGTCGGCGATGGTGCGGCGGTCGAGAAAAACGATGCTATCGGACATGTGGCCCCAAATTCCTGGCCCAAAATCCCCCGACATCGTGGGACTGCGCAAGCTCACACGAAGCGGCCGAGACGCACGGCAGTCGTGCCTTTTTGCGGCTTGGTGGTCGGAAACATCAGGAAACAGGAATCGAACGGCGTCGCGATCGCTTCGTCGCCGTCCCACGCGATCACCGTGCCGGCACGCGGAATGATCTCGTCGCCATGGAAATTCTCGGCGAAGCGAAACCGGTCGGTGGCGACGGTGATGGTGCGGGCGGCCTCGACCAGGCGAGTCGGACCGGTCTTCTGTGCCGGCGCCACCGGCGCATCGGCGCGATACGCGTCGAGCAGGTCGCCCGGCAGCAATTCGAACGCGGCGAGGGCGCGCGCCACGACGTCGAACGCCACCGACACGGAACGGCGCTCCCACCAGCCGCCGCATTCGACCAGCACCGCGGCAGCACTGCCGTCATCGGACGCGAACGGGCCGTAATCGCGCAGGCGAACGCCGGATGCGTGTCCGGCATCGGCGATCAACAAGGTCGGAAAGCCGATCCGCTCGGCCAGTGCACGGCCGCGGGCGAGGGCGCGTCTGCGTTCCATCAGCCCGACGATCGCCAGCGGCTCGGTCGGGTGCGTCATGGCATGGAGATCGATCAGCGCGTCGCAATCCTTCGTCAGCGGACGAAGCTCGCGCGCACGCAGCAGCTCGTGGCTACGCAGGCGATCGTCGAGGCGTCCCCAGACGCGGTTCAAATCCTCGTCGATGCAGCGAACGCCGAGCGGGTCGCTGCTGCTGCCCCGGAAAGCGGCGGTCGGATTTGCGAAACTGATGGTGAGCGAGCCGTGCAACGGCATCGGATGGCGCCGCAACAGGGCGGCGAGCGCCAAAGCGCCGCATGCCTCGTTGCCGTGCGTCAGGGCGTTGAGCCACAAACGCGGCCCCAGCCGGCCTGAGTCGAAGCGCCACACATACGGAATGCCGTGGGTGCCAGCGCGCCAGTCGGCAAGGTCCGCCTGCGCGATCTCAGGTATGTAGGCTTCGGGCTTGCCCATGTGCGTTCATGCTGGTCAGGTTCGCGCGCCGTGGCAACGAACCCGACCCAGACACCGACCCTCCTGCGCGCATCCGCCGCCGCGCTCGAGCCGCCCACCTATGACGATGTGCTCGCCGCTGCCGACCGGCTGGCACCGATCATCGGTCCGACCCCGTTGCTGCGCTCGCGCGCCCTCGATGCGCGCGTCGGCGGCCGCATCTTTCTCAAAGCCGAATGCCTGCAATATACGGGCTCGTTCAAATTCCGCGGCGCCTACAACCGCTTGGCGCAACTCGACGAGGGCGAACGCCAGGCCGGTGTCGTCGCCTTTTCGTCGGGCAATCACGCGCAGGGCGTCGCCGCAGCTTCGGCGCTGCTCGGCATGAAGTCGGTGATCGTGATGCCGCGCGACGCGCCCGCGGCCAAGATCGACGCCACGCGCGGGTATGGCGCCGAGGTCGTGTTGTACGATCGCTGGACCGAAAGTCGGGAAGCGATCGCGGGGGCGATCGCCAGCGAACGCGGTGCGACCCTGGTGCCGCCGTTCGACGATCCGCGCATCATCGCGGGGCAGGGCACGGTCGGCCTGGAAATCGGGCGCCAGGCCGAGCGGTTCGGCGAGGAGCTGGACGCGGTCTATGTACCTGCCTCGGGCGGCGGGTTGATCGCGGGCGTCGCGCTGGCTCTGGCCGAGGACAGTCCCGGCACCGCCATCTATGTCGCCGAGCCCGCCGGCTTCGACGACCATCGCTGTTCGCTCGAAGCGGGTCATCGCGTCGAGAACGCGCCAGGCGCCACATCGATCTGCGACGCGTTGCTGGCGCCGACCCCGGGCGAGATCACGTTCGAGATCAATTGCCGGCTGCTGGCCGGGGGCGTCGCGGTCAGCGACGACGAGGTCAAGCGTGCCGTCGCCTATGCCGCGCGCACGCTCAAGATCGTGCTCGAGCCGGGCGGGGCGGCGGCTTTGGCCGCCCTCCTGGCGGGTAAGATCGATGCGCAGGGCAAGGCCGTGGCCCTGGTCCTGTCGGGTGGAAATATGGACCCGGCCCTGCTCGCGGAATGCGTGCGGGCCTATCCCGAACCTTGAGTTCCTGCCGGCCGTTGACTCTAGCTAAAACACGCTAGGTTATCCCGGCCATGACTGTGCGGAACGAGAGCCAAAACCAGTCGGAACAGTTCGGGCCCGCCGCGTCCGCCGGCGACCTCGCCGCGTCGTATCGTGCAGTGCGCGCCGAAACCGAACGACGTGCCGCGCCGCTGTCGCCCGAAGATCAGGGCGTGCAGTCGATGCCCGAGTGCAGCCCGACGAAATGGCATCGCGCACATACGAGCTGGTTCTTCGAAACCTTCCTGCTGGTGCCGCATCTCGAAGGCTACGTGCCGTTCGATCCGGCTTTCGCCTATCTGTTCAACTCGTATTACGAAGCGGTCGGTCCACGGCACGCGCGACCCCAGCGCGGCATGCTGACGAGGCCGTCGGTCGAAGTGATCGGTGCCTATCGCGCCCATGTCGACGAGGCGATGCAGAGATTCTTGCAGACGCGTCTTTCGCCCGAGCAGCGCGCGCTGATCGTGCTCGGCCTTGCGCACGAGCAGCAGCACCAGGAATTGCTGCTGACCGACCTGCTGCATGCGTTCTCGATCAATCCGCTGCGGCCTGCCTACACGGTTACGGAGCCGCCGGCGCCGCGCGATCCGCCGCCGCTCGATTGGACCAATCATGCCGGCGGCCTGTACGAGATCGGCTATGAAGGTTTGGGCTTCGCCTTCGACAACGAGACACCGCGGCACACCGTCTATGTGCGTTCGTTCAAGCTCGCGACGCGGCCGGTCAGCGTCGGCGAGTTTGTCGACTTCATCGAAGATGGCGGTTATCGCAACGCCTCGCTATGGCACAGCGACGGTTGGGCGCTGGTGAACCAGGAACAATGGGACGCCCCGCTTCATTGGGTGCGCGACGGCGAGCGCTGGTTGCGCTTCGGCCTGCACGGCACGCATCCGCTCGATCCCGGCGAGCCGGTCGCGCATCTGAGCTGGTACGAAGCCAGCGCCTTC
>JAQGIE010000162.1 GCA_028291365.1 Rhodospirillales bacterium
CTGCCGCGTCGCGATGTCGGCGGGATCGGTGAGCGGCAGCGCCAGATGGCTCGCCAGCAATCGCGCGCCGCACCCGGTCAAGGTCCGGTCAATCGTGTCGAGCAGGCTGCCGCTGCGTTCGCCGGTCAGCGTGCGCGACAATTCGAGATTGCGGCGCGTGGCGGGATCGATTGACAGCGTGCCGCCTTGCGCCAGCGCGCGCGGCGCCTGGAACCGCGGCAGCTTTCCGCGTTGGGTCAGCAGCGCGTAATCGACCAGCGCGCCCGCCGCGGCGATCTCGGCGCGGCCGAAATTGCCGAACCCGTCGAGCGTCTCGACTTCGTACAGCGCGCACAGGCGGCGGCGCCCATTCTCGCTGTCGAAGCGCGCGTCGGGCTGCACCGTCAGGCGCGGCTTCCAGTCCTTGAGCAGTTCGAACAGCGAGTCCCGTTGCAGCAGCTTGTCGGGCAGCAGCAGTTCGGCCGGGTCGAGCCGGCCCAGCGCCGCCGCGGCACCGCTCGGGGCCACCGCTTCGAGCCACAGCCCGCCGGTCGAAAGATCGCACCAGGCCAGCGCCAGCTGGCCGCCGACTTCGGCGAGCGCGGCGAGCGCATTGTGTGCGCGCGCTTCGAGCAGCGTGTCTTCAGTCAACGTGCCCGGAGTCACCACGCGCACCACGTCGCGCGCGACAGGTCCCTTGTTGCCGCGCTTCTTCGCTTCGGCAGGGCTTTCAATCTGTTCGCACACCGCGACCCGGAAGCCTTTGCGGATCAGCCGCGCGAGATAGGCGTCGTGCGCATGCACCGGCACGCCGCACATCGGGATCTCTTCGCCCTCGTGGCTGCCGCGCTTGGTCAGCGTGATGTCGAGCGCGGCAGCGGCCGCGACCGCATCTTCGAAGAACAGCTCGTAGAAATCGCCCATCCGGTAGAACAGCAGGCAATCCGGATTGGCCGCCTTGAGCGCCAGATACTGGGCCATCATGGGCGTCGGGCTGGCGGCGGCTGGATTCGCTTCCTTGGGGGCGGCGGTCATGGGTGCGCCAGAATGCGGGTCGGCGCCCTCGGGTCAAGATAGGGTCCGCGAAAGCCGCCGTTGGAGGCGGAGGTCGGCCGCGTCAAACTGGCCGCAACGAACGAATCTCCCAGGACCTGTAGAAAATGGCCGAGCCCGGCGAAATCGAAATGCCCGAGTCGCATCACGTGCCGTCGCACGAGCGCGCGTTCTTCAACCTGATCGCGGTCACCGTGGCGCTGCTGTCGGCGTTCCTCGCCGTCACCAAAGTGCGCTCGGACCAGACGGTGCAGGCGATGCTCACCGCGAAGACCGATTCGGTCGACGCCTGGAACGAGTACCAGGCCAAGCGCAACCGGCTGCATGTCGACCAGGCGATGCTGGTGCAGGGCAAGGCGCTGCGCTCGCTGCTCACCGGCGATGCCGCCACCGAATTCGACAAGGACATCGGCAAGACCGCCGACCGCGCCAGGCGCTATGAAGGCGAGCTCGGTGATCTCAAGAGCAAGGCCGAAACACACGAGCACCGCGTCGAGGCGCTCCATGCGCGCCACGAACGGTTCGATCTCGCCGACGCGTTCCTGTCGATCTCGCTGGCTGTGCTGGCGGTGACCGCGCTGACGCAGAAACGCTGGCTGCTGATGGTCGCCGGGGCCGGCGCGCTGGCCGGCGTCGGGCTCAGCATCTCGACGTTTTCGGGTTGGGGATTACCCGCCATCGTCGCGGTCGCGGGCGGCCATTAGCGCGCTTTCCCGCGAAGATCCGATCCAATTGGATCGGATCATGCTTAGAGCCGGATGTCGTAACGCGCGAAGCCCTTGAAGCGCGCGATCTTGTCATAGAGCGCACGCGCCGCCTCGTTGCCGTCCTGCGTCAGCCAGTACACGCGCACCGCGTTGCGCGAACGCGCCGCGGCGGCGACGCCCTCGATCAGCGCACGGCCGCAACCTTTGCCGCGTGCCGCCGGCTCGGTGAACAGATCCTGCAGGTAGCAGACCGGACGGTCGCTCGAACTGGTCGGGTGAAACAGATAATGCGCGATGGCGACGAGCTGGCCGTTTTCGTCACGCACGCCGAGCCCGCGGATCGCGCCGTCGGCCGCCATCAACCGCGTCCACGTCGCCTCGTAGGTCGCGGCCGTGATCTCCGTGCCGTAGAATTCGAGAAACGAACCGAACAGCGACGCCCAGCGCGGACGATCGTCGGCAACGATCGGGCCGACACCCGGAAGGGCCGAACTCACTCGAGACCGTCGAACAAGGCAGTCGAGAGATAGCGTTCGGCGAAGCTCGGCAGCACCACGGCGATCGTCTTGCCGCGCATGTCGTCGCGCTGCGCCACTTCGATCGCGGCGGCGATCGCGGCGCCTGACGAAATGCCGACCGGAATCCCTTCGAGACGCGCGGCGAGCCGTGCGGTTTCGAACGCGGTTGCATTGGCGACGGTGACGACTTCGTCGACCAGCGACGTGTCCAGATTCTTGGGCACGAAACCAGCGCCGATGCCCTGGATCTTGTGCGGGCCGGGCGTACCGCCCGACAGGACCGGACTGTCTTCGGGTTCGACCGCGATGGCGCGGAAACCGGGACGGCGCTGTTTCAACACGCGCGCCACGCCGGTCAGCGTGCCGCCGGTGCCGACGCCGGCAACGATCGCGTCGAGATTGCCCTGGGTGTCGATCCACAATTCTTCCGCCGTCGTGCGCACATGCACCTCGGGATTGGCGGCGTTTTCGAATTGCTGCGGCATGAAGGCGCCGGGATGTTGCGCCAGGATCGCCTCGGCGCGCGCGATGGCGCCGCGCATGCCCTGCGCCGCCGGCGTCAGTTCGGTTTCGGCCCCGAGCAGCAGCAGCATCTTGCGCCGTTCGAGCGACATCGAATCCGGCATCGTCAGGATCAGGCGATAGCCCTTCGCGGCGCAGACGAACGCCAGCGCGATGCCGGTGTTGCCCGATGTCGGCTCGACCACGACCGAGCCGGGCTGGAGACGGCCTTCACGTTCGGCCGCCTCGATCATCGCAAGGCCGATACGGTCCTTGACGCTCGAGAGCGGGTTGAAGAACTCACATTTGGCGAGCAGCGAAGCGTTGAGCCCGTAGTGGGCTTCGATCTTGCGCAGGCGCACCAGCGGCGTGCCGCCGATCGTATCGACGATCGACTCGTAGATCTGCCCGCGGGCCCGCGATGCCTGTTCTCCGTCTCCGGCCGGTACAACCATGCCCAAATCCTCTGGCAGCGTGTGGAACTCGGTGGTTCTACACGCCGCAGGCCAGGGCCGTCTTCTCTTTTGGCCGACCTTAAATGGCGAAGTCCGCCTTCTCGCGGGTCTCGCTATCGACGCCCAGCTCGCGTGCCCGGTTGCACAGATCCTCGATCGAGATCGAGTCGAGCTGCTGCATCCAGTTATCAGCCAGTTCCATGCAGACCGGCCGCACCACGCGCTGGCCCAGGGCCGAGCCGGCGGGCAGGTCGAACGGATCGCTGACGGCCTCGGTCGTCTTCACCGCCTGCGCGATGTCGGCGAGCGTGATCCGTCGTCGTTCGCGGGCGAGGCGATAGCCGCCGCGCGGGCCGCGGACGCCTTCGAGAATCCCGGCGCGGACGAGCTGCTGCAGCACCGGTTCGAGATAGCGTCGGGGGATTCCCTGCCGGTCGTTGATCTCGCCCGACTGCACCGGCTGTGGGCCGGCGTTGTAGGCGATATCGAGAACGGCCTCGATGGCGAACATCAGTTTTTTGGAAAGACGCATGCGGCTCAACCAGTCTGAAAGTGCACTCCTGTCGAACCAAAACCACCGAGGCCCCGAGTAGTTTCCTGCAATCGTTCACTTTCGCGCCACGTCGCGCGAGTAACTGGCGCGACGACCAGTTGCGCAATCCGCATGCCGGGTTCGATCGCGAGCGAAGCGTCGCCGAGATTGATCAGAATGACCTTCACTTCGCCGCGATAATCGGCGTCGATCGTGCCCGGACTGTTCAACACAGTGACGCCGTGTTTTGCCGCCAAACCCGAGCGCGGGCGCACCTGCGCTTCAAATCCTGGCGGAATCGCGACGGAAAGTCCGGTCGGCACCATCATTCGTCGGCCTGGCTCCAAGGTCAGCGGCGCGTCGATCGCCGCCATCAGGTCCATACCCGCGGCAAGTTCCGTCGCGTAGGCCGGCAGCGGCAAATCGCGCGCATGGGGCAGCCGCACGACTTCGATTTCGATCGCGTCGGTCATCGTCTCTCGCAGTTTAATTTGTCAGCGTGTCCGCGATGCGGTTCGCGAGTTGCGTCGCGATCGTCTCTTTGGTCGCGCGTGGCCAGGTCTCCACGCCGGTCGCCGTCACCAGCGCAACTTCGTTCTCAGTGCCGCCGAACGTGCCGGTGTCGCCGCCGACCAGATTGGCGACGATCCAGTCGCAGCCTTTGCGGGCAAGCTTTGCCGTCGCATTGGCGATGAGATTCTCGGTTTCGGCAGCGAAGCCGACGACGAGGCGCGGGCGCGCATTGCCGGGCTTGGACAGCGTCGCGAGAATGTCGGCGGTCTCGACCAACTGAATCGGCGGCGGCGCGCCGCCGTTTTTCTTGCGCTTTTCCGTGGCGACCTGCGCCGGCGTCCAGTCGGCGACCGCGGCGGCGCACACTGCGACATCGGCGGGCAGCGCTTCCTGGCAGGCCGCGAGCATCTCGGCGGCGCTTTCGACGCGCACGATCTCGACCCCGGGCGGATCGGGCTCGTGCGTCGGGCCGGTCACCAGCACCGTGTCGGCGCCGAGCAGCGACAGCGCGCGGGCGATGGCGTGGCCTTGCTTGCCCGACGAGCGATTGCCGAGAAAGCGCACCGGGTCGAGCTTCTCGTAGGTCGGCCCGCTGGTGACCAGCGCGCGCTTGCCCGCCAGCACGTGGCTGGCGCCGGAGAGTTGTTCGATCGCCGCGAGGATCGCTTCGGGCTCGGCCATGCGGCCGACGCCGAATTCGTTGCACGCCATCGCGCCTTCGGTCGGGCCGACGCGATGCACGCCGCGCGCGGTGAGCAGCGCAAGGTTGGCCTGCGTCGCCGCGTTCGACCACATGCGATGGTTCATCGCCGGCGCGATCAGGATCGGCTTGTCGGCGGCGAGCAGCGCGGTCGAGGCAAGATCGTCGGCGAGGCCGTGCGCCATCTTGGCGAGCAGGTCGGCCGAGGCCGGTGCGACGACGATGAGGTCAGCCTCGCGCGACAGGCGGATGTGGCCCATCTCGGCTTCGTCGGTCAGCGACCACAGTTCGCTGTAGACTTTCTCTTCGGTCAGCGACGACACCGAAAGCGGCGTCACGAACTGTTCGCCGCCGCGTGTCAGGATGGTGCGGAAGGAATAGCCGCGCTCGCGTCCGCGGCGGATCAGCTCGAGCACCTTGTAGGCGGCGATGCCGCCGCTGATGACGAGCAGGATCTTAGTTCCCCGCGAACGCGGGGACCCATCGAGCCGATGCTCAGTCATTGGTTTTTCGCCTCGGACGTTGCAGCGGCGTCGGCATGGCTCCCCGCTTTCGCGGGGATGATTGCCGAATGGATGGCCGAAATTCCGCCCGACAGGTTGCGCACGCGAGCGTGGCTGAGACCCGCCGCTTCGATGCGCGCGCACAGCGTCTCCTGGTCGGGGAAGCGGCGGATGCTTTCGACCAGATATTCGTAGCTGTCGCGGTCACGCGCGACGACCGAGCCCAGCGCCGGAATGACGAAGCGCGACCACGCGTCGTAGGCGCGCGCCAAAGGCGGCACCACGACCTTGGAGAATTCGAGGCAGAAGAACCGCCCGCCCGGTTTCAGCACGCGCGCAGCCTCGCGCAGCGCCGCGTCGATGTCGGTGACGTTCCGCAGCCCGAAGGCGATCGTGTAGACGTCGAACTGCGCGTGCGCGAACGGCAGCTTCTCGGCGTCGCCATTGACCCAGGTCAGGTCGCGCACCTGGCCGTGATCGATGCCGCGATCGCGGCCGACCGACAGCATCGACGCGTTGATGTCGCACAGCACGGCGGGACCGCCGCCGCGCTTGCGCCAGCCAAAGGCGACGTCGCCGGTGCCGCCCGCCACGTCGAGCAATGTATCGTTGGGGCGCGGCGCAATTTGCGTCAGGAATTCGTGCTTCCACCAGCGATGCACGCCGCCCGACATCAGGTCGTTCATCAGGTCGTAGCGCTGCGACACGCGGTCGAAGACGCCGCGCACCAGCCCGGCCTTTTCCTTCGGATCGACCGGCCGGTCGCCGAACCAATGCGCTTCGGGACCCCCTGGGGGATTTGAATTCATGCCGCGTCCGTACACCGCGCCGGGGGTTCCAGGAAGTCCCGCGTGGCCGCGACCGCCTGGGCCAGGCCGCAACGGACCAGCTCGACGCCGGGCGGGAAGGCGGGGGCGAGCCGGCTCGGCAGCATCGGATCGAGCAGCACGAAGACGCCGTGATCGTCGGCGCGCCGCACCAGCCGGCCGAAGGCCTGGCGCAGCCGCAGCCTCGTCAGCCGGTCGTCCCACGCCTTATTGCCGAAGGCGGCGCGTCGCGCCTTGTGCAGCAGGTCCGGCCGCGGCCACGGCACGCGGTCGAACACGATCAGCCGGAGGGCGCGGCCGGGCACGTCGACGCCGTCGCGCACCGCGTCGGTGCCGAGCAGGCAGGCGTCGCCTTCGCCGCGAAAGATCTCGATCAAGGTCTGCACGTCCATCTGGTCGACATGCTGCGCCAGGATCGGCAGGCCGGCCGCTTCGATGGCAGGCGCGATGCGCGTATGCACCGCCTTGAGCCGCGCCACAGCGGTGAACAATCCCAGCGCGCCGCCGCCGGCCGCGAGAAACAGCGCGCGATAGGCAGCCGCGACCTGGTCGAGATCGTCCTTGCGCACGTCGTTGACCACGAACACGCGCGTCTGTCTGGCATAGTCGAACGGCGACGGCACCCGCGCCCGCACCGGCGGAATCGCAAGCCGTCCGACGCCGGTGCGTGCTTCGGCGGCGCGCCAATCCTCCATCTCGTCCGCGTTGCCGTCGGTCAGCGTCGCCGAGGTGACGACGAATCCGTGCGCCGAGGGCGCCAGGCTCGCCATGAAGGGCGCGGTCGGATCGACGAAATGCCGGTACCAGCCGCAATCGAGATCGCGCCCGTCGACGCGCTCGACGCCGAACCAGTCGACCAGCCCTTGCGGTGCGCCCTTGTCGAGTTCGGCCAGCATCGCGCGCCAGGCGGTGAGATGTTCCTGCTCGCGCCGTTCCAGGGCGCGCGCCATCGCATCGATGCGCGTGCGGGAATCGCCTTCGAGATATTCGCCTTCTTCGTCGAGCCGCGTGCGCAGACGCTTCGCCAGATCGCGCATCGGCGAGGCCAGCGCGTCGAGCGCGGCGCGCAGATTGACGGCATGCGTTCGTACGTCGTCGGCGGGCGGTGCGATCTCGCATTCGATTCCGTACGGACCGTCGGCGCCGGCCGCGCGCGCATAGACCTGCCGGCGAACCGCCGCCAGAAACAGCTCGGCGGCGCCTTGCGGCGTGCTCTCGGTGCCGATGCGTGTCGCCCAGCCTTCGCCGGGCAGCGCGCGCGCGGCACGGCCGATCGCGTCGATCGCTGCCAACGCGTCGGGATCTTCGCGCACCAGATCTTCGATGCGGCGCTTGATGCCGCGCGCGCGGCTCGACCGCGCCGCTTCGGCGCCGATCAGCCAGCGGCGCAGTTCGCTCGTCTCCATGCCCGTGAGATGCGCCGAGAACGCCGAGTCGGCGGCGTCGAACAGATGATGGCCTTCGTCGAAGACGTAGCGGCTGGGCAGGTCGGCTTCGTCGCCGCGCGCGGCACGCACCATCACCAGCGCGTGGTTGGCGATCACCAGATCGGCTTCGCGCGCGGCGCGCACGCTGCGTTCGACGAAGCAGCGTTTGTGATGCTCGCAGGCGCCGTAGACGCATTCGCCGCGCCGGTCGGCGAGCGAGGCGATGCGCACGCGGCCGAGCAGGTCGACCAGCCAGCCGGGCAGGTCGCCGCCAAGATCGCCGTCGCGCGTCGCGGCGATCCAGCGCGCGATCAGGCCCAGCGCGGGCAAGGTCGCGGGCGTTGCTGCGGCCCCGCGCAGCGCATCGTCGTAATTCAGCAGGCAGAGATAATTCTCGCGCCCCTTGCGCAGCACGACGCGTTTGGCCCGTTCGACCGGATCGGGCCAGCGCCGCGCCGCTTCGGTGTCGATCTGGTGCTGCAGGTTGCGCGTGTAGGTCGAGATCCAGACCGGCGCGCCGTTCTTCTCGGCCCACAACGTCGCGGGCGCGAGATAGCCCAGCGTCTTGCCGACGCCGGTGCCCGCTTCGGCCAGCACTGCGATCGGCACGCCATGTTCTTCGCGCGGCGCGAAGGCGAGCGACACGGCGCTGGCATAGTCGGCCTGGCTCGGACGCGGCTCGGCATTGGCGCCCGTGAGTTCGGCAAGACGGCGGCGCGCATCGGCGGGATCGACCGGCTGCGTGCCGGGCGGGTCTGGCGGCGCCTCGTCGCGCCATTCGGGCAGGCGGTTCCACACGGACAGCGCGCCGCGCGTGCGCGGCGGCGTCAGCGGTGCGCCCAGCGCCGACAGGATCGGCGCCGCCCAGGGCCAGCGCACCTCGTGCAACGCCTGCGCGATCTCGACCGGATCGGAGCTGCGGTCGATCTTGCCTTCGATCGCGTCGTCGAGCAGCGCGCCCACCAGCTTGGGCAGGATCGCGGCTTCGTCTTCGAGATCCTGCGGCGGCGGCAGATCGAGCGCGCGCGCCAGGCCGCGCGGCGTCGGCAGGCAGAATTTCGCCGGATGCACGAAGGCGAACAGTTCGAGCAGGTCGAGCGCCTGCAGCCGGTCCAGTCCAAGCCGGCGCGCCACGAAGCGCGTATGGACGACCAGCGGCGTTTCGCGCTGCGCCAGCCTGGCCGCTTCTTCCAGGGTCAGAGTCGCGAGTTCCCCGTCGCGCGCCAGCCAGGCCGCGCGCGTCGCACCGACCGCCAACGCGGGGTAGGGAAGTAATTCCCCGCGCAAGCGGGGATCCATCGTCCCGCTAGGGAGGTGACTCATGCGCTAGTCATACATCGGTCCCCGCTTTCGCGGGGAACAGGATCAGTCGTCGGGTTGCACCTGCGGCGCGACCAGGCGCCGCGCCGGCAGCAGAATGTTCGCCCGCGTGCCTTTTCCGACCTCGCTGACGATGTTGAGCCGGCCGCCATGCAGCTCGGCCAGGCCTTTGACGATCGACAGGCCGAGGCCGGTGCCGAGTTCGCCCGTGGCCCAGGCGTTCGAGGCCTGCGAGAACGGATCGAGGATGCCGGGCAGCTCGTTCTCGGGAATGCCGATTCCGTCATCGACCACGCTCAGCGTGATCCACTCCTCGTCGAGGTCAAACTCGATCGCGATCCGGCCGCCTGCGCGCGTGAACTTGATCGCGTTCGTCAGCAGGTTGAGCAGCATCTGCTTCAGCGCGCGTTCGTCGGCGAACAGCTGCGGCGCGCGCGCATGGTCGGCGACCAGAACCAGCTCCTTGCGCGCGGCGCGCGCCTGCAGCAGGCGCACCGCGCTTTTCATCACCTGCGCGAAATCGACCGGCCCTTCGTCGAGCGCCATCTTGCCGGCTTCGATCTTGGCGAGGTCGAGCAGCTCGTTGATCAGCTCCAGCAGGTGGCGCGCGCTGGCAAGAACGTCGCCGATGTAATCCGCATAGTGCGGATCGCCGAGCGGGCCGAACATCTGTTGCTGCATGATCTCGCCGAAGCCGATGATGGCGTTGAGCGGCGTGCGCAGCTCGTGGCTCATCGCGGCGAGAAAGTCGGATTTGGCGCGGCTGGCCTGCTCGGCCATCGCGCGCGCATGCTCGGCCAGGCGGCGTGCCTGTTCCAGATCCTGCGCCAGCCGCTTGGGTTCGGTGATGTCGGCGCGCGTGACGACGGTGCCGCCTTCCTGCGTGCGCCGCTGGCGCATCATCAGCCAACGGCCATCGGTGGACTGGAATTCGATCGCGCTGCCGTCGGCGACACGGAAATTCGCGACGCCGATATTGACGTAGGGCTCGACCTGGTCGGCCCGCAGAATGCCGGCGGCGACGCGCTTGGTGGCGCCGCGGCGCAGCAGATTCTGGTACAGCATGCCGGTCAGCGCTTCGGGCGTCGCATCGAACAGGTCGGCATAGGGCGTGTTGCACACGACCAGCCGTTCGTCGGCGCCGTAGAGGGCAAAACCGTCGACCGACGAGTCGATCGCATCCAACAGTCGCTGCTCGGCGCGGCGCACCGCCGTCAGATCCTGCAGCACCGCGATCCACAGACGTCGGCCGCTCGACGGATCGGTGCCGGGCGCGCCGTTGACCTCGCCCCAGAAGCTGCTGCCGTCGAGACGTTGGAAACGACGCTCGCCGCGGAACACGGCGGAGTTGCCGCCGAGATGTGCTTCGTTGAGGGCGGCGGCGCCGGCGCGGACGTTGGCGTCGAGCAGGTCGAAATACGACAAGCCGTCGAGCCCGCCTTGGTCGGCGCCGAACAGCTTTTCGGCGGCGGGATTGACCAGCCCGATGCGCGACGTCTCGGCATCGACGATGACGATGCCGGCCGAGGCGCTTTCGAGAATGGTGCGGAAGCGACCTTCCGAAGCTTCCAGCGCGATCCGGCTGGTATGCGCTCGCGTGATGTCGGTCGAAAGGCCGATCAGCCGCTTGATGCAGCCCTCATCGTCGCGCAGCGGCGCGATCGAGGTACGCCAGAACCGCGTCTGCCCGCTGATCGTCATCAACTGTTCGTATTCGAGCCGCGTGCCGCGCTGGAAACAGGCGCGGTACTGCGCTTCCAGCGCGTCGGCCGCTTCGCGCTCCATCAGATCATAGGCGGTGCGGCCGGCAACGTCGTCGATGGTCAGGCCGATCCGCTCGGCATGCAGCCGGTTCAGCGTCTCGTAGATGAAGCGGCCGTTTTGATCGACGGCAACGACGAAGGCGCAATCGGGGATCGACTCGACGAACGAGCGCAAGTCGTTGAGCGTGCAGGCCCCCAGCATCCTCGGGCCTTCATGCCCCAGCGGACCGGTCGGGCTCAATGGTGCGAAATTGCCCTCTCCGTTGACGGGGGCCGGCCCCACCCGTACCCATCGCCCCCCTGGGCGCCCGGAAGACTTGCCCGATCGAGGAGATGTCATGGACGAAGCGCTGCGCGCGCTGACCCAGGCGGGACGCGCCTGGCCGTTCGAAGAAGCGCGCAAACTGGCCGCGCGGATCGAGGCGGCGCGCCCGGAGAATGGGCCAGGGAAGGACTACGTACTGTTCGAGACCGGCTATGGCCCGTCAGGCCTGCCGCATCTCGGCACCTTTGGCGAAGTCGTCCGGACCACGATGGTGCGGCGCGCGTTCGAGAGCATCAGCGACGTTCCGACGCGGCTGTTCTGCTTCTCCGACGACATGGACGGGTTGCGGAAGGTGCCTGACAACGTCCCCAACGCCGACATCATCCGCCCCCATCTGGGCAAGCCGCTGACGCAAGTGCCCGATCCGTTCGGCACGCATGAAAGCTTTGGCCACCACAACAATGCGCGGCTCCGCGCCTTCCTCGATTCGTTCGGCTTTGAATATGAATTCCAGTCGGCGACCGATTTGTACAAGTCGGGCCGATTCGACGCGACGTTGAAGCGTCTGTTCGACGCCTATGACGACGTCATGGCATTGATGCTGCCGACGCTGGGCGAAGAGCGCCAGGCGACCTACAGCCCGTTCCTGCCGGTCAGTCCCAGCAGCGGTCGCGTGCTGCAGGTGCCGATTCTCGAGCGCCGCGCCGACTACACGATCGTGTTCGAGGACGAAGACGGCACCAGATGCGAAACACCGATCACCGGTGGCCACGTCAAGGTGCAGTGGAAGCCCGACTGGGCGATGCGCTGGGCCGCGCTCGGCGTCGATTACGAGATGAGCGGCAAGGACCTGATCTCGTCGGTCGAGCTGGCGTCGAAGATCGTCAAGCTGATCGGCGGCCGCCCGCCCGAAGGATTCACCTACGAGCTGTTCCTCGACGACAAGGGACAGAAGATTTCGAAGTCGAAAGGCAACGGCCTGACGGTCGAGGAATGGCTGCACTATGCGCCGCCTGAAAGCCTCGCGCTGTTCATGTTCCAGAAGCCGAGGAGCGCGAAGAAACTCTATTTCGACGTGATTCCGCGCGCCGTTGACGACTACCTGACGCAGCTCGAAAAATACGCGGCCGAAGAACCGGTGCAGCGCATCGAGAATCCCGCCTGGCACATCCATCACGGCCAGCCGCCGCAGCCGGAGTCGGGGATCAGTTTCAACATCCTGCTGAATCTGGCGGGCGTGGTGAATGCCGAGCACAAAGACGTGCTGTGGGGCTTCATCAGCCGCTACGTGCCCGACGCGACGCCGCAGACGCGCCCGTCGCTCGATCGTCTCGCGGGCTACGCGGTCGCCTACTACCAGGATTTCGTGCGGCCGACGAAGCAGCATCGCCTGCCGACCGACGTCGAGCGTGGGGCGCTGGACGATCTGCGCGCCGCGTTGCGCACCATGGATCCGGCGACCGACGCCGAAACGATCCAGACCGCAGTCTACGAAATCGGCAAGCGCCACGCATTCGCCAGCCTGCGCGACTGGTTCAAGGCGCAGTACGAAGTGCTGCTGGGGCAGAGCGAAGGCCCGCGCATGGGCTCGTTCATCGCGCTTTACGGCGTCAAGGAAACGGTGACGCTGATCGACGGGGCTTTATCCCCCGCGAAAGCGGGGGCCCATTTCGGTGACGGTGCGCAAGGCGGATGAATGGATCCCCGCTTGCGCGGGGAATCAGGCTACTGGCAAGCCCACCGAACGCGCGCGATCCAGACGACGTCGTCGCGTTCGTAGCTGTGGTGCTCGGCGCCGGGCGCGAGCGGGGTCAGGTCGATGCGCGTCGCGGTCTGGCGCGTCAGCGTGCCGAGCGCGAGATCGCCGGCGCGCGTGCGCAGCAGGACGCGGTCGCCGCGCCGCGCCGGCGCCGAGGGCGTGATCACCAGCACGTCGCCGTCGCGATAGACCGGCAGCTGCGTGTCGCCCGAAATTTCGAGTGCGAAAGCGCGCGGATCGTCGAGCTGCGGAAATTCGAACGCATCCCAGGCCGGGCCCGCCGGATCGCCGGCGGGATCGAACGGCGCCTCGGCGCCGGTCGCGCCGAGATGGAGCAGGGGCAGGTGGCGGCCGGGACGGGTGCCCTCGGTCAGGCCGACCAGCTCGGCCAGGCTGCTGCCGGTGGCCTGGAGGACCTTGGCGATGCTCTCGGTCGACGGCCAGCGCAGCCGACCGTCCGCGGTCGCCCGCTTCGACTTGTTGAAGGTCGTCGGATCCAGACCCGCCTTGCGTGCCAAGCCTGATGTCGACAGGCCGTGCCGCTCGGCCAGACGGTCGATCGCGCGCCAGACATCCGCGTGCGTCAACATGGGTATAGTGTCCCATCGTCCCCGGTTGCCTGTCTAGGAACGAGTCAGTGAATGCCGTCCCATCCAGGATGCGATTCACAACAACGCCGAGCCGCGGCGATCGGCACCGCGCCCGTCGCGGAACTGTGGAGTGCAGGACTATGTTCTTGGTCGCTCATCATGATTCGACGCATCACCCCCTGGCTGGGCAGCTTGGCCCGGCGCTTCCAATTCCTCAGCTTCGCCGCCATCGGCGTGGTCGGCTTCATCGTCGATACCGGGGTCCTGTACACGGCCAAGGACGATCTCGGCCTTGGCCTCTATGCCGGGCGGCTTTTGTCCTTCCTGGTGGCCGCGACCACGACCTGGCTGCTGAACCGCGTCTTCACCTTCGGCAACCCGCCGGTGAAATCGCTGTGGCGCGAATGGCTGCACTTCCTGTCGGTCAACTCGATCGGCGGTCTGGTCAATTACGGCGTCTACAGCGCGCTGGTCGCGACCTCGGCGCGCGTCGGCGAGCATCCCGTGCTGGGTGTTGCGGCGGGCGCGCTCTCCGGCCTGGCGTTCAACTATCTCGGCTCGAAGCACGCCGTGTTCCGCCATCGCGCCGCCCCACTCGGCCGCTAGTCCGCGCCCTATGACCAAGGCCGTCCCTGAGCGTTTCCACCCGGGAATGCTCCAGCCCGCACGGAGCGCGGGCGAAGTGAAAAGTCTGAGCCGTTTTCCCGCGAAGGCGGCGGTGGCGCTTGCCGTGGGCGCGCTCGCTTTCTTTGCCGTGCTCGCGTTGCTGCTGGGCAAGGAAGCGGCCTGGGATTTCCAGAATTATCACTGGTACGCGCCCTATGCGCTGCTGGGTGGCCGGCGCTTCTTCGACATCGCGGTCGCGCATCACGCGACCTACTACTCGCCGCTGCTCGACCTGCCGCTGTGGTGGATCGCCAATGCCGGGCCGGGCTGGTGGGGCGGCGTGTGGCTGGGGCTTCATGCCGGTGTCGCCGCCATTCTGCTCGGGGCCATCGCCTGGCAGGTATTGCCGCTGCATGACCCGCGCACCCGATTGGCGGTCGCGTCGCTGCTCGGCTTCTTCGGCGCGCTCGGCGGCGGCACGCTGAGTCAGATCGGCAGCACCAGCAACGACATTCTGGTCGGGCTGCCGGTCCTGGCGTCGTGGCTGGTGCTGCTGCTCGCCGCCGATAGCCGGCGGTGGTGGATGCTGATGTTGAGCGGCGTGCTGTGCGGTTTCGCGGTCGGCGCCAAGCTCACCACCGGCATCTACGCGATCGGCAGCCTGTGCGCCTTGCTGGCCTTGCCGGGCGGGGCGCGCGGCAAGGCGCGCGCCGTGCTGCTGTTCGGTCTCGGCGGCGCCATCGGCGCTGCCATCACCGGCGGCTTCTGGTGGTACACGCTGTGGCGCGAGACGGGCAATCCGCTCTTCCCGTTCGCCAATACGATCTTCAAGTCGGAGCTGATCAAGGTCGCCGACTACAGCGATCCGACCTTCCGTCCGCGCGACTGGTTCACGCGAATCTTCTTCCCGTTCGTCTTCACCGCCAATTCGCGGCGAGTCGCCGAATGGGATTTCCGCGATCTGCGCATCCTGGTCGCGTATGTGCTCGCTTTCGTGTTGCTGGTGCTGGCGCTGACGCGCAACACCAGCCCCGATCCGCTCGCCGATCGGTTGCGCGGGCGCATGTTGTTGTTGGCGATCGTGGGCACCTACGTGCCGTGGGCGCTGCTGTTCGGCATCTATCGCTATGCGCTGACGCTGGAAATGCTGGCGCCGGTCGCGATCGCCATTCTGATCGGCTGGGTGCGGGCGCCGCGCGACGCCCGCATCGCCACGATCGTGCTGCTGGCGGTGGTGACGCAGGCGCTGGTGACGGTGTCGGTCGACCGCGCCAGCTTCGCCGGCCGCTATGTCGAGGTGCAGATGCAGCCGATCGAAGCCGACGCGATGGTGCTGGGCACCGGCAAGTATCCCTATGCCTACGTCATTCCGTCGGCGCCGCCGTCGGTGCCGTGGCTGCGCATCGACGGCTGGCTGGTCGGCCCCAAGGACGGGACCGGCCTGACCGCGATCATGGAACAGCGCGTTGCAGCGCATCGCGGGCCGCTTTACGTCATCTTCTCCAACTGGGAGCGCAACCAGCGCGACCAGGCACTTGCCGCCTACGGGCTTGCCGCCGACGACGCGGCCTGCTCAACCGTCACCTCGAACATCGGGCGTCCGCTCGCGTTCTGCCGTGTCGTCAGAAGGGGTTCCACATGACCGAAGCGATCCAGCTGGGACGTATCGAGCCGGTTGCGACCAAGGACGTGGCGCGCCCGCGCGTGGCCGTGCTGATCCCTTGCTACAACGAAGAGGCCGCGATCGGGAAAGTCGTCGCCGACTTTCGCATCGCGCTGCCGAACGCCGCGATCTTCGTCTACGACAATAATTCCAAGGACCGCACCTTCGAGGTCGCCGCCGCAGCCGGCGCGCGCGTCGCGCGCGAGCCGCGCCAGGGAAAAGGCAACGTGGTGCGGCGCATGTTCGCCGATATCGAAGCGGACGTGTACGTGCTGGTCGACGGCGATGACACCTATGACGCGTCGGTCGCGCCGGAATTGGTGCGCAAGCTGGTCGACGAGAAGCTCGACATGGTCAACGGCGCGCGCGTCACCGACATCCAGGCGGCGTACCGGCCCGGCCATCGCTTCGGCAACAAGCTGCTGACGGGCATGGTGCGCGTGCTGTTCGGCGATCTCATCGGCGACATGCTGTCGGGCTATCGCGTTTTTTCGCGGCGCTTCGTGAAGTCGTTCCCGTCGATCGCGGGCGGCTTCGGCATCGAGACCGAAATGACCGTGCATGCGCTGCAGCTGCAGATGCCGGTGTCGGAAGTGCCGACCGCGTACAAGGACCGGCCGCCGGGATCGGCGTCGAAGCTGCGCACCTTCCGCGACGGCTGGGTGATCCTGATGCTGATCGTGAAGCTGATGAAGGAAGAGCGCCCGCTCGCCTTTTTCGGGATGATCGCGGGCCTGCTGATGTTGCTGGCGCTGGCAATCGCGCTGCCGGTCTTCGCCGACTATGCGCGGACGGGGCTGGTGCCGCGCATTCCGTCGGCGGTGCTGGCCACCGGCATCGCCCTTCTGTCCTTCCTCAGCCTGACCGGCGGGCTCGTGCTCGACACGGTCACGCGCGGCCGCTGGGAAGTGAAGCGGCTGACCTATCTGAACTTCGCCGCGCCCCGGAACGGCGGCACGGGCTGACGTCTCAGCTGGCCGTCTCGGCCTGCAGCATGGCGCGCCAGGCGGCGCGCGCCTGCTCGCGGGTGACGCCGGCAGCGACGGCCGCTTCCAGCATCTTTTCACTCGGTGCTTCCGGAACCAGGCGGGTCTGGTTCTGGCCAAGCATGGCGGCGATCGACAGAGCGACCCGAACCGGATCGCGCGAGTCGGCGGCGCGTCGTGATGCCCATTGCGTCATGCGGAACTCCCTTGCCCCGAAATGTTTCCCAGCGCGTAGCAAGCGCGATGCCGGTCCCCAGCACCACCGGAAGAGGAGAAATCGTGCTTTCGCACGGGGCCGAACTTCGCGAGACGCGAAGGTGCTTCGCGAACCGCGAGGCGGCTTGACCGCCCGCGGCCCGTTCCGTAGCGCTCGGCCGTGCTCGATCTCTTCCCTTTGGCGCGTCCGCTGCTGCACGCGCTCGATCCCGAGGCCGCCCATCGGCTGACCATCCGCGCTTTGCAGTCGGGCCTGGTGCCGGCCGCGTCGAAGGCCGACCCGCCGTCACTGAGGATCCGCGTGCTGGGGCTCGACCTGCCCAATCCGGTCGGGATGGCGGCCGGGTTCGACAAGAACGGCGAGGCGATCGAGGGGCTGCTGCGGCTCGGCTTCGGCTTCGTCGAGATCGGCAGCGTCACGCCGCTGCCGCAGCCGGGCAACCCCAAGCCGCGCCTGTTCCGCGTGCCGCAGGCGCGGGCCGTCATCAACCGGCTCGGTTTCAACAATGACGGTCTGGACGCCGCCGCGGCGCGTCTGGCGGCCCGGCGCGGCACCGGCGTGCTGGGCGCCAATCTCGGCAAGAACAAGGACCAGACCGACGCCGTCGCCGACTATGTCGCCGGCGCGGCGCGCCTGTCGCCGCTGGCCGACTATCTCGTGATCAACGTGTCGTCGCCCAACACACCCGGCCTGCGCGAGCTGCAGCACGCGCCGCTGGCCGAACTGGTGCGTGCCGTGCGCGAGGCGCGGGTGCGGCCGGTGCCGCTGCTGGTCAAGATCGCGCCCGATCTCGCAGGGCGCGAAATCGCTGCGGTCGTCGAAGCGGCGCTCGGTGGCGGGGCCGACGGGCTGATCGTGTCCAACACGACCTTGGAACGGCCGTCCTCGATCCCGGCCGAACTGGCGCGCGAAGCGGGTGGTCTGTCAGGAAAGCCGCTGTTCGCGCGTTCGACCGAAATGTTGCGCCAGGTACGACGGATCGCGGGTCCGACCGTGCCGTTGATCGGCGTCGGTGGCGTGGCGTCGGGGGAAGACGCCTACGCCAAGATCCGCGCCGGTGCGTCGCTGGTGCAGCTCTACACCGCGCTGATCTACGAGGGCCCATCGTTGGTCGCCCGCATCAAGCGCGAGCTGGCGGAGCTGTTGGCGCGCGACGGGATCGCGCAGATCCAGGACGCGGTTGGGCTGGACGCAAGCGGCGCGCGGCTTTAGTCCGGTTTCATGGCCGAACCCATCCTCGCCGTCCGCGACCTCGCGGTCGAATTCCCCGGGCCCGGCGGGCGTTCGGTGGCTGCGGTGCGCGGCGTCTCGTTCGAGATCGCGCGCGGCGAAACGCTGGCGCTGGTTGGCGAGTCAGGTTCGGGCAAGTCGGTGACGGCGCTGTCGATCCTGCAGCTTCTGCCCGAGGCTGCCGCGCGCACGACGCGCGGTTCGATCCAGTTCAGCGGTGAAGAGCTGGTTGGTGCGCGTCCCGATCGTCTGCGCGAAATTCGCGGCGGCCGCATCGCGATGGTGTTCCAGGAGCCGATGACGTCGCTGAACCCGCTGCTGACGATTGAAAAGCAGCTTGCCGAGACGTTGACTCTGCACAAGGGCCTGACCGGCGCCGCGGCGCGCACGCGCGTGCTCGAATTGTTGGAGCTGGTCGGCCTCCCCAAGGCCGAGCAGCGCCTGGGTGCTTATCCGCACGAGCTTTCAGGCGGCCAGCGCCAGCGCGTGATGATTGCGATGGCGCTCGCCAACGAACCGGATCTGCTGATCGCGGACGAGCCGACCACCGCGCTCGACGTGACGATCCAGGCGCAGATTCTCGAATTGCTGCGCGACCTGCGCGACCGGTTCGGCATGGCGCTGTTGCTGATCACGCACGATCTCGGCGTCGTGCGCGCGATGGCCGATCGCGTCGTCGTGATGCGCAAGGGCGAGGTGGTCGAGACGGCGCCGTCGGCCGATCTCTTCGCTCATCCGCAACACCCCTACACGCGCGCTTTGCTTGCGGCCGAACCCAAGGGCGCCGCCGTCGCGCATCAGAGCGACGCGCCGCCGGTGCTGACGGTCGAAGGACTCAAAGTCTGGTTTCCGATCAAAGCCGGGCTGCTGCGCAGGACGATCGATCACGTGCGCGCGGTCGACGGGATCGATCTTGCGGTGCGGCCGGGCCAGACGGTCGGCGTGGTCGGTGAATCCGGTTCGGGCAAGACGACGTTGGGGCAGGCGCTGCTGCGCCTGATCGACAGCGAAGGCACGATCCGTTTCGACGGCGTCAATGTGCAGGGCTGGGCGCCCAAGCAGCTGCGTCCGTTGCGGCGCAAGATGCAGATCGTTTTCCAGGATCCGTACGGCTCGCTCAGCCCGCGCCTGACGGTCGGTGAGATCGTCGCCGAAGGATTGAAGGTGCACGGCATTGACGACCCGTCGCAGCGCGAGGCGCGCGTCGTCGAAGCGCTGCGCGCGGTCGGGCTCGATCCCGACAGCCGCAACCGCTATCCGCACGAATTCTCGGGCGGCCAGCGCCAGCGCATCGCCATCGCACGCGCCATCGTGCTGGAGCCGAGCTTCGTCGTCCTGGACGAGCCGACCTCGGCGCTGGACATGTCGGTGCAGGCGCAAATTGTTGACTTGCTTCGCAAGCTCCAGGTGGAGCGCGGGCTGGCCTATCTCTTCATCAGCCATGACCTCAAAGTCGTGCGCGCGCTTGCCGACGAGGTGATCGTGATGAAAGACGGTCGCGTGGTCGAACGCGGCCGCACGCAGGACGTGTTCGAGCGGCCCGAACATCCCTACACCCAGGCGCTCCTCGCGGCGGCGCTGGATTTCCGCGCCGTGCCCACCGACGCGATCGCGACATGAAAAGAGCCGCGCTACTTGCACTTTTGCTCTGTCTCGGCGCGCCGGGCGCCTTCGCACGTGGCGAGTTGCCGGTGCCGAAATCCGACGTCATCGCGTTGCGTACGCCGGGTGGATTGTTCGTGGTGTCGAACGATCCGCTGCGCTGGTGGACGATGAGGCTGGACGGCCGCGAGGTCGAGCCGGCCAAGAGCACGCAGATCCCGACCTTCACCGTCGACGGCAAGCCGTTGCAGGTGATGGTGCCGCCGGCGCCGAAAGATCCGGCCGGGTTCGACGACACGACCCGCCGCCTGATCGTGTTTCGCGATCAGCTCGCCGCCAACATCTCGAAGCAACTCAAATACCAGCTCTACCCGAGCTCCACGCTGCTGACGTTCAACGACGGCAGCCAGGGCATGTGGATCAATATCGATCTGCCGAACGGTGCGACGCCGCCGCGGACGCGCATCTTCCTGGCCAAGATCACGCACCAGGACTGGCTGATGTTGTTGGGCAGCGGCGTGACGACCGGGGAGACGTCCGACACGGTGCGGGCCTTCCTGCTGCGCACGATGGAAGGCGCGAAAATCTATTCCGGGCCGATCGACGTCGAGGCGCTGAAGAAGTCGCTGGCCAAAGCAGCCAAATAACGATTGGGTCGCCGCCCCCGGCTCGGGGGCCGGGACAAGCTTCGCGGGGATTGGCTGCTACGCAGCCAACTTGTCCAGCTCGTGCAGGACTGAATCGCCCATCACCGTCGTCGATACGCGCGCCATGCCGGGCGCCATGATGTCGCCGGTGCGCGTGCCCGAGGCCAGCACCGCTTCGACCGCGCGCTCGATCAGGTCGGCTTCGGTGTGCAGATCGAACGACCAGCGCAGCATCATCGACAGCGACAGGATGGTCGCGAGTGGATTGGCGAGGTCCTTGCCCGCAATGTCGGGCGCCGAGCCGTGCACCGGCTCGTACAGCGCCTTGCGGCCGCCGTCGGGGCGCGGGTCGCCGAGCGAAGCCGACGGCAGCATGCCGAGCGAACCCGTCATCATCGCCGCTTCGTCCGACAGAATGTCGCCGAACAGATTGTCGGTGACGATGACGTCGAAACGGTTGGGACGGCGCAGCAGCTCCATCGCCACCGCGTCGGCGTACATATGTTCGAGTTCGACGTCGCTGTAGGAGTCGTCGCGAAGCGTCTGGATCTCCTCGCGCCACAGCCGGCCGGATTCCATCACGTTCGCCTTGTCCGCCGAGCAGACCTTGCCCTTGCGCTTGCGCGCGAGGTCGAACGCGACCTTGCCGACCCGATGGATCTCGCTTGTCGTGTAGACCTGCGTGTTGATGCCGCGACGCTGCCCGTCGGGCAGCAGCTCGATGCCGCGCGGCTCGCCGAAATAAATACCGCCGGTCAGTTCGCGCACGATCATCAGATCGAGTCCGCGCACGATGTCGGCCTTCAAGGTCGAAGCTTCGACCAGCGGTGCGAACACGGTGGCGGGGCGGAGATTGGCGTAAAGCTGCAGCTCCTTGCGCAGGCGAAGCAGGCCGCGCTCGGGACGCTGGGCGAAAGGCAGCGCGTCCCATTTGGGACCGCCGACCGCCCCCAGCAGCACCGCGTCGGCTTCCTGCGCCAGCTTCATCGTCGAGTCGGCGAGCGGCGTGCCGTGCGCGTCGATCGCGGCCCCACCGACTTCGCCCTGCTGCACGTCGAACGGCACGTGGCGGCGGCGATCGATCCAGTCGATCACGCGCAGCGCCTGGCGCACCACTTCGGGACCGATCCCGTCCCCGGCGAGAACCAGGACACGCTTCATCGTCGTCATGCGGTCTGCCTTCAGCGAAACAGCCAGGGAGTTTCCGATTTGCGACCGGCCTCGTAGGCATCGATCGCAGGCGCGTGGCCCAAGGTCAGGCCGATATCGTCGAGACCTTCGAGCAGGCATTGTTTGCGGAACGGATCCACGTCGAACGAGATCTCTTCGTTGTTGCCGACGTGACGCACCACTTTCTGACGCGCGAGGTCGATGGTGATCTCGCGGCCGGCCGCCGCGTCTTCCATCAGCTTGTCGATTTCCGCCTGCGGCAGCACGATGGGAAGAATCCCGTTCTTGAAGCAGTTGGAATGAAAGATGTCGGCGAAGGACGGCGCGATGACGGCACGGATGCCGAAATCGAGCAGGGCCCACGGCGCGTGCTCGCGGCTCGAGCCGCAGCCGAAATTGTCGCCCGCGACGATGATGTTGGCATGCCGGAACGGTTCGCGGTTGAGCACGAAGTCGCTCTTCTCGCTGCCGTCGTCATTGTAGCGCCACTCGTAGAAGGCCGACTTGCCCAGGCCCGAACGCTCGATGGTGCGCAGGAACTGCTTCGGGATGATCGCGTCGGTGTCGATATTCACCTGCGGCATCGGTGCCGCGATCGCAGTCAGGGTCGTGAAAGGCTGCATGTCGTTCTCGTCAGACGATCGGCGGTGGCGCGACCGGCCGCGCCACGGTTTCGCGCTGCAGGTCGAGCATGTCGGTGAGCGTGTTGTTGATGCGGAACAGCACGATGACGATCTCGCAGTAGATGCGCAGCACGAGCGGGCCGAGCACCAGCATCGCGAGGCCCTGCCAGAAGCTCCAGGTGAACATCGTGCCGAGGCCGATGATCAGGATGAACACCAGGCCCAGCCAGAACACGATCTGCACGAGCGACGGCGTGATCAGCCGCCGGAAGTTGAGGTACTCGTCCATTTGCGTCGCCTCCCAAGCTATCCGCAGACGTTGTCGCGTGCCGGCGGGGCCGGACGCAAGCGCCAGGGCAGCTCAGGCGATCCGGCGAACGTCGGTCAGGTGCCCGGTCACCGCCGCAGCCGCAGCCATGGCGGGGGAGAGCAGGTGGGTACGGCCGAGCCGGCCCTGGCGGCCCTCGAAATTGCGATTCGAGGTCGAGGCGCAACGCTCATACGGCTTCAGCTGGTCGGCATTCATGCCGAGGCACATCGAGCAGCCCGGCTCGCGCCATTCGAAGCCGGCGTCGATGAAGACGCGGTCGAGGCCTTCTTGCTCGGCCTGCTGCTTGACCAGCCCCGAGCCCGGCACCACCAGCGCCTGCACGTTCGGTGCGACGCGGCGTCCCGCCGCGATATGTGCCGCCTCGCGCAGATCTTCGATCCTGGCGTTGGTGCACGAGCCGATGAATACCTTGTCGATGGTGACGTCGGTCAATTTCTGCCCGGGCGTCAGCCCCATATAGTCGAGCGCGCGTGCGACGGCGGCGCGGCGCGCTTCGTCCGCGAAATTCGCGGGATCGGGCACGCTGCCTTCGATCGACGCAACGTCCTGCGGGCTCGTGCCCCACGTCACTTGCGGCGCGATGGTCGATGCGTCGAGCCGCACTTCGCGATCGTAGGTCGCCCCGTCATCCGACGGCAGCGTACGCCACAGCGCGACGGCCGCATCCCAGTCGGCGCCCTGCGGCGCGTGCGGACGGCCTTTGAGATAGGCGAAGGTGGTTTCGTCCGGCGCGATCAGGCCGGCGCGCGCACCGGCTTCGATCGTCATGTTGCAGACGGTCATGCGGCCTTCCATCGACAGGTCGCGGATCGCTTCGCCGGCATATTCGATGACGTAGCCGGTGCCGCCGGCGGTGCCGATCTTGCCGATGATCGCAAGCACGATGTCTTTCGCCGTGGTGCCCAGCGGACGCTTGCCGTCGACGGTGATGCGCATCGTCTTGGCCGGCTTCTGCAGCAGCGTCTGCGTCGCCAGCACATGTTCGACTTCGCTGGTGCCGATGCCGAACGCGAGCGCGCCGAACGCGCCGTGCGTCGCGGTGTGGCTGTCGCCGCACACGATCGTCATGCCCGGCTGCGTCATGCCCTGTTCGGGACCGACAATGTGCACGATGCCCTGCCGGATGTCGGTCATCGGAAAGAACGGAATGCCGAACTCGGCGACGTTCTTCACCAGCGTGTCGTGCTGCTTGCGGCCTTCTTCTTCGTCGGGGCCGAAGACGCGGCCGGGCGTGGTCGGCACGATATGGTCGGGCACCGCGAGGGTGCGGTCGGGGCGGCGCACTTTGCGGCCGGCCAGGCGAAGCCCCTCGAACGCCTGCGGGGTCGTCACCTCATGGGTGAGGTGCAGGTCGATATAGACAATCGAGGTCCCGTCCTGTTCGCGATGGACGAGGTGACGGTCCCAGATCTTTTCAAACAGCGTGCGCAGCGGGCTCATAAGGTTGTTGTATACAATCTGATTGCGAAAGAAAAAGCCGCGGTTCGCTGGGAACCGCGGCTCGGATCTGCGTCCCTTGCGGGGCTAAAGCATGATCCGGTCCAATTGGATCCGATCATGCTTTGTACCTTTTGACTGGGCACGTTTTCCTTCCGCGAAGCTTTCGCGGGAAAACGCGCCGGAATCAGGCGTCTTCGAGCAGCAGGTCGCTCTGGCGTTCGACCCGCTTCAGCATCGAATTCTTCAGCTTCAGCATCGCCCGCTGTTCGAGCTGGCGGACGCGTTCCTTCGAAACGCCCAGCTCGTGGCCCAGCTCTTCCAGCGTCACCGCTTCTTCACCCAGCCGGCGCTGTTCGATGATGGTGCGCTCGCGCGGGGACAGTTCGCCCAACGCTTCGCCCAGCCATTTCGAACGCGTCTCGGCGTCGCGCAACCCGATCACGATGTCTTCGGGATTGGGACGCACGTCGGGCAGGAAGTCCTGCCATTCGTCTTCGCTGGTTTCGCGGATCGGTGCGTTGAGCGACTGGTCCGCGCCGGACAGTCGCATCTCCATCTCCATCACGTCGGAGCGGTCGACGCGAAGCTGGTCGGCAATCCATTGCCGGCCAATGTCGTTCATGCCTTCGCCTTTGCCTTCAATCTTCGCGCGCAGGCGGCGGAGATTGAAGAACAGCGACTTCTGCGCCGCGGTCGTGCCGGTTCGCACGATCGACCAGTTGCGCAGAATGTAATCCTGCATGGCGGAACGGATCCACCACGCCGCGTAGGTTGAAAAACGCACTTCGCGCTCGGGCTCGAAGCGCGCAGCCGCCTGCATCAGACCGACATTGCCTTCCTGAATCAGGTCGCCCATCGGCAATCCGTAATTCCGAAAACGCGTGGCCGTGGCGACGACGAGACGTGCATAGGCGCGCACCAGCTCGTGCAGTGCATCTTCATTGCCCTGCTCGCGCCAGCGCTTGGCGAGGTCAAATTCGTGCTCGCGCTCGAGCAGCGGCTCGCGCATCGCGTTCTTGATGTAGGCGAGGTTGGCCCGCTGTGTGGTCGGGTCATCGATGTGTGCCAATGGCCACCTCCTGTGCCGACGTCCAAAGGGCGTGGGCGAAAAACTGGTCCCCGTAGATGCTTATCGACGGGCAGGCGAACAAGGTTACGAACGCCTGGAAGAACTGAACGCTCCCGTTCAGGCCTCTACAAGCTGCAGGAGGGTCCCTTCGGGGCTGAGTTGCGCCGCTCGCAGAGGTCCGCCAAAGCCGCATCCGGCGTCCAATGTGACCGCGTATCCGTCCTGCTGCGGCCCGCGTTTCTGCGGATCGTAGCCGCGAATGACCCGGCGGAACGTCTCGTAGCGATCCTGAATTCGCTCGAATCCCGACGCATCCCACCAGAAAGCGTCGCCTTGTGCGGCCAGAGGCCGCGCCGGATCGAGACCGGCATGCACGAACAGCGCACCGTCATCGACCAAGGCGGCGCGCTGTAACACGGTGAAGAACTTCTCGTGTCCCGGCCGGGCGCGAATCCCCTCGCGCAACCGAGTCGTCCAGCGGTTCAGCGCCACGGCGCCGTCGCGCGCCGCGGCCTCGCCCTGCTGCACAATGCCGCCATAGGCCTCGACGATGCGGCCGGCGCCCTGGCGCAGCATCCAGGCCAGCACTTCGCGTGGATTGGGCGCGAATTGCAGCTGCAGCAGCTTGGACCAGGTCTCTTCCTGCTGGCCGCGCAGATACACGAGATCGTCGGTGTCCCAACCGGGCCGCGCCAGCGTGTCGATGCGGAAGGCGAGCAGCTCGTCGATCGTGCGCGCCGCATCTCCGTCACGGCCGATGTAATTGCCGAGATAAATGATGCGGTCGCCGGGCAGCAGGTCGAGTTCGATTGCGCTGTGAATCGCGGCGAGGCGCTCGTGCTGGCCGTGAATCGCGGCGACCGCCCAAAGGCGACGCGGGCGCCCGAGGCGGGCAAAGGAAGAAGCGTCGGGCATGTCACCGCGGGGCATGAGTTGAAACTCCTCTACCGGGCGCGGCATCGCGCGTCACGGCCCGGCGCGTTTGCGCGGCCGCCGGTCGCGGACTTCTCACAACGAAAAACGGCGCCGCCCTGTCTTGCGACGGGGCGGCGCCGTTTTTTCTGCGCGGCTTGCGGTCGCGGACGATCAGGCTGCTTTCAGCAGGATCTGCTCGAGCTTCTGGGCGGCCTTCGGCTCGTCGATCTTTTCGACGGCCGCGACTTCGCGGGCCAGACGCTCCAGCGCGGCCTGATAGATCTGGCGCTCGCTGTACGACTGCTCGCTGCTGTCGGTGTTGCGGCGCAGGTCGCGCAGCACTTCGGCGATCGAGACGGGGTCGCCCGAATTGATCTTCGCTTCGTATTCCTGGGCGCGGCGGCTCCACATGGTCCGCTTGACGCGGCTCTTGCCCTGGAGCGTATCCAGCGCCGTCTTCAGCCGGTCCTTGGTCGAGAGTCGGCGCAGGCCCGACGTCATCGCCTTGGAGACCGGAATTTTCAGCTTCATGCGCTCCTTCTCGAAGGTGATCGCATACAGGCTGACGGACTGACCGCCGACTTGCAGGGTTTCAACACCATCGACTCGGCCAACACCGTGGGCCGGGTAGACCACCAGGTCACCGGCCGCGAACTCCAGCTTCTGCTTTTGGGACATGCGCTCGTCGTCTTCCTTGCTCTCTCGCAGGGCGGTCGCGCTTCCCCCCGTAAGGGCCCGGACACAAACAGATCCTCGCGCCACCGGGAGGGTGACGGTCGTAGCTCCGAAGGGCCGTGATTTCGGTCGGCGACCGACCAGAAGCTGCGAATATACGCGCACTATCAGGTATTTGCAAGAGATGCCAACATTTGTTGGCAATTCCCGCAACTTACGAGAGTAAATTAACGCGAGCGTAAGCTTGTTTGGTGCGCGCAGGCGCGGCCCGGTCCTACCGGGCTCGGGTCAGGTACCGTCGCCGGGCTTGTCGCTGAAATGCTCGGCGAACTTGTTGGGCACGTCCTTCCACTGGTCCGCGTCGGCCGGGGCGGGCTTCTTGCGGGTGATGTTGGGCCATTGCTCCGACATGGTGCGGTTCAGCTCCAGCAGGGCCTCGGCCTTGGGGTCGCTGTCCGGCACGATCGCCTCGATCGGGCATTCGGGCTCGCAGACGCCGCAATCGATGCACTCGTCCGGATGAATGACGAGCATGTTCTCGCCTTCATAGAAGCAGTCGACTGGGCAAACCTCGACGCAGTCGGTGTATTTGCACTTGATGCAGGCTTCGGTGACGACGTAGGGCATCGTAAATCCTGGTCCACGAGCCGGCGGTATCTTCACCGCGGCGCGCTCGTGCTAAGGGACGGGTTCATACTCCGTCAAGGGGCGCCGGGTGCAATGCTCATTGCACCCACCGCCATATGACATGTCTCCGAAAGTCCCATGGTCCAGAATCGAACCATCACATTTGAAATCTCTGGCTTCCGCGATGGGCGCTGGGTGACCGACTCGGTCCGCGACGATGAGCAGGCGGCCATGCGCTACGCGCGGTCGCTGCTCACCAGCGGCTACTATGAAGAGGTCAAGATCAAGCGCCAGCGCTCGGGCGCCGGGACGCAGGTCGAGACCGTCATCCTGCACGAGAAGGCCGCCGCCGACGCCGAAAAGCCGCTGACCGTCGGCGGCGACGGCGATGCCGGCCCGGTCTGCGAGACGATCGAGGATTTCTTCAAACCGGAATCGCGCCTGGCGATCCAGGGGCTGCTCCAGTCCTTCTGCGACAAGTTCCAGATCTCAGCCATCGAGCTGATGCATAACTGGACCTACATCCGCAAACTCAACGACGACCATCCGTCGCTGCTGATGGCGGCGCTACACAAGGTCGCGATCGCCCAGGCCGCCAAGGCCGGCGTCGAGATGAAGGATCGTGCCGCCACGCTCGGCCGCCTGATCGACGAGGGCACGCGCAAGGCCAAGGCGATCGCCCAACAGCGCGCCTTGCCGAAATTCGACGAAGCCGATCCCGATGC
Source organism: Rhodospirillales bacterium (assembly GCA_028291365.1). Lineage (GTDB taxonomy): Bacteria > Pseudomonadota > Alphaproteobacteria > BOG-932 > Roseiterribacteraceae > Roseiterribacter. The sequence goes on from JAQGIE010000162.1 coordinate 27,939, forward strand.
TGCCTGGGGGCAGCTGAAGCAGATCGGCGGACCCGACGCGATCTGGCTGCACGAACAGGTCGTGTGCCGCTGGCTGTTCGGCTTCGGCAGCCAGGGCGGCAAGATCGAACGGCTGCTCGCCACGATGGACGTCGCGCAGGACAAGCACGTGCTCGAACTGCTCGACAGTATCGTCGCCGAGCTGTTCTCGGGCGCCAAGGTCATCGACGAATTCTTCCAGCAGCACGCCAACCGCGCCGCCGCATTGGGACAGTTCGCCGACGTGCTGACGGGCCGCGTGCCCGACGACGCCAAGATCGATCCGCTGCTGCTTTCCTTCGCCAAGATCAACAAGCAGGGAAAGCTGGCATTCGCGGCCAAGGTGCTCTGCGCGCATCTCACCCGCCACGTCGGCGCGGGCAGGCCGCTCGATGCGCGTGGTCCGGAGAACGACGAGAAGCTGTTTGATCAGCTCATGGTGAAGCTGCGCGACCATGAAGGCCGCCTCCTCGGCGATCTGCCGATGCAGCGCGCCGTCGCCGGCTACAAGCTCAAGCACCGCCAGCGCACGCTGCGCCGCATGGGCATGGACGACGCCGCCGACGCGTTGGCGAAGAGCTATGACGACGCGCTGATCCAGCGGCTGATCCCGCTGGTGAAGCAGTAAGATCTCGTCAGTCGCCGGCCGCGGGTGAAACCGGGCCGGCATTGACGACGGTGACGCGGCGATAGGTTTCGCGCCAGATGATGTACAGGCCCGATGCGACCACGATCAGCGCGCCCGCAATCGTCGCCATCGTCGGCACTTCCGCCCAGATCGCCCAGCCCAACAAGGTCGACCAGACGATCGCCGAATAGGTGAAGGGCGACAGCGCCGACGCGGGCGAGAAGCGATAGGCCTGGGTAAGAAAGTACTGCGCCGTACCGCCGACCAGGCCGACGGCGACGACCAGCGGCATTTCGCGCCAGGTCGGCACGACGAAATGGAACGGCAGCATGGCCAATCCCAACAACACCGCGCCGATGGCGCTGAAATAGAAGATGATCGTCAACGACGCTTCGCTGCGCGACAGCTGCCGTACCGTCGCCATGGCCAGCGCCGAGGTCAGCGCCGACCCCAGCGCCACGACGACACCGAGATTGAAACTTCCCGACAGAAGATCGATCGGCCGCGCCATGACGACGACGCCGATGAAGCCGACGATCACCGCCGACCAGCGATGCAGCCGCACTTTCTCGCCCAGCAGCGGTCCGGCCAACGCGGTCAGGAACAGGGGCTGCGCGAAACTCAGCGCGGTCGCGTCGGCCAGCGGCAACATCTGGAACGCGGAGAAGACGAGGATCATCGACGTCGAGCCGATCAGCGCACGCGTCGCATGGGCCACCGGCCGCTCGGTCCTGAGCAACCTGAGACCGGCGCCGGAGTGCCACAGCATCAGGCCGATCGGCACCATCGCGAAGACCTGGCGGAAGAAGGCGAGTTCGACCGGCGGGAAATGCGACAGCCATTTCACCAGCACGCTCATCACCGCGAACAGCGCCACCGAGAGCAACATGTTGAGAATGCCGAGGCGGATATCTTCCTTCGGCGCCGAGGCCTGGCTCAACCGATGAACCCGATCCGGTGGGCGATGGCGCTCGAACAGCGCCGCACCAAATCGTGCAGCGCCAGCATCGGTTCGAAAATATCGACGTTCTCGCGCCGGTAATCCTGGCTTTCGTCCGAGACGTAGCTTGCCGCTTCGCCCCAGTCGCCGCGCCCGATGCCGTCGCCGGTGGCGGGGAAAATGCGCTTCAGGGCGCCGACCGCACTGGGCACGTCCAGTTGCAGCACGCGCAGGAAGATGCGCCGGTTGGCGACATCGTGCCGGGTCGAGAATTCGGGGATCTCGGCGGCGAGCAGGAACAGCTCGTGCACCAGCGCCAGGCGCACCGCATGCAGCAGTGCGAGCTTGGCGCGCGTGTGCGGGTCGACCGAGGTCGGTTCACGATCGGGCAGGCTGCCAAGATGCCGGTCGAGCAGCGCCGCGTCGTCGCACAATTTGCGCGTGACCTTGGCGAGCGGCACGTGCACGCCCCACTCTTCGAGGATCTCGGCGATGCGCCGCATCGATTCGGCGCGATGCGCGTCCCTGGTCTTTGCCGCGAGCGCCAGCCACAGGCCGGGATCCAGCGTATCGATATAGGCGGCGAGCGCGATCGGCCGCGACACGGCACGGCCATACTCGATCAGCGACAACATGCGGCGAAAGCGGGGGCTGTTCGCGTACATGTCGGCGAGCGCGGCTGGATCGCGCGCCATCGCTTCGCCGACGCCGCCGATCGTGTTGGCGAGCAGGCCGAGCTGCGCCAGCACCGCATTGTGCGGAATGGCGCGTAGCTGTGACGCGGACGGACGCGTATCGCCGTCGCCTTCGCGTTTGCTCGGACGGCTGCCGGTCGGGAACAGGAGATTGGCGCCCCATGTCGTCAACAGCGCGCCATAGCCGGGATCGACCATCAGCGACGTCTGGAATTCCTTGACCGTGGTCAGGAACTCGGTCGCCCAGTCGCGATCTTCGTAATAGCGGTCGGGCTGGATCGCGCGCGGCTCGATCAGCCAGGTCAGAATTCGCGTGAGCAGCGCCAGCGCTTCGGGCTCGGTCTGGAACCAGAGATAACCGTCGCCGCCCTGCCAGCTCGTCTCCTGCTTGAAACGCACGCCGCCGGCGTCGAGCGCGGCTCGGAATTGCGGCGTGCAGATATAGTCGAGCCGCGCTTCGATGCCGCCGGGATGACAGCCGCGGCCGATCGATTCGCCATGGGTATCGAAGAACACCAGCTCGATCCCGGCGAGTTCGGGCCGCTCGAACAGCCGCAGGATGCGTTCCTTCAGACGTTCGATCGAGCCGCAGGCCGGCGTCTGGCCGAGATAGCGGCCCGCGTCGCTGTAGCCGGTCTGCACGCACAGCTTGCCGGTGCGGCGCAGATAGGCGCGGAAGCTTTCCGACTCCAGCAGATGTTCGAGCACGCGGCTGCCCATCTGCAGCGCTTTCTCGGTCTCGAACAGCGGGCAGATCTCGATCTTGTCTTCGATTCCGAACAGCTTGGCGTAGTAGAGCGCGGTCAGGATGGTGAAGGCGCTCTCGCACTCGGCGACCAGGAAACGCACCGGCGTGGTGCCGTCGACATATTTCAGCATCTGCGCCACGAGCATGAACAGGCGCTTGGCCGAGGTGCGCTCGCTCGCGACCGAGCCGAAATTGATGCTGACGGGCTCGACTTTCTCGATCAGCTCTTCGACCGCGCGCAGATAGGAAAGTCGGTGGCGCGGGTCGTCGGGCGCGGTGTCGAGCGAGACCGATTTGCGGATCGCGTTATGGAGCTGGGTCGCATTGATGCGCACATGGGTGCGGGCGCTGCCCAGTCCGACCGCCTGCAACTCGGCGCGCAGCACGATCAGGTCGCGTTCGAGCTCGTGGTTTCCATCGGCCGCGCGCAATGCGCGCTCGATCAGCGCCAGCAGCGGTTCGACCTTGGTCAGCCGCTCCTTGCCGCGCGCGTTCAACCGCTGTGACAGCAGCCGCACCGGCTCCAGCGTGGCGGGATCGTCGGCGCGCACGCGCTCGAAGGTGGCGATCTCGTCGTCGACCGTGGCACCGGCGAGCGCCAGCTTGGCTTCGAGCAGCTCGAGCGACGCGACCAGCGCGTCCGATCCGTCGGCCGCTGCACGCAGCCGCGATGCTTCGCGGCTCAGTGCCCGGAGCTGCCGCCCCTGCGCCACCAGCCGGCGCAGCATCGTGTCGCTCCAGGAAATGTCGGAGCGGCCGTCGAGATCGTAGCCGACCCAGCTCGCCACCGTGACGAGGCGCGGCGTCAGCTCGCGCCAGCGATCGGGCCAACGCGCGGCCGCGCCATCGAGCGCGATGCGCCAGACCCGCCGCAGCGCCAGCTGCAGCCGTTCAAGCCCGTCGATCGACAGCGCCTGTTCGCGCGCCAGGGTCAGCGGCTCATCCGCGTGGTGCACGCTCGCCGCGGCGCGCGCCAGCAATTGCTGAATCGCGCCGGCGTCGAGCGCGACGCCGTCGTCACCCATGCCGGTCGCGAGCAGGGCCAGATCATGCATCAGCCCGCCACTGAGGCTGAAGGTCGGGTGGGCGGTCAGCACCAGCCCGTAGAGATCGCGTTCCAGCAGCAAGCGCGCGGACTCGAACGTGCCGGCGCGTTCGAAGGCGCGTTCGAACAGCGTGCCCAGCGCCGCCTCGTTCGTCGCCGGGTCGAGCTCGCCGAGCGCGAGGTTGAGCCGCCGCGCCCGGTCGCAAAAACCATGCACGGTCAGATACTGGATCAGCTGCTCCAGCGCGCCGTGATCGAGCTTTCCGTCCTCGATCCGGTGATTGATTGATAAAGCGAGACGCTGCACCGGGTTCCCGCGTGGATCGTCTTCGGCCTCGCGATCGAAACGTTCGAAATCCTGCAGCAGCTCATGCGCCAGCGCCTGCAGGTCGAGCGTCGGATCGACCGGGAAATGCGTCGCGTTTTCGGCAAGCAGCCGGCCCGTGGTCGGTGCGTCGGGCGAGATCGTGTGCTGCGGAGCGTTCTGCATGGCGCGAACCCTGGGTCCACGCCGCGCCGTCGTCAACGAAGAGCGTGCGATTTCGCTCGCGGGGCTGGGACGCGATCAGTGCAGGCGTTGCGCCAGCGAGACCGCCGTTTCAATCGTGCCGCGCGCACTGCCGTCGCTGAGATGCGTGCCGACATGCCAGGTGCGGTTGCGACCCTGCTGCGAGTCCAGCCGCGCCTGCGCTGCATGGCCGGTTGAATCGGGCACGATCCAACGCTGGACCGCGTCGTGACGGATCGCGTCGATCGCCGCGTCGGACGCGTCAAAGGTGACGAATCTGGCGCCGTCAGCAGGACCGAGCGCGAGGGTGCGCAGATCGGCGCCGTCCCTGCGCGCGATGCCGATCGTGGTGCCGTCGGCGGGCGCGAAGCGCGGATCGTCGTGCAGCACGATGCGGCGCGCGGCAAAGTCGAAGCCGCCGAAGGCGCGGCGCTCCTCGACGCTGGCGTCGGCCAGCAGCTTCATCGAGCCCTCCGGCGACAGGGCCAGCACCAGCGCGTCATAGGCTTCGAAGCCGTTCGCCGAATCCAGCACGTCGATGCCGACCGGCGTACGTTGCAGCTTGACGACCTCCGCCACGCGCAGCCGTGCGGCGTGATGGCGGGAAAGCGCCGCGTGCGCGGCGCGCGCGCCGCCCTCGATGCGGAGCCAGCTGGCACCCGCGGCGCCCGCGCCCTGCGCGCGCCAGGCGGCAAGAAGCTCGGACATTGGCAGGTTGCGCCAACGCCGGTCGGCCAGGCCCGTTGCGGCACTGGCCAGCGGCTCGATCAGCGCTTCGCGAACGTCTTTCTCGGGAATGGCGATGGCGAGCCATTCGCTCGCGACGCGCCGTTCCCCTTGCGGCGCCTCGGCGAGCGCGCGCAGCGCCTGCGCATAGAGGCGACGCGATGGACGCCACGCGCCCTGGAGCCGGTTCGCCTTGCGCACGATCAGCGCCTTGCCGCCATCGCGCGCGACCGCAAGGCTGGGTACGAAGGGCGAAGCGGGCAGGGCGAGCTTGCGCACCAGCGAAGCGGTCGCGCTGTCTCGGCCCGGATCGAACAGCAGCGGCAGTGGATCGACCTCGCCGTCCGGCGCTGCCTCGTAGATCTGTACGTCGAAGCGATCTTCGAGCGAGGATGCGGCCGCGAGCCCGGCGAGACCGCCTCCAATGATCGCAACGCGCTTCATGCCGGCTCCCTGGTCGCCTCGAACGCCGCGAGCGCGCGGCTCCCTGCCTGCTTATGCGCAACGGCCGGCTTGGGATAGGCCTTGTTTCTCATCAATGCGCGAGCTGCGTCGCCGCGAAACGGAACAGGCGGCCTTTGCCGATCACAACGACCGCGAAGTCGGGTTCGAACAGCGTCGAGATGGCGGGATCGAGCACGTTCAGCCCGCCCGCATAGGCGCCGAACGCCGGCAGCACCGCGCGCTTGCTGTCGTGCGCAAAGCAACGACCGGAGACGATCGCACCGCGTGCCGGCACTCTTGCCTTGGGATGATAGTGGCCGCTGATCTCGCGCAGCGCGCCCCGCTGCGCTTCGTGGCGGAAGGTGAGCGGACCGATCATGATCTCCTGTTCAACGCGGCCGCCCCATGCCACCGGCGGGGTCGGGTCGTGATTGCCCGCGACCCAGATCCATTCGACCGTTTCGGTGATCTCGGCGACCCGCGCCGCCTGTCCGGCGTCGATCCGTTCGACCGCGCGCGTGTCATGCACCGAGTCGCCCAGCGCGATGACGCGATCCGGCCGCAACTGCTTCACCACGCGTTCGAGCGCGTCCAAGGTCGCGGCGGTATCGTACGGCGGCAGGAACTGCGCCGAGCGCTGCGCGTAGTGCGAGCCTTTTTCGAGATGCAGATCGGCGACGATCAAGGTCGCCGCTTCCGGCCACCACAGCGCGCCGCTGTGATCGGGAATCAGGCTGGCCTCCCCGAGATTGAATGTATGCTGGCTCATCGTCTCGTGGATCTGCGTGCCGGCCGGGCAGGGGCGACCAGCGCGGTCGCCTCTTGTACGAGTTCGGCTTCGGCTTCCTCAAGCAGGTCGTCGCGCGCTTCGCCGTGCACCGCTTCGCGCCCGATTTCGAGCAGCACCGGCACGGCCAGCGGCGACACGCGGTCGAGCGCGCGATGTTCGATCCGGTTGCGCGCACGTTTGAGCAGAAGCGCCACGCGCTCGACGTCGGTCAGGCCGCGCGCCGCATCATGCCGCGTGGCGCGCAGCAGCACGTGGCCGGGCTCGTGTTTGCGCAGCACTTCGTAAATGAGGTCGCTCGAGAACGTCACCTGCCGCGTGTTCTTGCGCTGCCCCGGCAGTTGGCGCTCGATCAGGCCGGCGATCACCGCAACGTTGCGGAAGGTGCGGCGCAGATACGAGCTTTCGTCCATCCAGCTTTCGAGATCGTCACCCAGCATGTCCTCGTCGAACAGCTCGACCAGCTGCGCGGTGGTCGGGCTGCGCAGGCTCCAGGTCGCCAGCGAATAGTCGGTGGCGACGAAACCGAGCGGACCCAGCCCCAACCGCTCCATGCGCCGCGAGATCAGCATGCCCAGCGTCTGGTGCGCCTGCCGCCCTTCGAAACAATAGGCGACCATGTATTCGCGGTCGCCGCGCGGAAAGGTTTCGACCAGCAGCGCGTCGGGGCTGGGCATGGTCGAGCGCCAGCGCTGCAGCTCCAGCCATTCGCGCACGGCATCGGGCAAAGAAGGCCAGCGCGACGGGTCATGCAGCAGGCCGCGCACGCGATCGGCGAGCAAGGTCGTCAGCGGCATGCGTCCGCCGGCATAGGCCGGCACTTTCGGCTGGCCTTCGCCGCCGCGCACCACATCGATCACCATGTCCTTGATGGCGACGAAGCGCAGCAGCTGGCCGCCGAACACGAACGTGTCGCCGGGCACGAGCGTGGAGGCGAAATATTCTTCAACCTCGCCGACCACGGGTCCGCGATTGATGCGTACTTTGAGCATCGTCGATTCGACGATGGTGCCGACATTCAGCCGGTAGGCACGTGCGTGGCTTTTGTCGGCGAGTTCCCAATGCCCGTCCTCGCGCCGTTTCAGTCGTTTGAACCGCTCATAGGCGCCAAGCGCATAACCGCCCGTTGCGACGAACTCGACGACGTCGTCGAAATCCTTGCGCGCCAAGCCGAAATAGGGCGCCGCACCGCAGACTTCCTGATAGAGCGCGTCGGCGTCGAACGGTCCCGCGCACGCAGTGCCCAGCACGTGCTGGGCCAGCACGTCGAGCCCGCCCGAGATTACCGGATCGCCGTCGAGCTCGCCCGCGTCGATGGCATCGATGGCGGCACGGCATTCGAGATGCTCGAACCGGTTGCCCGGCACCAGCAGCGCGCGGCTCGGCTCGTCGAGCCGATGGTTGGCGCGGCCGATGCGCTGCATCAGGCGCGATGCGCCTTTGGGTGCGCCCACCTGCACGACCAGATCGACCGAGCCCCAGTCGATGCCGAGATCGAGCGACGAGGTCGCGACCACGGCGCGCAGCTCGCCGCGCGACATGGCGGCTTCGATCTTGCGGCGCTGCTCGATTGCCAGCGATCCGTGATGCAGGCCGATCGGAAGATTGTCGTCGTTGACGCGCCATAGTGCCTGGAAACACAGCTCGGCCTGGGCGCGCGTATTCACGAACACGATGGCGGTGTGGACCTGGCGGATGCGCTCGTACACTTCGGGCATCGCATGCACGGCCATATGGCCCGACCAGGGCATGCGCTCGCGCGTTTCGAGCACGCTGATTTCGGGCTTGGCCCCGGCGCGGCCGCGAATGAGGCGAACGTCGGTGGCGTCCTCGCCCGTCTTGGACAGATAGCCGAGCAGCAGCTTGGGCTGCGCCACCGTCGCCGACAGGCCGACACGCCTCGCCGCAGGCGCCAGCGTCGCGAGACGCGCGAGACCCAAAGACAGAAGATCACCGCGCTTGATGCCGGCCAGCGCATGCAGCTCGTCGATCACGATGGTGCGCAGCGGACGGAAGAAATCCTCGGCACCGGGATAGGCGAGCAGCAGCGCCAGGCTTTCCGGCGTCGTCATCAGGATCTGCGGCGGCGATTTGCGCTGGCGCTGCTTTTTCGCATCGGGCGTGTCGCCGGTGCGCGTCTCGGCCCGGATCGGAAGGCGGAGCTCGGCGATGGGCCGTTCGAGATTGCGGTGGATGTCGACCGCCAGCGCTTTCAGCGGCGAGATATAGAGCGTGTGCAGCCCCTGCCGCGGCCGTTCCGCCAGCTCGACCAGGGTCGGCAGGAATCCCGCCAGCGTCTTGCCGGCGCCGGTCGGCGCGATCAGCAGTGCGCTGGCCTGGTCCTGGGCGGCCTCGACCATCGCCAGCTGGTGCTCGCGCGGGGTCCAGCCGCGATGCGCGAACCAGGCTTCGATGTTCGGTGGCAGGGTGGTCACGGCGCGAGAATATAGGTAGAGGGCGAAAGGTGGGTGACCGTCTCGCCGCAGGAGAGCGCGATGTTTGAAATTCCGACGAGAATTGCATGACCGCGGCGCTGCTTCGACCGGCCACCCAGGCCGACACCCCGGCTTTGCTCAAGATCTATGCGCACGCCGTCGAGCACAGTATCGGCACGTTCGAGGAAGAGGTGCCCCGGCTGGACGAGCTGGAGCAGCGGCGTGCCTCGCTCTCGGCGCAGAAATTCCCGTATCTGGTTGCGGAAATCGATCACGTGGTGGTCGGCTTCGCCTATGTCGGGCCGTTCCGCGCGCGCTCGGCCTATCGCTTCACGGTCGAGGACTCGGTCTATGTCGATCCTGACTGGCAGGGGCGCGGCGTCGGCCGCGCGCTGTTGCAGCGGTTGATCGAGGACTGCACCGGCGCCGGCTTCCGGCAGATGGTCGCGGTGGTCGGCGGTACCGACAATCACCCCTCGATCGGGCTGCACAAGACCTGCGGCTTCGCCCAGGTCGGTGGCTTCCAGAATATCGGATTCAAGTTCGGCCGCTGGGCCGGCATCGTGTTCCTCCAGCGCGAACTCGGCGCCGGCGCGAGCACGCTGCCATGAGCGCGAGCACAACCTGTCACCCCGGCGAAGGCCGGGGTAACAAACAAGAAGATCAGCGCGCCCTCCGCGACAGAGCGCGCAAATGACCATGCGCGTCGGCATTCTCGCCGCGATGCCCGAAGAGCGCGTCCATTTCGGCGATCACCTGCGCATCGAGGGCAGCGAGACGACGGCGGGTCTGCGCTTCGACCTCGGCACGCTCGACGGCAATCCGGTGGCGCTGGTCGAAAGCGGCATCGGCAAAGTCAACGCGGCGCTCGCCTCGACTTTGCTGTGCGAAAAATTCGGTTGCGGGGCGCTGGTTTTTTCGGGCGTTGCGGGCGGGCTGGACCCGGCGCTCGGGGTCGGCGACCTCGTCATCGCGACCTCGGTGGTGCAGCACGATTACGGCGCATTGCGCGCCGAGCGCATCGAGCCCTACCGGCCCGGCGCCCTGCCGACCATCCCGCCCAGCGAGCCGCCCGAGCTCGACGCCGATCCGGCGCTGATCGAGGGTGCGCGCAAGGCGATGGTCGGCATCGAACCGACCTGGTTCGGCCGCGTGTTGACCGGCGACACCTATCTCGCCTGTGGCACCACGCGCGACCGGCTTCGCGCGCTGCATGGCGGCGTCGCGATCGACATGGAATCGGCCGCGGTGGCGCAGGTTGCGGTCGCCTATGGCGCCCGGTGGCTGATCGTGCGGGCGCTGTCGGACCTGGCGGGCGAGGACAGCCACTTGGATTTCCACGAATTCGTCGACCGCGCCGCCCGGGTCGCGGCCGAAGCGGTGCGGCGACTGGTCCCGGTGGCCGGGGCCTAAAGCGAAGAGCCGGGCTGGGGGCTTGACGCGAGCGGGTCAGCGGTCGATTTAGTCTCCGCAGTTTAGAACCATTCTAAACAACCCCTTCCCATTCAGGAGCCCGCCCATGCTGACTGTTGGTCATCGTTTTCCCGAGTTCAAGCTCAAGGCCGCGACCACGCTCGACCATCCCAAGGTCGATTTTCCGGTGATCTCCAACGACACGTACAAGGGCACGTGGCTGGTCGTGTTCTTCTGGCCGAAGGACTTCACCTTCGTCTGCCCGACCGAAATCGCGGCCTTTGCCAAGCTCAACAGCGAATTCGCCGACCGTGACGCGCAGCTGCTTGGGGCTTCGACCGACAGCGAGTTCGTGCACCATGCCTGGCGCGTGCATCACGAAGATCTGAAGAACCTGCCGTTCCCGATGCTGGCCGACACCAAGCGCGAGCTTTCGAACGCGCTCGGCATTCTGCATCAGGAAGAAGGCGTTCCGCTGCGCGCCACTTTCATCGTCGATCCGGACGGCATCATCCGCTACGCGTCGGTGAACGACCTCTCGGTCGGCCGCAATCCGCAGGAAGTGATCCGCGTTCTCGACGCGTTGCAGACCGACGAGCTGTGCCCCTGCAACTGGCAGAAGGGCCAGGAAGTTCTCAGGCCGGCGGCTTGAGATACTTTGTCCCGGGGCGCGCAGCCGCCACGCCAAGCCTGCGCGCCCCGGTAATTCTTTTTAGAACGGAGAGTCCGATGTCGCTCGACGCCTTGAAAGAGCGTCTGCCCGAGTATGCCCGCGATCTGAAGCTCAATCTGGGCCAGATCGCGTCATCGACGGCGCTGACGCCGCAGCAGGCCTGGGGTTCGGCGCTGGCATCGGCGCTGGCTTCGCGCAACGCGGAAGTCGTGCGTGCGATCGACGGTGCCGCAAGTGAAGCTCTGTCGCCGGAAGCGAACAAGGCGGCGCGCGCCGCCGCCGCGATCATGGCGATGAACAACATCTACTACCGCTTCACGCACCTGGCGGCGAACAAGGACTTCCTGACGATGCCGGCGCGGCTGCGCATGAACGTCATCGCCAATCCGGGCGTCGACAAGACCGATTTCGAGCTGTGGTCGCTCGCGGTGTCGGCGGTGAATGGCTGCGGTCGCTGCATCGAAGCGCACGAGCAGGAGCTGATGAAAGCCGGCGTGTCGAAAGAAGCGATCCAGGACGCGGTCCGCATCGCCGCCATCGTGCACGCAGTGGCTGCGACCTTGGACGATCCGCAGATCCAGGCTGCCGCCTGAACTGAAAAGGGCGCTCGTCATGAGCGCCCTTTTTGTTGCCGTCTGCGCTCGTCAGGAGCGGTCGTACACGTCGGTATAGTCGGCGCTCTTGCCGTCCTTGCTCTTCATCGTGCCTTTGCACGTCATCTTCTTCTTGTCGCTGCTGACGGTGCAGGTCTCTTCACCGGTGCTGCCGTCCTTCTCCTTGAACGCGACCTTGGTCGAGCCATCGTTGCCCTTGGTGAAGGCCGCGGCCCCGCCGCCTTTGGCCGGCCGCTCCTTGCCGTCATAGGCGCCGGACCAGCTCATTTTGCGCGTCTTGCCTTTGGCGTCGACCGAGGTCATCGACCAGGCGAGATTGGTCCCGTCATCCTTGGTGACTTTGAGCACGTTCGATTTCGGCGCTTCGCCGGCCGTCTTCGATTCCTTCGCATTCCAGGTCCAGGTCGACGGTCCTGTCAGCGGGCCATCGGCCGCGAAGGCGGCGATGGGTAGCAGCAGCATTGCGGCAGTCATGAGCTTGCGCATCGTGATCCTCCCATTGATGCCCCTGACGGGCGTTGGAGGAGCGTGCGAACGTGCGGGCGACGGGGTCAAGCCGAATTCACGCGGCTTGCCCGGAGTTGCTAGCCCGTTTCGACCAGCGAAGCGAGTTTCGCCAGCGACGACCGCCAGCCAGTCTCGTTGTCGTCGGCCGAAACGCCGGGCGGCAGTGCGTCGTGCACCGCAAGGATCTCGGTGCCGCCGTCGGCATCGGCGAGCGTGATGGTGATCGTCATCTCGCCTTGCAAAGCGGGATCGTTGGTCTCGAACTCGACCCGTTCAACGACCTGCTCATTGGGCACCAGCTTCACGAACCGGCCATGATAGGTGTCGGTCTGCGCGGTCGTCTTGCCGGTCCCGGTCGGCGCCTCATAGGTGAGCGAGATTCGGAACGTGCCGCCTTCGCCCGGGTCGAACGCATGCACCTGGCTGGTCATGCCGGTCGGCACCATCCAGGTCGCGACCGCTTGCCGATCGAGGAGCGCGCGATAGACCGCCGCGCGAGGCGCGTTGACGCGGTGAGTGATGCGGGTCGAGCTCACGCCCGCTTCAATAGGGTTCGCGGAGGGAAACACGCCAGATCAAAAGTCAGAAAGCATGATCCGATCCAATCGGATCGGTTCTGCTTCAGGAGCCGGACCCGACCACGGCTTCGCCATGCTCAGGCGCCGGCGCATTGATCGTGTCGCAACTGCGCGCGTCGATCCTGGCGCCGTCGAGGAAGCGCGTGAGGCACTGGCCGTAGCGCTGCGCAAACAGGTCGGTCGCGGCCGCGACATGGCCGGCGAGTTCGCGCGGCTGGTCGATCACCAGATGCGGCAGGTGGCGAACGGTGAGGATTTCCTCGGCCCGCGCGCCGCGCCCGCCCGGGTCGTAATCGTCGCGATGAAAGAAGGCCAGCAGCACCCGCGTGCGGCTCAGCGCTTTGAGATGCTTGTACAGCTCCGTCGCGTTCATCTGCCAGGTGTCGTAGCTGTCATTGAAACTGCCGAACGCGGCGGGCGAGGTGGCGATGACCGTATCGACGCCGCGCGCCTGGCTTGCCGCCATCAACGACAGGAAAGCGCCGAACGACTGGCCTGCCAGCACGACGTGCTTGTACCCTTTGGCGCGCAACTGCTGCACGCGACGGGCGAGATCGGCCGAGCTGGCCGGCAGCGAATCCTCGCGCGTCGGACGGTCGAACCGGTAGGCATCCCAGCCCGCCTGCGCCAAGGTCGCGAGGTAGGCGGGCGGCGGCGAGTCCATATCTTCGGTGTTGAGCGAACGGCCGTGGCTGTAGATCACCACGCCCTTCGCCGTCTCGGGGCCGAGCGGCTGGTATTCGGCGAAGGCGACATGCAAGGCAGTCGCCGCGCGCGCTGTTTGCGCGATTCCGAAGCACACGATTGCGGCCACGGCTGCAAGAACGAAACGGCGCATCCCGACTCAGTCCTAGTTCGTTATCGCTAGGTTCTCAGGCCGACGATTAACGTCGAGTTGATTCATCTCGCGCTGGCGAACAGTCGCAGTCGCGCTAGCTTGTGCGCGATGTCAGCGCCGCGCGCCGAAAGCTGGGTGAAGGTCCGCCCTGGTGGTTTGTGGATCGAGCCCGGCGGATTCTTCATCGATCCGACGCGTCCGGTGTCGCGCGCGGTAATCACGCACGGCCATGGTGACCATGCGCGCCCAAATAACGGGCACGTGCTGGCCACGCCGGCAACGATCGAGATCATGAAGGCGCGGTACGGCGATCAGGCCGGCGAGACGATGCAAGCCTTGCCCTATGGCCAGGACCTCACCATCGGCGATGTGAAATTGCGCTTCGTGCCGGCCGGGCACGTGCTTGGCTCGGCCCAGGTGGTCCTAGAATGGCGCGGTTCGCGCGTCGTCGTGTCGGGCGACTACAAGCGCGGCTTCGATCCGACCTGCCTGCCGTTCGAGCCGGTCGAAGCCGACGTGTTCGTCACCGAAGCGACGTTCGGCCTGCCGATCTTTCGCCATCCCGATCCCGACGACGAGATCGCCAAGCTGCTGCATTCGGTCGAACTTTATCCCGAACGCTCGCACGTCATCGGTGCCTATGCGCTGGGCAAGTGCCAGCGCATCATCGCCCTGCTGCGCCGCGCCGGCTGGGATCGTCCGATCTGGCTGCACGGCGCGCTGCAGCCGCTGTGCGAGCTGTATGAAAGGCTGGGCGTGAAGCTGGGCGATCTGCGGCCGGCAACGGCAGCGACCAAGAGCGAACTGGCCGGCCAGATCGTGCTGGCACCGCCGTCCGAGATCAGCGAGCGCTGGTCACGCCGTCTGCCCGATCCCGTCGCCTGCGTCGCGTCCGGCTGGATGCAGGTGCGCCAGCGCGCCAAGCAGCGCGGTGTCGAACTGCCGCTGGTGATTTCCGACCACGCCGACTGGGACGAACTCTGCCGCACCTTGCACGAGGTCGTGCGCGGCGAAGTCTGGGTCACCCATGGCCGCGAAGACGGGCTGCTTCGCATGGCCGAACTGGAAGGCATGAAGGCGCGCGCGCTGCGGCTTGTGGGATTCGAAGACGACGAGGCTTGACGCGGCCGCGCTGTATGGTCGACTGTATATACAGCCGGGACCTGGAAGCGGACCGAGATGGATTTCATCTGGGATGAGGCGAAGCGCAGGCTGAATCTCGCGAAACATGGCATCGACTTTGTCGGTGCCGTCAAAATCTGGAACGGACAAGCGGCAGAAAGGCGTTCTGATCGAGATGAAGAAAGAAGGTGGATCGCGATCGGGGAAGTCGAAGGCGTCGTCCTCGCGGTCATCTACACGGACCGCGAAGAAACGCGCCGCCGCATCATCTCGGCGCGCCTCGCCAGCCGAAGTGAACGAGCGTGGTATCGTCAGCTACACGTACCCAAACCTTCCGAAGGATGAAACGGATTGGGAAGCGCTGCGTAACAAGACGGACGAAGAAATCGAGCGAGCGATTGCGGACGATCCGGATGCGGCGCCGCTTCTCGATGAAGCCTGGTTCGCGTCCGCGACAATCGTTCCGCCGCTGCTCAAGACGGCAATCTCGCTCCGCGTCGACGGCGACGTGCTCGACTTCTTCAAATCGTCCGGCCCGGGCTATCAGACCCGGATGAACGCGGTGCTGCGCGCCTACATGCAGCACGCCAAGGCGAAGAAGACGGGCAAGCGCCGCGCCTGAGGCTCTCTATCTTTTGATCTGGCGCGCTACGCGATCTTGATCACGATCTTGCCGAAATGCTGCGCCGCCTCGAGCGCACGCAGCGCGTCGTTGGCCTGGTCGAAGCGATAGGTCGCGTCGACCACCGGCCGCAACTTCGCCGCCTCGATGGCGCGGTTCATCCGCTCATACTGGCTGCGCGAGCCGACATAGACGCCGTGAACGCGCAGCAGCTTGCGCAGGATTGCGCCGGTCGGCACGTCGCCGGTGACGCCGGTCAGCACGCCGATCACCGCGACATGACCGCCGATCCTGGCCGCCTGCAGCGACCGGCCCAGCGTGCCGGCACCGCCGACTTCGACGACGTGATCGACGCCGCGATAGCCCGTGAGTTTCAGAACTTCCTTTTCCCAGTCGGGCGTGGCGCCGCGATCGATCAGATGATCGGCACCGAGCTTGCGCGCGCGTTCAAGCTTGTCCTTGCTCGACGACAGTACGATCGCCCTGGCGCCGGCGAGCTTGGCGAATTGCAGGGCGAACACCGACACGCCGCCGGTGCCCTGGATCAACACCGTTTCGCCGGGCATCAGCTTGCCGTGCTCGAACAGGGCCACCCAGGCGGTGAGGCCGGCGCACGACAGCGACGCCGCTTCTTCATCGCTGAGATGTTTCGGTACCTGCACCAGCGCGGTTTCGGGCACGACGAGTTCTTCCCTCAATACGCCGTCGATGTCGCCGCCAAACGCGCTCGCCAATTTGGCGCCGTCGGGTTCGCCTTCGATCCAGTCGCGGAAGAAATTGGGCGATACGCGATCGCCGATCGCGACGCGCGTCACGCCGGCGCCGAGTTCGATCACCTCGCCGACGCCGTCGGACAGCGGCACCACGCCCGGTGTGGTCGCGCCGTAGCGATTCTGCGCCACCATCAGGTCGCGATAGTTCAGCGACGCCGCCCGCATGCGCAGCCGGACCTCACCCGGGCCCGGCTGGATCTCGGGACGGTCTTCGATGGCAAAGAACCGATCGGCTTCGGGGCGGACGGCAGCGACACGCATGAGGACGACACTCCTGTTTTGGCACTTGTCGCCACGTAACCCGTGGCCTACGTCTCCGCCAGTACGTACAATTTTGTTGGGTAGTGTCAAAATGGATACCGTCTCCGCCGGTCCCGACGCACCGCCGCAGCATTGGATCGCGTGCCCGGTCGAAGCGACGCTCGACGTCATCGGCGGCCGCTGGAAGGGCGTGATCCTCTATCACCTGATGAAAGGCACGCTGCGTTTCAACGCCCTGCGTCGCGAGCTGCCCAACGTCACGCAACGCATGCTGACCCTGCAGTTGCGCGAGCTCGAACGCGACGGGCTGGTGCGCCGCACCGTCTATGCCGAGGTGCCGCCCAAAGTCGAATACGACCTCACCGAATCCGGGCGCAGCCTCGAACCGCTGATCCATGCGATGCGCGCGTGGGGAAAGAACTGGATGGAAATGCAGGCCGCGTCGAAGCGCGACGCCGCGGCCTGATGCGGCGGTTCGCCGAACTTCTCGAGCGCCTGAACTTCACGCCGTCGCGCAACGGCAAGATCCGGTTGCTGATCGACTATTTCGATCACGAGCCCGATCCCGACCGCGGCTGGGCGCTGGCCGCCATCACCGGCACGCTGAACGTGCCGACCTTGAAGGCCGCGGCGGTGCGCGACCTCGTGCTTGGCCGCGTCGACCCGGAACTGTTCGGCTGGAGCTACGACTATGTCGGCGATCTCGCCGAGACCGTGTCGCTGATCTGGCCGCAAAAGCACGGCGTCAATGTGCCTGCGCCGACACCGACCGAAGTCGTCGACGAGCTGTCGCGCGCGGCGCGCGCGGACGCGCCGAAATTGCTCGAAGCCTGGCTCGACGCCTGCACCGCGTCGGAGCGGTTCGCGCTGATCAAGCTGCTGACCGGCGCGCTGCGCGTCGGTGTCTCGGCGCGACTGGTCAAGACCGCGCTCGCCGAACGCGCCAAGATCGACGTCGCTGAAATCGAAGAAGTGTGGCACGGGCTCGAGCCGCCCTATCGCGAGCTGTTCGACTGGCTTGAAGGAACCGGGCCGCGGCCCGATCCCGATCATCGCGCCGCCTTCCGTCCGCTGATGCTGGCGAACCCGCTCGAAGAGTCCGATCTGCGCCAGCTGGCTGCGCAGGACTTCCGCGCCGAGTGGAAGTGGGACGGCATGCGCGTGCAGCTCGCCGCGCGCGGCGGCAGCGAACGGATCTTCTCGCGCTCAGGCGACGACGTGACCCGCGTCTTCCCCGAGATCGTCGAAGAGATGAGCCGCTTCGACGCCGTGCTCGACGGCGAGATGCTGGTGGCGCGCCAGAACGGCGACGGCGCGATCGAGATCGCGCCGTTCAACGACCTCCAGCAGCGCCTGAATCGCAAAGCCGTAACCGGCAAGATGCTGCTGCAATATCCCGCCTTCGTGCGGCTCTATGACATTCTCGCCGACGGCGCCGAGGATCTGCGGGCACTGCCGTTCGATCAACGTCGCAAGCGGCTGGAAGCCTGGCACGAGCGGCTGCAGCCCGCGCGCATGGACGTCTCGCCGCTGGTCCCGTTCGAGACCTGGGACGAGCTCGAGGCCAAACGGGCGGCGGCGCGCGAAGCCGGCATCGAAGGGCTGATGCTGAAGCGCGCCGACAGTGCTTACGTGGCGGGGCGACCCAAAGGTCCGTGGTGGAAATGGAAGCGCAATCCGCTGACGCTCGACGTCGTGCTGATGTACGCGCAGCGCGGCCACGGAAAACGGTCGAGCTTCTATTCCGACTATACGTTCGGCGTGTGGAAGCCGAACGAAGAGGGCGACGTCGAACTCGTGCCCGTGGGCAAGGCCTATTCGGGCTATACTGACGAAGAGCTGGTTCGGCTCGATCGCTGGATCCGCGCCCACACGACGGACCGGTTCGGTCCGGTGCGCCAGGTCGAGCCGGGGCTGGTGCTCGAAGTCGAGTTCGACTCAATCCATCGCTCGACGCGGCATCGCTCGGGCGTCGCCATGCGCTTCCCGCGCATCGCACGGCTGCGCTGGGACAAGCCCGCCGCCGAGGCCGACACGATCGAGACGGTTACCAAGCTGGTGACGTAGCCGCGACGCGGGTACCGGGTCGCGGAGGCGCCGGCGCGGAAACTCGCATGGCGGCGGCGCCCTGTCACACGTCGGTTACTCATTCCAACTTTGCTGGCCAGGGGCCGCCAGAATTTATAGGATGTCGCGATGGGTCAGCTTGCGCATACGCCGAAGGTCCTGCTCGTGGACGACGATCCGTTCGTCCGCGACACGGCGGGCGAGCTGTTGCGCGCGCTCGGCTATGACGTGGTGAGCGCGGCCAGCGGGGACGAAGCGCTCGACCTGCTGTCTTGGGATCGCTCGATCGACGTCTTGTTCACCGATGTCCGCATGCCGGGCATGGACGGCTTCACGCTGGCGGATTTCGCCACCGTCTTGCGGCCGGAACTCGCCGTGTTGTTCGCGACCGCCTTCGCCGACGCGCTGGCCGGCGCCAGGACCATGCCGGGCGTGACGATCCTGCAAAAGCCCTACCGTCTCGCGCAGCTCGGGCCCGCCATCGGCGGCGTGCTCACCCGCGCCGCGTAGCGTCAGGCCAACAACTCGTTCCGTGGCTCCAGTGCGGCAAAGATCGCCGCGCGCACCGCTTGCGGTTCATAAGGCTTGGCAATGGTGAACACTGCGGTGTCGATCAGCTCCGATCGCACCGCATCGGTCAGATGACCGCTGACGATCATGGACGGCAGACCGTAGCGGCCGAGAAATTCGCGGGCCAGATCGGCGCCGCTGCTGCCCGGCCCCAGCTTCAAATCGATGATGGCGAGGTCGAACGGATATTCGGCCGCTGCGTCGCGAGCGCTGTTCACGGTCGGCGCGGCAACGGTCACACAGCCCGCCTCCTGGGCGATGCTGCACAGATCGAGCGAGATGAGCGGGTCGTCTTCGACCACCAGGACCAGCATCGTCATGGAGGGGGAACGGGAACGCTACTCGAGCGTTCCCTCCGCCTTTGTCCTTTTTCTTTCGACTCGGTTCTTAGTCTTCCAGCGGCGCGAGGCCCTGCGCTGCGGCGAGATCGTGTTCGAGCTCACCGAACAGGCTGTCTCGCGCGCGCACGCGGCTGATCTCGATCGGCGGCATGTCGGCGTCGCGCGCGTCGAACGACGCCACGATCAGACCGTCGCCCGAGGCCGATTCCGGCACCGAATGTTCGAGCAGGATGCGGCCGCCAAGCTGCTCGATCCGGCGGACGCAGCGTTGGTGCGTCAGCGCATCGCCCGAAATCTTCCAGTGATGCGTCGAGACGATCAGAAAGCGAAGATTGCCGCTGCCGATCAGCCGGCGCGCGCCTTCCAGCATCGCGGTTTCGAAGCCCTGGATGTCGACATGCAGCAGGTCGATACGGCGCAGGCGCAGCTCGTCGACGATCGCGTCGACCGAACGCATCGGCACGCGAACCGTGCTGCCGTCGCGTTCGCGCAGGAATTCGACGTCGTCGCCCGGCCCGGAGCCGATCGCGTAGGGCAGGAAGGTGGCGTCGTAGCCGTTGCGGGCGAAGTTGCGCTTCCCGAGCGCCAGACGCTCTTCGTCGGGCTCGACGCAGACATTGGTCGAACCGGGCAGGGCGCGGCGGAACCACAGCGAATAATACGCCCAGAACGATCCCAGCTCGATCATGGTGGCGCCGGATTCGAGCCGTTCCAGCACGCGCGCGAAGGCGAGCTCCTCCTGCGGCTCGTGATGGCCGCCGAGACGACGGATGATTTCCTGCATCCAGTCGCCGAAATAGCCGCCCGCTTCGACCACGATGCCGTTGTGCATGACCTGCACCGTGTCGCCGTCGCGCTGGAGCACGCGCCCGGCGTCGGGGACTTTGGGGATCACGTCGGCGTCCCTGCAGCCGATCGTCAGCCGGATGCGCCGTTGTTCGGGCAGCGCCGGGTCGAGTGGGGTGTCGCGGTCGATCACGCCGACGTTCCTGCCTGCTTGGCGGCCACGGCGCAACCGTGCGGCAAGTGTCAACGCCTTGCCTCCGACCGCGCCGGTCGTCCAATCTCCGCGCGATGGCCGACCGACCGATGCGAGGCACGCCCGCTGCCGAAGGCTTCGTCCAGCCGGCGGAATGGACCCGACATGCGCGTACCTGGATGGCGTGGCCCGCCCGTGCCGCGACCTGGGTCGGCGGCGGCGGCATCGAGGCCGCGCGCACCGCGCATGCCGACCTTGCCCGCCTCATCGCGCGCTACGAACCGGTCCGCATGGTCTGCGCGCCGGGCGACGTCGCCGAGGCCTCGCTCGCCTGCGGACCTGGAATCGAAATCGTCCCGGTCCCGCTGTCGGACGGGTGGATGCGCGACATCGGTCCGATCTTCGTGCGCAACGAGCGCAGCGGCGAAGTCGCAGGCGTCGATTTCCACTTCAATGGCTGGGGCGGGATTCACGAAGACTGGCAGCTCGACGCCGACGTCGCCGAGGCCGTGCTGACCAACGCCAAGATGCGCCGCTTCGAAGCCGACTTCACGCTCGAAGGCGGCGCCATCTGTGTCGACGGGACCGGGACCGCCATGGTCACCGAGGAATGCCTGCTCGATCCGCGGCGCAACGAGATGGTCGACAAGATCCGCATCGAGCGCTGGCTGCGCGAACAGCTCGGCGTCGAAAAGACCGTGTGGCTGGGGCGCGGCTACGACCAGGACGAGACGCGCGGCCATGTCGACGAGATCGCGTGTTTCGCGCGCCCGGGCGTCGTGCTGCTGCACACCACCACCGACGTCGGCGATCGCAATTACGAGATCGGCGCCGACAATCTTGACCGGCTGCACGCCGTGCGCGACGCGCAGGGGCGCGTGTTCGAGGTGATCGAACTGCCGCAACCGGCGCGCCTCGACGAGAATGGACGACGGCTGACGCTGTCGTACGTCAACTTCGTTTTCGTCAATGGCGGCTTGCTGATCCCGGCATTCGAAGACGCCGCCGACAAGGAAGCCTTCCGCATCTTCAAGCGCGTCTTCCCCGACCGCGAGATCGTGCCGGTGCCGGCGCTCGATCTGGTGCGCGGCGGCGGCGGGCTGCATTGCGTGACGCTGCAGGAGCCGGCCCCTCGAGGCGCTTAGTTCCCGCGAAAGCGGGGATCCATGAATCAAAAGGGCGGTGTGCGAAACGACGCACACCGCCCTCTGTCCGAGATGGATCCCCGCCTTCGCGGGGAATAATCATCCGATCTCGGTCTCGTTGTTCACGATCTTGCCGACCAGGCCATAGGCCTGTGCTTCTTCGGCGCTCATCCAGAAATTGCGATCGCTGTCGCGGGTGACTTTCTCGATCGGCTGGCCGGTCTCTCTCGCGAACGTCTCGTTGAGACGCTGGCGCATGCGGATGATCTCCTTGGCCTCGATCGCGATGTCGCTGGCGCGGCCCATCGCACCGCCCGAAGGCTGATGCAGCATGAAGCGCGTGTTGGGCAGCGCGAAGCGATGCTCCTTCTTGGCCGCGATATAGATCAGCGCGCCTGCAGACGCGACCCAGCCGGTGCCGATGATATGGACCGGCGCCTTCACGAAGCGGATCACGTCGAAGATCGTGTCGGCGCTTTCGACATGACCGCCGGGCGAATGGACGAAGAGGCGGATCGGATCGTCGCTCTTGCCGGCCAGCGCGATGAGCTGCGCCGTGATCAGGCGCGAGATCTTGTCGTTGATCTCGCCGAACAGCAGCACGGTGCGGGCGCGGAAGAGATTGGCGTCGACCAGATTCGGCGGATGGGCGTCGGCCTTCGGCTTTTCGTTGTCGGGCTCTTCTTCTTCTTCGACGTCGTTCCGGAACGGGACGCGGCTCATTGGACAGGACTCCAGGGGCATAGGTAGGGTCGGGACCTAGCTTGCGCCCCTGGAGATTTCAAGCACGTGCCCGTCCGCGCCTGGAGCGACCTCGCCACCACCGACTTCGCCGAGGGTCGGCTTTCCCACGCCGTGGCCCTGCTGCCGCTGGCCGCGACCGAGCAGCACGGGCCGCACCTGCCGCTCGGGACGGACGCCATCATCTGCGACGGCGTGGTCGCCGCGGCGGCCGGTTTGCTCCACGCTGACCCGGTCGAGGTGCTGCGCCTGCCGACCCAGGCGATCGGCCTGTCACCCGAACATGCGGCCTTTCCCGGCACGCTGACCCTCGAACCGGCCACGATTCTGGCCAGCTGGACCGAGATAGCGACTTCCGTGCGCGCGGCCGGAATTGAGCGGCTGGTCCTGTTCAATACGCATGGCGGGCAGGAGGGGCTGCTGCCGTCGCTGGCCGCGACGCTGCGCAGCCGGCTCGGCATGATCACGGTCTATTGCAGCCGCGGCGGCTTTGGCCGGCCGGCCGGGCTGATCGACGACGGCGAGGCCGCAATCGGCCTGCATGCCGGCCTCGTCGAGACCTCGCTGCTGCTGTCGCTGGCGCCGCATCTGGTGCGCCGCGACGCGGCACGGAACTTCACCAGCCGGGGCAGCGAACTGGCCGGACGCGCATTTTCCACGCACGGGCGTAGCGGGTGGGGCTGGGCGGCGCAGGATCTGAATCCTGCCGGTGCGACCGGAAATGCGAGCGGTGCCAGCGCGGCAATCGGACAGGCTTTGATCGCGCACGCCGCCGACGGCTTGGCGCGTCTGCTGCGCGACGTGGCGACGTTCACACCTTACGGCTGAGCGGAACCCGATCTTGGCGCGTCCGTTCGAGGTTCATCCTCGAACCCCGGAGTGCTCCATGAAGGCGGTCGTGTTTCACGCCATTGGCGACATTCGTCTTGAAGACGTTCCCGAACCGGAATTGCAGAAGCCGACCGACGCGATCGTGCGTCTCACCGCGAGCGCGATCTGCGGCACCGACCTGCACATGATCCGCGGCACCTTCCCCGGCATGGTCGACGGAACGGTGCTCGGCCACGAAGGGGTCGGCATCGTCGAAGCGATCGGGGATGACGTGCGCAATCTCACGGTCGGTGATCGCGTGCTGATCCCGTCGACCATTGCGTGCGGCACCTGCAGCTATTGCCGGGCCGGCTACACGGCGCAGTGCGACAACGCGAATCCGCACGGAAAGACCGCTGGGACTGCATTTTTCGGGGGGCCTGAACCGTCAGGCCCGTTCAACGGGCTGCAGGCCGAAAAAGCGCTGGTGCCGTTCGCGCATGTCAATCTGGTCAAGCTGCCCGACGAGGTCAGCGACGACGAAGCGATCCTGCTGTCCGATATTTTTCCGACCGGCTGGTTCGGTGCCGAGAACGCCGAGATCAACGAAGGTGACACGGTCGCGGTGTTCGGCTGCGGTCCGGTCGGCCTGTTCGCCATCCTCAGTGCGAAATTGCTCGGCGCGACACGCGTGCTGGCAGTCGATTGTCTGCCGGATCGTCTGGCGAAGGCGCGCGAGCTCGGCGCCGAAATCATCGACTACGAAAAAGAAGATCCGGTCGCGACGATTCAGCGTCTCACCGACGGCATCGGGGTCGATCGTGTGATCGACGCGGTCGGCGTCGACGCCAATCATGCCCATCACGGGCCGGCGGCGAAGAAAGCGGCCAAGCAGAAAGAGACCAATAAAAAGGCGGTGCGGGAGATCGCGCCCGAACAAAATCCGGTTGGTCCCAACTGGCATCCCGGCGATGCGCCCGGACAGGTGCTGGAATGGGCGGTTCAGGTGGTCGCGAAGGCAGGGACCGTTTCGATCATCGGCGTCTATCCCGAGACCGCGAAGCAATTCCCGATCGGCGCCGCGATGAACAAAAACCTCACCCTCAAGATGGGCAATTGCAATCACCGCTCGATCATTCCGAAGCTGCTGGATCTGGTTGTCGGCGGCCACGTCAAACCGACCGAAATACTGACCGAGCGCGAACCGCTGACCAACGCGCTCGAAGCGTACAAAGCGTTCGACCGGCGCGAACCCGGCTGGATCAAAGTGGAACTCCTGCCGCAGACTGAGGCGGCAAACCGACGCGCCGCAGAATAGCCCATCCGCTCGGGTGGGTTGCGTCGCGCGGCGGGGACGGCAAGATGCGCCGTCTCCCGCCACCGCCTGGTTTGCCCGCATGCGACTGCTCGCCCGTCTGCTGCTCGTTCTCGCGCTCGGCCAGTTCACCTCTGGGCTGGCCATGTCTGGGCTGGCGCAGGCGCAGGTTGCCCTGCCGGCGCCTGCAACCGCGCCCGCCGATGCGTCAAAACCCGATCCGGCCAAGCTGCGCGAGCTGAAGGCGACGCTGGAAGATCCGGCGGCACGGCAGAAGCTGATCGACCAGCTCGAATTGCTGGCGCAGACGCAGGACAAGACCGACGACAAGCCCGACCTGCTGGAAAATGCCGGCGAGCGCGTGCTGCGCTACGTCTCGGACCATGTCGCCAGTGCCAGCGCAGCCTTGGTCGATGCGGCGGCTGCGGTCGGCAAGTTGCCGCAGGCGGAGCGCTGGTTCGAACGCCAGATGGCCGATCCCGACGTACGCGAACGCTGGTTGCTGCTGTTCATATCGCTCGCCGCGATCGTGTTGTTTGGCGCGATTGCCGCGATCCTGGTCCGCCGCGTGCTGGGCCGGCCGCGCCGCGTGCTCGAAGCTCGAGGCGTCGGCAAGCCGCTCGGCACGCGCCTGCTGCTGGGCGTCGCGCGCTTCGTGATCGAGCTCGGGCCGATCGTCGCCTTCGGCGCGGTGGGATATGGACTCGCGACGGTGATTGCGCCGCCCGATACGGTGCAGCTCGCGGCACTCACCATCGTCAATGCGAGCCTCCTGCTTTTCGTGCTGCTCGCCCTGGTGCGCCTGGTGTTGCAGCCGTCGGCACCGAGCCTGCGATTGGTGCGGCTCGACTCGGAGACCGCGAATTACCTGTATCTGTGGATCCGGCGCCTTAGTGCCATTGCGATCTATGGCTGGTTCTTCATCGCCGCGGCGCGGCTGCTCGGCCTGTGGCGCTCGCTCGGCGAAGTCGGCTTGAAGTTCGTCGGCCTCACGCTCGCCGTGCTGCTCATCGTGGTGATCCTGCAGAATCGCCGGTCGATGGCGATGTGGTTGCGCGGCTCGACCAGCCCCGAACAGCCCAGCGCCTTCTGGTCGATGCGCCGGCGCTTCGCCGAAATCTGGCACCTGGTGGCGATCGCCTATGTCGTGATCGTCTGGTGCATCTACGCGCTCAATCTGAACGGGGGCTTCGCCTTCGTCGCCCGTGCCAGCCTGCTCACGCTGATCGTCGCGGTGGTGGGGCGCGTGGTGGCGACCGCCATCGATCGTGCGTTCGAGCATGGCTTCGCCGTCTCGGCCGAATTGCGCGCGCAGTTTCCGGCGCTCGAGGCCCGCGCCAATCGATACATCCCGGTGTTGCGCCGGCTGATCGTGCTGGCGATCTGGGTGATCGGCACGCTCACAATCCTGCGCGCCTGGGGCCTGGACGGGTGGAGCTGGTTCCAGACCGATGCCGGCCGCGCGTTGCTGGGCAAGCTCGGCGCGATCCTGTTCATCCTGGGGCTGGCAGTGGCGGCGTGGGAATTCGTCTCCAGCAGCATCGAACGCTATCTCACCGGCGGCGGTACCGGCGTCGTGGTGCGCAGCGCGCGCACGCGAACCTTGCTGCCGCTGCTGCGCAACGCGTTTCTCGTCTTCCTCGTCATCGTCACGTCGATCGTGGTGCTGGGCGAGCTGGGCATCAACACCGCACCGCTGCTGGCCGGTGCCGGCGTCATCGGCCTCGCCATCGGTTTCGGCGCGCAGACCTTGGTCAAGGACGTCATCAACGGCATCTTCATCCTGTTCGAGAACACCATCGCGGTGGGCGACGTGATCGATCTCGACAAGGGCCATTCCGGCGTGGTGGAAGCGATGTCGATCCGCGCGCTCAAGCTGCGTGACAATACCGGCGCGGTGCATACCGTGCCGTTCAGCGATGTCACGTCGATCAAGAACATGACCAAGGATTATTCCTTCTACGTGTTCGACATCGCAGTCGCCTACGACCAGGACATCGACGCGGTGATGGATGCGCTGCGCGCGTTGGGTGTGGAGATGCAGCAAGACCCGGCCTATCGCTCCGACATTCTCGACCCGCTCGAGGTGATCGGCGTCAATGGCTTCACCGACAAGGCGGTGATGGTGCAGGCCCGCATCAAGACCCGTCCGAGCAAGCAGTGGGGCGTGGGGCGCGAACTCAACCGCCGCATGAAGAAGAAGTTCGACGAGATGGGCTTCGCCAACCCGTACGTCCCGTACGCCGCGCGTGAATGGAAGATGGCGAATAACGACCCGGCGCGATCGGGAACGACGGATCCGGCGCCGGCGGAGTAGGCGGCGCTTACTCCACCTCGCCGTCGACGACGCTGCGCGCGATTTCATACACGAAGCCGGCGCGACCCAGCGCGGCGAGATCCTTGTCGCGATATTCGCTGCGCTTGGCGCTGCGGAACGGACCCAGCCGGCGGCGGCGCGCGAAAGCGCGGGCGGCCGTGGCGTCGTCGCCTTCATGTTCGTCGATCGCCTTGCGCGTGATCTCGCTGGCGATGCCCTTGGCGGCCAGGCGCTGCGCGATGGCGCGCGAGGAACGGCCCCGCCTTCGCTCGCTGGCCACTTTTGCTTCGGCGTAGCGCTGGTCGTCGATCAGGCCCGACGCTGCGTATCGCTTCACCAGCGCGTCGACCAGGCCGGTGAACTGGGCCGGGTCGTCGCCCCAATGTTTGGCGCTCCGCTGCACCCGGCGCAGCAAAACCCGGCGCAGATTGGCGGCCGAGCTGGCGAATCGCGCCAGATAGTGCAGGGCGGCCGCCTCGAGGTAGGCCGGGGTGATCTTTTTGGGAATACGCGCCATCGGCTGGACTATAGCGTCACCGCTGCTAGGTTCGCTGGCCTCATGCAACAGCAGCAGCAACAGCGCGACTCGACGACTCCGGTTCCGCGCGAGATCGGGCCGGTCAACTGGATCGGATTCGGGACGCTCTTCTCCAAAGAAGTCCGCCGCTTCACCAAAGTCTACATGCAGACCGTGGCCGCCCCGGTGGTCACGACCTTGCTGTTCTTTGCCGTCTTCGCGCTGGCGCTGGGCGGCGCCGGCCGCAGCGTCGGTGATGTGCCCTTCCTGGAGTTCCTGGCGCCCGGCCTGATCATCATGACGATGGCGCAGAACGCCTTCGCCAACACCTCGTCGTCGATCATGATCGCCAAGAACCAGGGCACCATCGTCGACGTGCTGATGCCGCCCATGACGTCGGGCGAACTGGCGGTCGGATATGTCGCCGCCGGCGTGCTGCGCGGCCTGGTGGTCGGTCTCGTCACCGTATTCGTCGTGGCGCTGTTCGTGCGCATCCACCTGATGCACCCGGCGCTGATCCTGCTGTTCGGCCTGCTCGGCACGATGATGCTGGCACTGCTCGGCATTGCGGGTGCGATCTGGGCCGACAAGTTCGATCACATCGCCGCGGTCACCAATTTCATCGTGACGCCGCTGACGTTTTTGTCCGGCACCTTCTATCCGATCGAGCGGCTGCCGGAGAATTGGCGCTTCGTCGCGCACCTGAATCCGTTCTTCTACATGATCGACGGATTTCGCCACGGCTTCATCGGCGGCAGCGACGCCTATATCGGCACCGGCATCGCCGTGCTGGTCGGGGTCAACACAGCCTTGTGGCTGCTGGTGCTGCGCATGTTGTCGACCGGCTACAAACTCAAGAGCTGACGCTGCTTCCGCTCTGGAGTCTGTATCGCCGGGAAGTCCGCAAGTTCCTGCGCGGATGGGCCTTCATGGGCGCCCCGGCGGTGGTGAACGCGCTGATGTATTCGGGCGCGTTCGCGCTGGGTGGCGTTGCCAGCGACGATGACGGGCGCGTCTTTGCCTGGATGCTGGCAGGCCAGGCGCCGTTCTGGTGCGCCATGAACGCGGTCATCGGACCGACCATCCAGCTCGTCATCGACAAGATGGAGCGCACCATCCAGGACGTGGTGCAGGCGCCGCTCGATCCGGTGGAATGGCTGGTCGCCTATGTCGCCGCCGGCACGACGGCGGGCCTGCTGTCATCGCTGCCGATCGCGCTGTTTGCGGTCGTCATCAACGGATTTCCCGGCCCGGCGCCGCTGACCGCGCTCGCCGTGCTGGTGCTGACCGGGATGGCCTTCGCACCGCTCGGGCTGCTGCTCGGCCTGTGGGCGCAGAAATGGGACCATGTCGGCGCCGCCCTCGGCTTCATCCTGACCCCGATCGGCTTCTTCTCGGGGCTGGTCCAGCCGGTCAGCGCCATGCCCGAGCCGCTCCGCTCGATCGGCGCCTTCAGCCCCTTCACCTGGGCGATCGAGGCCGTCCGCGCCTGCCTGGTCGGTGGTCCGGCGGCCGCGTCGGTCGCCACGGCGGCGCTGAGCCTGGCGGGCATGGCGGTTTTTCTCGGCTTCGTCGCCTGGCGCGTCCTGGTTTCAGGCTGGCGGCTGCGCACCTGACGCCTGCTTCGCGGGCGCCGATCTTCCTAAAGCGAATATCGGGGGTCCTCGCGGCAGCGGTTGCCGCGTTGCGATAAGTCGCTGTAGACAAGGCCTCTTTTTTCGCAGGGGAGAGGCCCTTGTTCCCACCAGTGATGCCCGTCTATGCGCGGGCCGACGTGCGCTTCGAGCGCGGCGAAGGCGTCTGGCTGTGGGACGAGCAG
>JAQGIE010000203.1 GCA_028291365.1 Rhodospirillales bacterium
CGCTTCAACGACTCGGTGCTGAAGGCCGACCTGGCGCAGAAGGAAGCATCGCTGCGCGAAGCCGAAGCAGCAGCCGCGCAGCTCGTCACCGACGCCAGGCGCGCCGAAGAATTGTCGAGGAGCGGCACGACCAGCGGCCGCGATCTCGACGCGCGCCGCGCCGCTGCCGTCACGGCGCAGGCGCGTGTCGGCGTCGCCAAGGCCAATCTCGACCAGGCCGCGGCGCGCCTGCGCCAGACCGAAGTCCGCGCGCCGACCGCGGGCACGATCACCTCGCGCGCCGCGCGCCTGGGCTGGGTGCCCGGCGCGGGCGCCGAGATGTTCCGCATGATCCGCGAAGACCGGTTGGAGCTGTGGGCCGAAATCCCCGAAATGGACCTGCCGTCGATGGCGGTGGGTCAGAAGGTGCGCATCCGCATCGACGGCGACGCGGAAAGCACGCGCGGTTTCGACGGCGCGGTCCGCCTGGTCGGCCCCGCGGTCAATCCGCAGACGCGCCTGGGCAAGGTGCAGATCGCGCTGCCGGCCGACACGACGCTCAAGCCCGGCATGTTCGTGCGCGGCATGGCCGAGCTCGGCCGCAGCTCGGTGCTGGCGGTGCCGGAACAGACGGTCGTCTACAAGGACCAGCGGCCGATGGTGTTCGCGCTCGGCGAAGGCAACAAGGTGCAGATGCGCAACGTCACCACCGGCGCGCGCCAGAACGGCAAGATCGCACTGCTGAAAGGCGTCAGCGAAGGCGAGAAGATCGTGCTGACCGGCGCCGGCTATCTCAAGGAAGGCGACACGGTCACGCCGACCGAAGCGCCGACCGGCGCGGTGCGTCCGCTGCCGGCGCAGGAGTAAGCCGAGATGGCCAACGGCAATATTTCCGCAGTCGCGATCAAGCACCCGATTCCGCCGGTCGTTCTGTTCATCATCCTGACGCTGGCCGGGCTGCTCGCGTTCCTGACGATGGACATCACGCAGAACCCGGACATCGACGTTCCGATCGTGAATGTCTACGTCAACCGCCCGTCGGCGGCACCGTCGGAGCTGGAAACGCAGATCACGCGCAAGGTCGAAGACGCGATCGCGACGGTCCAGAACATCAAGCGCATTCGCTCTTCGGTGACCGACGGACGTTCCTCGACCACGGTCGAGTTCGAGATCGGCACCAATATCGACCGCGCCACCAACGACGTGCGCGACGCGGTGGCGCGTATTCGCCAGGACCTGCCGCAGGACATCTACGAGCCGCAGGTGCAGCGCGTAAACTTCTCCGGCAATGAAGTGCTGTTCTATGCCGTGTCGTCGAAGTCGCGCACGGTCGAGCAGCTCTCGTGGCTGGTCGACAACGAAATCAGCCGTGGCCTGCAGGCGCTGCCCGGCGTCGGCCAGGTCGATCGCTATGGCGGCCTGTCGCGCGAGATCCGCATTCTGGTCGATCCGACGCGCCTGATGGCGTTGGGCATCACCGCCGACGACGTCAACGCGCAGCTGCGGGCGCTGAATGTCGATCTGCCGGGCGGGCGCGGCACGGTCGGTTCGTCGGAACAGACGATCCGCACGCTGGGCTCGGCCAAGAGCGTCGAAGATCTGCGCGCCACCGAGATCGCTCTGCCGACCGGCGGCAAGGCGCGTCTCGGCGACATGGCGCAAGTCATCGACGGCATGTCGGAACTGCGCATGACGGCGCGGCTCGACGGCGACCCGGTCGTCACCTTCTCGATCTATCGTGCCCCGCAAAGCAGCGAGATCACGGTCGCCAAAGCGATCGAAAAGAAGGTCGAGGAATTCAAGACCGCTTTCCCCGACGTGCGCTTCGAAACCGTCTTCCGCGGCGTCGATTTCGTCCAGCACAGCTACGATGCTTCGGTCGAAGCGCTGGTGCTGGGCGCGGTGCTGGCCGTGCTGGTGGTGTTGTGGTTCCTCGGCGACTGGCGCGCCACGGTGATCGCGGCCATCGCGATGCCGCTGTCGATGATCCCGACCTTCTGGGTGATGCAGTGGTTCGGCTTCACGCTGAACGGCATCACCATGCTGGCGCTGGCGCTGGTCACCGGCATTCTGGTGGACGACGCGATCGTCGAGATCGAGAACATCGTCCGCCACATCCGCATGGGCAAACGCCCGTTCCAGGCGGCGCTGGAAGCGGCCGACGAAATCGGCCTGGCAGTCGTGGCAACCACCATGACGATCGTGGCCACCTTCCTGCCGGTCTCGTTCATGCCTGGCATTCCCGGGCAGTTCTTCAAGTCGTTCGGCGTCACCGTCGCGGTGGCGGTGCTGTTCTCCTTGCTGGTCGCGCGCCTGATCACGCCCTTGATGTCGGCCTATTTCCTGGCCCCGTCGCAGCACGAGCACGCGACGCCGAAATGGATCGACAAGTACCTGCTGCTGCTCGACTGGTGCCTGGGCCACCGCCTCAAGACGGTCGGCATCACGCTCGGCGTGTTCGCGCTGTCGATCTTTCTCGCCACCAAGATCCCGCAGGGTTTCATCCCCGATCAGGATCTCGGCTTCAGCATGTTCGAATCCGAGCTGCCGCCCGGCGTCACCCTGGCCGAGACCGATGCGATGATGCAGCGCGTCGCCACCATGTTCAAACAGCAGCCCGAGGTCCGTGCGGTGTGGCACGTCGCGGGCAATCGCGGCGACATTCGCCGCGGCCGCGCCCTGGTTCTGCTGAAGCCCCGCAGCGAACGTTCGCGCTCGCAGAAGGAATTCGAGCGCGCCATGGCGCCCGAGCTGCTGAAATTCCCGGGCATGCGGTCGGGCTTCAACTCGACCGGCGGAGTCAGCGGCAAAGACGTGCAGATCGTGCTGGTGTCGGACGACGGCGCGGCGCTGGAGCGCCATGCCGACAAGGTCATGTCCGAAATGCAGCAGCTCCACAGCATCGCCAACGTCATGTCGACGGCGGCGCTGCAGCGCCCCGAACTGATCATCCGTCCCAAGCTCGACCGTGCCGCCGAGCAGGGCGTGTCGGTCGCATCGATCGGCCAGGTCGCGCGCATCGCGACCCTGGGCGACATCGACAGCAACACCGCCAAGTACAATCTGGGCGAACGGCAGGTGCCGATCCGCGTCACGCTCGACCCGACCTGGCGCACCGATCTCGACACGATCGAGAATCTGCGCGTGCGGACCTTCTCGGGTTCGACCGTGCCGCTGAAATCGGTGGCCGACATCCAGATGGGTTCGGGTCCGAGCCAGATCGACCGCTTTGCGCGTTCGCGCAAGGCCGAGATCCAGGCCGATCTCGCCGACGGCGAACTCAGCGAGGTGTTCAAGCAGGTCGACAACCTGCCCTCGATGAAGAATCTGCCGGCGGGAATCCGCAAAGCCAACGTCGGCAATGCCGAAGAGATGGGCGTGATGTTCCGCGGCTTCGCCATTGCGCTGGCGACTGCGCTGCTGCTCAATCTTGCCGTCCTGGTGCTGCTGTTCCGCAACTTCTTCCAGCCGCCGACCATCCTGGTTGCGCTGCCCTTGTCGCTGTGCGGCGCGCTGGCGGCGTTGATGTTCTCGGGCATGGCGCTGTCGCTGCCGGCGATGATCGGAATCCTGATGCTGATGGGCATCGTGACCAAGAACTCGATCCTGCTGGTCGAGTACGCGATCGTCGCGATGCGCGACCACGGCAAGTCGCTGCACGACGCGCTGATGGATGCCGGCCACAAACGCGCACGTCCGATCGTGATGACCACGATCGCGATGATCGCGGGCATGTTGCCGATCGCGGCCGGCTGGGGTGAAGACGCGGACTTCCGGCAGCCGATGGCGGTTGCCGTGATCGGCGGGCTGATCACGTCGACCGCCCTGTCGCTGGTCGTGATCCCGGTCGTGTTCACCTACATGGACCAGCTTCAGCGCTGGCTGTCGCCCCTGCTCGGCCGCGTGCTGACGCCGAAGGAAGGCCATCCGCGTCCGCATGCGGTGCCCGCAGGCGACTGACCCGTCCGGGCAAGCGACAAGACAAAGGGGGGGCGCCGACATGAGCGGCGCGCCTCTTTGTTCAACAGTTTGAGAGTGGAGAAACAAGTTTCGGCGTGGCGCATTTCTGGCGTGACGGCGCTGCCTTTCTTTCACCTTGTCATCGTCACGGCGAAGACGTGACGAGGCACCAGATGAAAGGCGGTCCCCAAAACAAGACCATTCCAGGGAGTTCATGAAATGCGTTCGAACAAGATTCTCGCCGCGACCGCTCTCGCCACGCTGCTCGTCGGCAGCGCCGCGTTCGCCGGCACCAAGGAAGATTTCGACACGGTAAGCAAGGCCAAGCACTCGCTGGCCGACGCGGTCAGCGCGGCTGAGAAAGCTGCCGGCGGCAAGGCGCTCGAAGGCAAGTTCGAGACCGAGCGTGGCGTCAGC
Source organism: Rhodospirillales bacterium (assembly GCA_028291365.1). Lineage (GTDB taxonomy): Bacteria > Pseudomonadota > Alphaproteobacteria > BOG-932 > Roseiterribacteraceae > Roseiterribacter. The sequence continues at coordinate 4,357 of JAQGIE010000203.1, forward strand.
AAGTACGAAGTCACCGTCGTCCAGAACGGCAAGCGCGATATTCTGAACGTCGATCCGACCACCGGACAGGCCGTGAAGGCCAAGGAGAAGACCGCCGGATCGGGCGATCAGAAGGAAGCCCAGACGATCACGTCGGCCAAGACCGGCCTCGCCCAGGCGATCGCCGCGGCCGAGCAGCAGAGTGGCGGCAAGGCGCTTGAAGCCAGCCTCGAAAAGAGCAGCAGCAATCCGGTCTATGAAGTGAAGGTCGCC
>JAQGIE010000218.1 GCA_028291365.1 Rhodospirillales bacterium
GATACGATTGGCAGGACAGGACGGACACGCGGACGCGCCACTAGAGCATGACCAGATCAAATTGATCGGGACATGCTCTCTGACTCTTTGATTTGGCGCGTTTTCCCTCCGCGAACCGGTACCCACCCCGTATCAAGTACGGGGCAGGCTTTCGCGGGAAAACGCGCTAGTTGGCGTGTCCGCTTTCCGCCTTGCGCTCCAGCCAAGCCTGGACTTCGACCCGATAGCGCGTGAATTCATGCGACAGGCGCGCGAGATATTCCGAGGCCTTGGCCTGGAACTCGCTTCGTTCGATACCGCTCATCTGGGCACAGACGGCGTGTAGCTGCTGGGCGCCGACATTGGCGCTGGCGCTGCGCAGCGCGTGCAGGAGATCCCTGAACTGGGCGTAATCGCGATGCCGTACCGCTTCTTCGATGTCGTCGAGCAGCGATTCGGAATCCGCGACATAGATGCCGACGATCTCGTCCAGGAAAGCGGGATCGGCATCCAGTTCGCTCAGCTCACGCAGCGTGTCGCGATCGATCACCTGATCGCCCGACGGCTGGAAGCGCGGATGCAGCGTGATGTCGGCAACGCGTCCGTCGCGCGTCCCCTGCCCCAAAGCCAGCCGTCCGGCAGCCGCGAGCAGCCCTTCGAGCGTGCGCAACAGACGATCCGCTTCGATCGGCTTGGGCAGGAAGGAGTCGACGCCCGCCTCGATGCAGCGGCGCTGCGTTTCCAGCGTCGTGTCCGCGGTCAGTGCGACGATCGGAATGCGCTCCTGGCCGAGCTGCTGGATGGCATAGAGCTTGACGACGTCGATGCCGCTGGTGCCCGGCATGTTCACGTCGACGATGAACAGATCGAACCGTTCGGCTTCGAGCCGGTCGAGCGCGTCGTCACCATTATTGACGATGGTGGGCTCGAAACCGCCGCGACGCAGGATCTTGTCGATCACGCGGCAATTGACCGGATTGTCTTCGGCCACCAGCACGCGCGCCGGCGTGGCGCGGCGTGACGAGGGTGCAGCCGGTCCGGCCGTGTCTTGATCGGCAACCGGCTCGATCCGCTCGACGATCGGCTGATCTTCGACCACGGGCCGCGGCACCAACAGTCGCAGGGTGCGATCGATCGAAGCGGGCGAAGCCGGCCAACCCAGCCGTCCGACGCAGGCGGCATCGAGGTCGAACGAGATGCTGCCGAATGCACCGTCGCCGACCGCCACGACGAGATCCGAAGCGCGCAGCAGCCCGGACGGAAAATCGGCGATGCGGAACGGCGTGCGGTCGTCGACGACGATGCTGCGCCCGTTTTCGTCGGCCTGCTGCAGCATCGCCCGCAGCGAAGCGGCGTGTTCGACAGGCTCGACGCGCAGGCCGCGGGCGGTGAACGCGGCCGCGACCGACGGATCACGGCTGACCACCATGACGAGCGAAGCAACATCGACCGCCGGTTCGGCGGCCGCAACGGGTTGGAGCGGCACCTCGACGGTGAACACGCTGCCGCTCTTCGGCACGCTCTGCACCGAAACCGTTCCGTGCATCAGCTCGGTGAGCTGCTTGACGATGGCAAGGCCGAGCCCGGCGCCGTCATGGCGCCGCCCCACACTTTCATCGACCTGGGTGAAGCTGTCGAAGATGCGCGACAGATGTTCCGGCTCGATGCCGACGCCGGTATCGATGACGTCGAACGCGATCGGCCCCGCCGGCGTCGGCCGGATCCGCAGGCGGACCGATCCGGTGTCGGTGAACTTGATCGCGTTGGCGATGAGGTTGAACAGGATCTGGCGCAGCTGCTGACGGCCGCCCTGCACCTGATCGGGCACCTCGGCGGCGATCTGCACGGCGAGCAGCAGGCCTTTTCGGCGGGCCTGGATCTGGAGCATCGACACGGTCTCGGCCACGTCGGCATAGAGATCGAAGGTGACGCGCTCGACGCGTTCCTTGCCCGCCTCGATGCGGCTCAGATCGAGCACGTCTTCGATCAGCGACAGCAGCGAACGGCCGGCCTGGCCGATCGTGCGCGTCATCTCGGCCTGATCGCCGTCCATGCGCGTGCCGCGCAGCACGTCATTGGCGCCGATGATGGCATTGAGCGGCGTGCGCAGCTCGTGGCTCATCACGGCAAGGAAACGACTCTTGGCACGGTTGGCGCGATCGGCCTGCTCTTTTGCTTCGGTCAGCTGCTTGATCAGCGAGGCCGCGTAGAGGGGGATCGCGATCAGGCACATGAGCAGGCCGATCGAAAGCTCCGGCAGGTCGCGCCAGAAGGGCGAGAAATACAGGACGACGGCGAAGAAGCTCGCCGAGATTGCGGTTGCGAGCAGCAACGCGCGGAGCCCGTAGCGGAAGCCGTTGCCCAGCCCCACCCACAGATACATCAGGAACAACGGCGTGCCGGTTTCGCCATCGAGCAAAAGCACGATCGACAGCGCGCCGAAGTCGCCGACCATGCCGATCAGCCGCCGGACGTGCGACACGCCGGGCCTGAGCGCGATCCACAGCAGGATCGGGAAAGCGGTGAGGAACCAGAGTCCCGCGACGAAGGCGCCGTCGAATTCGAACAGCTTGGTGCCCGGCGCGCGGGTCGCGGCCAGGTAGACCACGATCACGCCCATGATCACGACCCGGATCAGCGCCTGCTGATGCTCGGTGTCGGGCCGTCTCGTGAAGCGCCGGGCAAGTGCGGTGAAGGTGCGCCGGAGCCGGTTCATCGCTGTCTCACCCGGCCACGGGCGCCACGACGCGCACGCGGCGTGACGCGGGCAGGATCAGATCGACGCGCGTGCCGCGTCCGGGGTGGCTCTGCACCTGCAGCGAGCCGCCATGCAGCTCGGCGAGATCGACCGACAGCGGCAGCCCCAGCCCGGCCCCCGGCTCGGCATTTTCCCGGCGCGAGACGCGGCCGAAGCGCGCCAGCGCGACTTCGACTTCGTCGGGCGTCATGCCCAGCCCTTGATCGATGACGGTAAAGCGCAGGCCGCCCGTCTCGAGCGACTCCGCGGAAACGCTGACGCCGCGCTCGTTGCCGACGCTGGCGTGGATGGCGTTGACCACCAGGTTGATCAGCGCCTGCCGCAATTTGGTGAGGTCGCCGCGCAGACGCAGGCCGGTTTCCGAGCGCGTGACCAGCGGCACGTTGGCCTGCTCGGCCCGGAACAGCGCGATGGTGCGGACTTCTTCCAGCAGCGCTTCGGCCTCGAATTCGGTTTCGGCGAGCTCCATTACGCCGGCTTCGAGCTGCGCGCTGTCGAGCACGTCGCTGATCATCGCGAGCAGATGGTCGGCGCTGCTGCGGATGTGATGCACATATTCGAGGTAGCGCGGCGTTCCGATCGGCCCCAGCACCTCGCGTTCCATCATGTCGGCGAAGCCGATGATGGCGTTCATCGGCGTGCGCAGCTCATGGCTCATATTGGCCAGGAACGCGGTCTTGGCCCGGCTCGACCGGTTGGCGGCTTCGATCGCGGTCTGCAGCGCATTCTCGGCTTCGCGGCGCTGCGTGATGTCGGTCGCGACGGTCAGGATCTCGGCCGCGGCGTTGGGCCGTTCCTGCAGTTTCGTCTTGGCGACCTGCACGAAAATACTGGCGCCCGACGCGCCGGTGAAGGCGAGCTCGCTGCGGCTCGACACGCCGCCGTCGAAACGCATCCGCGCATCCTCGGCGATCGATGCATGCGCGAAATCGTGGTCGGGCACGCATTCCGACAGCATGCGACCTAGCAGGCGGTCGGGTTCTACACCGCAGGCACGTGCAAAGGCGCGGTTGGCCAAGGTCACCTTGCCTGACGCATTGGTAATGAAGACGAAACTCGGAATCGTATCGAGCACCTGGCGCAGGCGGCGCTCGCTGACGGCAACGGTCTCGGCATGCTGCGCCTTCTCTTCGTCCAGCTCCTGACGCAGCGTCGTCGCTTCGATGCGTGCGTTCCGGGTCCGATGATAGGCAGCGAGAATGTTTCGAACGCGTGTCTGGAACTCGCGATGGTCGATCGGCGAGAGAAGAAAGTCGGCGGCGCCCGCTTCGAGCGCCTCGTAGCGATAGGTCCGGTCCTCGTAGGCGGTGATCACGATCACCGGCGCATCGAAGTCGGGCTGGTCGGCATAGATACGCCGGATGAAGTCCGCTCCGTTGAGAAGCGGCATCTTGAAATCGGTAATGACCAGGTCGACGGGCCGAACCCGGATACGCGCCAGCGCCGCGACCGGATCCGCGTAGCAATCGACTTCGGCTGAGCTGTCGAAAGCCCGGCTGAGCTTGCTAAGGATCGTTCGGTTGCTCGCTCGGTCGTCGACGATGACGATCGATGTCATGCGCGCAGTCGTCCTTCCATCATGCTGCCGGGCGCGCGCAACCGCCCCGGATTCAACTCTAGCATGATGGAAATATGGACATATTGCAAAAGGATCGCCCGCGGCGGCCCTGAGCCGGTCGCCGCGGGGCCTCGCCGCTTCAGGCCATCCGGTCCCGGACGTAGTCCCAGTTCACCAGATTATCGAGAACGGCCTTCACGTGGTCCGGCCGCCGGTTCTGGTAGTCCAGGTAATACGCATGCTCCCAGACATCGACGCCGAGCAGCGCGCGCTTGCCCTTGGCGACCGGATTGTCGCCGCCCGGCGTGCTCATGATGGTGAGCTTGTCGCCGTCCTGGGCGAGCCAGCCCCAGCCCGAACCGAACACGCCCACCGAGGCCTCGGTCAGCTTGTCTTTCATCGCCTGGAAACCGCCGAGGTCCTTGTCGATCGCGGCAGCGAGTTTGCCCGACGGCGCCTTGGCGCCGCCCGGCTTGAACTGGTCCCAGTAGACGATGTGGTTCCAGGCCTGGCCCGCATTGTTGAAGATGCGCACGTCGTCCGGCTTGCCCGCCGACGCCTTCATCACCTCTTCGAGTTTCATGCCGGCATAGGGCGTGCCGGCGGTGAACTTGTTCAGATTGTCGAAATACGCCTTGTGATGCTTGCCGTAATGCAAGCCGACCGTCTGCGCCGAAATATACGGCGCCAACGCATCTTCCTTGAACGGCAATGGCGGTTGCGTGAACGGGCCGGCCGTTTGTCCGAAAGCGAGATAGGGTTTCGCGATGGTCACCGCGGCGGCGCCGAGCGCGGCGGCGCGAACGACATCGCGGCGCGAGAAGGTCTGCATGACGCGTCTCCTAATCCGATCATCCGAGGTCAGGGCGCGCCGGGAGCGACGGCCCGCTACGGTGCGCGACCCTACTTCTTCTTAGGCCGGAAGGCGACGAGGACGGCGGGATCGGTGTCGAGATACGGACCGCCGATCAGTTCCACGCAATACGGAATTGCCGGCATCACCGCTTCGAGACATTCGCGGATCGCGCGCGGGCTGCCGGGCAGATTGACCAGCAGCGCGCCGCCGTCGCTTTCGGCGGCACCCGCATAGCGGATTCCGGCCTCCTGCCGCGACAGGATCGCGGTCGGCACGCTTTTCAGCGACACGGCGCGCATCAACTCGCCGAAACCCGGCATCAGCTTGTGGCAAACGGCGAGCGTCGCTTCGACCGTCACGTCACGCCGCGCCGGTCCGGTGCCGCCAGTGGTGACGACGAGGCAGCAACGTTCGCGATCGACGAGCTCGATCAACGACGCTTCGATCGTCGCGCGTTCGTCCGGCACCAGCCGATAGACGATCTCGTGCGGCGTGGTCAGCCATTCGGCGAGGCAGTCGCGGATCGCCTGGCCGCTCGCATCATCGTAGATCCCGGCATGGGCACGGTCCGACGCGGTCAGCACCCCGATCTTTGCCGTCATGTGCGCAACATCGCTTCGACGCGCGCCAGATCCTCGGGCAGGTTGACGTTGAAGAAGGGATCGATCCCCTCGGTCGCGAAAGCAACTTCGATGACGCGGTAGTCCTGCATGAATTCCTTGATCCTGCGCTTGCCGCCATGCAGCGCGCTTTCGAGATCGTCGGCGAGATAGGTCGGCCACAGCGAAGCGGTCGGATGCGGGCGTCCTTCCGACACCGCGACCGCAATCTCGGCGCCTTCCTGGTCCACCGCTTCGACGAAGCCGGCGGCGAGATCGAGCGGCAAAAACGGCGTGTCGGTCGGCACCGACAGAAGCAGCGGCTGATTGCGTGACGCGGCCCAGCGCAGCCCGGCGAGCACGCCGGCGAGCGGACCCGGAAAACCTGCAACCGGATCGGCCACCACCGGCAGCCCGAATCCGGCAAAGCGCGACGGGTCGCCATTGGCGTTGAGCGCGAGCTGCGCCGCCTGCGGCGCGACGCGATCGATGACATGCTCGAGCAGCGTACGGCCGCCCAGCTGCAGCAGGCATTTGTCGCCGCCGCCCATGCGCGTCGCCAGTCCGCCCGCCAACAAGACGCACGCCGGCTTCATGTTGTTTCTCCGCGCGCAGCGCGCACGATTTTCATGTCAGTCCCAACGCTCGCCACGACAAGAACTGCAACGACTCGCCAGCCGAGATTGTCTCGGTCGCTTCGGGCAATTCAATCACGCCATCGGTTTCGATCACCGAAGTCAGCATGCCGACACCGTCGCGCGGAAACCGCGTCGCCACCAGCGCGCCGTCGTCGCGGCGGGTCAGATTCACGCGCACGAATTCGCGCCGGCCGGGTTTCTTGCGCCCGTCAAAGCCCGCAATCACCGGAACGCGCCGCGGCGGCGGCGCGGCGAAGCCGGCCAGGCGCAGCAGCGCCGGCTGCACCACCAGCAGCAAGGTCAGCAAGGCCGACACCGGATTGCCCGGCAGTCCGAAGCACGGCGTCTCGGCAACATGGCCGATCGCGATCGGACGTCCCGGCTTGATCGCCAGCGACCAGAAATCGAGCGCGCCCCGCGCTTCGATCGCGGCGCGCACATGATCCTCTTCGCCCACCGACATGCCGGCCGAGCTGACGATCGCATTGGCATGGGCGGCGGCGCGGACCAGCGACGTTTCGATCGCATCGCGCCGGTCGGGCAGGATGCCGAGATCGTCGACGGTGCAGCCGAACGCGGTCAGCGCCGCGCGCAACATTGGCCGGTTGGAATCGTAGATGCGCCCGCTGCCGGCGGTCGCGCCGGGTTCGGCCAGTTCGTCGCCGTTCGAAAAAATTGCGACGACGAGCGGCGCGCGCGTTGCGACGCGGCCGATGCCCAGCGCCGCAAGCAGGCCCAGCTCGGCCGCACCGAGCCGGCGGCCCGCCCGCAGCACCACCTCGCCCGCGTGCATGTCTTCGCCGGCACGACGGCGATTGGCACCGAGCTTGAGCCCGCCGGGCAATTCGACCGCGCCGTCTTCTTCGCGCGCGTCTTCCTGCATCACCACCGTGTCGGCACCGTCGGGCATCATCGCACCGGTGAAGATGCGCAGCGCCTCGCCCGGCGCGACCGTGCCGGCGAAAGGATGACCCGCGGCGGCGCGTCCGGCGCCGACGCGCAGCTTTCCGGGCAGGTCCTGATGGCGCACCGCCCAACCGTCGACGGCGGAATTGTCGGCGGGCGGCACCGAGACCGGTGCCGTGATGTCGGCCGCGAGCGCGCGGCCACGCGCCACGGTCAGCGGCACGGTCTCGATCGCGGCGGTCGGTGCGAACCGTTCCGCGATCATGTCCAGTGCTTCATCGAGCGTGAGCAACGCCATCAGCGCACCGTAGCCAGCGGAAGCGCCAGGATGAAGTCGGCGATCCTTTGCTCGTCATTGAGGTCGAGCCACGGAACGCGCGCGCCCGGCGGCGGCGACGGGGCTGCGACCGCGACGATGGTCGGAGCGTCGGGAGGCCGCATTGCTTTGCCGGTCGTCTCGCGCCAGATCTCGATCTTGGCGTGAGCGCCGCGCTTGAAACCTTCGACCAGCACCAGATCGACTGGGGCCATGCGCTGCAGCAATTCGTCCAGGCTGGGTTCTTCGCCGCCGCGATGCTCGCGCATCAACGCCATGCGCGCGGCACTCGAGATCAGCACCTCGGTGGCGCCGGCCTCGCGATGGATCCAGCTATCCTTGCCCGGCTTGTCGACTTCGAACGTGTGATGCGCGTGCTTGATGGTCGAGACGCGGACGCCACGGGCGATCAGCGCCGGGATCAGGCGCGCAATCAGATGCGTCTTGCCGCTGCCGCTCCAGCCGGCGAGGCCGATAAGTTTCATCGGCCGATGGTACGAGCCCCGGCTAGCCGCGCGAAAGCCCCGCCAGGGCCTGCCGCACGAGCAGGCGCGATTGGCCCAGCACCATGCCCTTCCAGCGCTCGTCTTCGGCGAAAAAACAGTCCTTGAGGCCGGTCTTGATGCGCCGTCCCATCGGCGACTCGGGATCGCCGCCGGACTCGTGCAGCCAGGCATCGGCGCGAACCGCGTCGAGCATCGCCTTCAAGGGCCCGACGCCGAACTCCAGGGCCATCGAGGTCACCTTGGCCCGCGGCAGCAGGCGCGCAGCGCCGGTGAGGCTGTCGCCGAGGACGCGCGCCGACGACGAATCCACACTGCCTGGCGCCGCCCCGCCGAGCCCGAACCAGAGGCCGGCGCGCACCGCGCCGGGATCGTCCGGCGCGTGCGGCACGATGCGTTCGCAATGGCCGTACGGTCCAAGCCCGGTATGGATGTCGAGCAGCGCGACGCTGCACGCATGCGACATCTGTTCGGCCAAGATCGAAGTGAGCGTCCGTCGCGACCAGCTCGGCGCGTAGCCGCCGAAGAAGACGCCGCGCGGATCCGACCATTGCCCGGCCGAGATCGCCGCCTGCAACGCGGCTTCGCCGTGCATGGCCGCATAGGCGCGCAGCTTCGCGGAACAAGCGGCCCACATCGTTTCGTCGCCCTCGCCGGCCGGGCATATCGCGTCGCGCAACGAGTCGTAGGCCGGGTTCGGCGGCAGCGGCGCGGCGAACTCGACCCAGTTTCGGTTGACGTCGATATTGTTCTCGTCGACCCGCCGGCACCAGGCGAAGCCGAACGGATTGATCGCATGCACCAGCAGCATCGCCACATTGTCCGGCAGGCGTTGCGTCTCGCTGTCAGCGAGGAGCGCGACCTGCACGCCCGAACCGCAAAAACCCTCGACGCCGTGCGTGCCTGCGATCAGGACCAGCACGGCCTCGGCATCGGCCGGACCGAGCCAGGCGGTGTCGGTGGTGAGCGTGTCGCCGGCCGGGCTTTGGCGTGGATGCAGATACGACCGCATGGTCGCGCCCGCTTTTTGCGCCGAGCCGAGAAATTTGCGCCGCGCCTCGGCGTAGCTTGGTGCGAAACAATCATTCATTCGGTGCGTCCGCATGAAAACCCCGGCGCAACGGTTGCGCCGGGGTTCGTCGTATCGTGATGACCAATCGTGATGACTAGAAGCGATAGTCGAAACGCAGGCCGTAAGTCTGCGGCGCGCCCGGAAAACCGATCGTGCCGAAGAAGCCGCTGTTGGACAGAAGCACCTGCGAATATTTCTGGTCGGTGAGGTTGCGGGCCCAGGCCGTCGCCGTCCAGCTCCCGACGTTCGGCGTGAAGGTCAGCGACGCGTTCACCAGCCCGTATCCGGCTTGCGTTTCCTTCGGCGTGTCGAACGAAACGAAGTAGATCTTGGAGGTGTGGAAATAGTCGCCGCGAGCGGTGAACTGGCCCCACGGCGCGTCCCAGCTATAGGCCGCGCCGAGATTGAAGGTCATCTTCGGCGAGCGCGGCAAGGTCAGGCCCTTGAGATCGAGCACGCCGAGCGACGGCCGTTCCGAATCGATCGTCTTGTACTGGTCGTATTTCGCGTCGAGCAGCGCGAGGTTGGCGTTGAGAATGAGCTGCGACGTGACCGCCGCTTCGGCGCTGAACTCGGCCCCTTTGATCGTCGCCGCCGCCGCGTTGGTGATGCGCGACGGGAAACCCGGCACGCTCTCGATCACCTGCAGGTCGGTGTAGTCGTAATAGAACATCGCGGCGTTGAGGCGCAGCCTGCGATTCATCAGATCGCTCTTGATGCCGGCTTCGTAAGCCCAGACCTGCTCGGGACGAAACGCCGGATTGGTCGTCGAGGTGGCGTTGTAGCCGCCGCTCTTGAAGCCTTTGGTCGCCGACGCATAGGCCATCACGTTGGGCGCGAACGTGTAGTCGATCGCGAATTTCGGCGTGAAGGCGTAGAAATTCGCCTTGTCCTTGAACGTGGTGGCGGCGGTGTTGACCGTGCTGCGCACGTCGACGGTCCGTTCTTCAGCGCTGTAGCGCGCACCGGCCGTCAGGCGAATCTGGTCGGTGAGCTTGAAATAAGCCTGACCGAAAGCCGCGTAGGCATCGGTCGCGGCGCGGCCCTGCGGCACGATCGTCAGGTTGGCGTACCAGTATTTATAGAGATTATTCGCGCTGGCTTTTTCGCCCAGATAGAACGCGCCGATCGTCCAATAGAAGCGATTGGCATCCGACTGTTCGAGGCGGACCTCCTGCGTCGTGGTGCGCGACGTTTCGGTCTGGTTGAGATTGTCGGCGTAGTGATAGCCGGTCTGATCGAGATCGAGCGCGTAGGCGAACGAGCTGTGCCGGTGCGCGGTGATCGACGTCGCGGTCAGATCGCCGATCTGCCACTTGGCCGTCATCGACACGCTGTCGGCTTCGTTTTCGCCCCGCAGCGGGCCGTCGGCGTCGACCTTGCCGTTGCCCGACAGAATCGGCCGGTTATAGGGCGGCAAGTTCGCCGGCCCCGGATAGAAGGTGAAGGCGGCCAGGCCGCGAGTGTCTTTCTCGCGCCGCCAGCTGCCCGCGAAGCGCAGGCTGAACGTGTCGGTTGCCAGCACATCGACGATGCCGCGCGCCTGCGTCACGCCGAGCGAATCGATCCGGCGATCGTCGACCAGGTTGGGATAGAAGCCGTCACGCGTTTCGCGGCCGACCGCGACGCGCGCCAAAACCTTGTCGGCGACGATCGGGCCGCTGAGGACGAACGAGCCGTTCAGCGCATCGTAATTGCCGATCTCGACCGACGCCTTGCCGGTCCATTCGCGGGTCGGCGAGTTCGAGATGATGTTGATGGCGCCGCCGGTGGCATTGCGGCCGTACAGCGTGCCTTGCGGTCCCTTGAGGACTTCGACCCGTTCGACGTCAAGGAAGTTTGCGATCTGGCTCGCCGGGCGGGTGACATAGACGCCGTCGATATTGACCGCCACCGACGGATCCGAGGCGACGTTGAGCTGGTTGCTGCCGATGCCGCGGATATAGGGCTGGGCGTAGGCGGCATTGGTCGAGAACTGAAGGCCGGGCGTGAACTGCGCCAGATCGACCGTCGTCAGGATGCCGCGGGCCTGCAGGCCGGCGCCTGAAAAGGCGGTGATCGAGATCGGCACGGCCTGGAGGTTCTCGCCGCGCTTCTCGGCCGTGACGGTGATCTCTTCGAGCGCCTCGGCGGCGATCGCCGCCCCCGGCAGGATCAGCCCCAGAACGGCCAGGCACGATCCCAGACGTCGCCTCTTTCCCTGAATCCCAAGTGCCATAAGCCCCCTCCTTTGTTTTTTTGGTCCGGCGCCAGTTCATCAAACAAGTTTGATATGCTTTCGTCAACCACTAGGGGCGCTGCCGATCACGCTATAAAACAGAGGCAGATATGGTGTAGGTGCAACAGCTCGAAATACGGCATTGCCGGACCGTGGCCGCTCGGTATCAGTGGCGTTTCGGGGAGGTCGATTTGAAAAAGAAAAAGGCGGCACCGCCAAAGCGGACCCAGAAGCAGCATGACGAGATCGCGTCGAACCAGACGCTGTCGATCGCCTTCGCGTTGCGCGCGCGCCGACGCAAGCTCGGCCTGACCCTGCGCGAGCTGGCGGAACAGTCGGGCCTTTCGGCGCCGTTCATCTCGCAGGCCGAACGAGGCCTGACGACGCCGTCGATCATTTCGTTGATGCATCTGGCGCGCGCGCTGGAGGTCGAGCTCGGCTATTTCATCGACGTGCCCAAAGGCGGCCGCACGGTGCGTCGCGCCAACGATCCCGAAATCATCGATCTCGGTCGCGTGAAGCACGTGCTGCTGAGCGGCGACCTCGACGATCCGAAAATGGAAGCGCTGGTCATCCAGCTCGAACCCGGCGTCGTCTCACCGACAGTGCGGCGCGAAGGCGAAGGCCTGTTCTACATGCTGGAAGGAACCGTGAAGTTCGAGATCGAAGACGACACGTACGTCCTGTCGGCCGGCGACAGCGCGCATTTCGACCAGCGGCTGCGCTATAAGATGTTCAACGAAGGCAACAAGATCTCGCGCGTCCTGTGGGTCGGCACGCCGCCGCTGTTCGAACACGCGACGAAAAAGAAAGACGACTAGGCGCGCGCGACGCCGCGCAGTGGAATCGGCCGCCGAAGCATGTGGTCCGATTCGGCGCGAGCATAGAGCGCGTCGACCACCTGACCGCCGACCACCACCTCGCCGAAGGCGGCGAAGCCCGCGCCGTCTGGATTGCGGTGACCGCCGAAATCGAGTTCGGGCTGGTCGCCGACGCAGATGAAGAATTCCGACGCCGCCGTACCCGGTTCGAGCCGTGCCATCGAGACGGTGCCGTGACGATGGCGTAGCCCCGTCATCGCCGTCGTTTCATGCGCGATCGGCGGCAGCGGCGGCGGCTTCTGGCCGAGATTCATGCCCCACTGCACGAGCGAGACTTTGACCGCAGGCTCGGGATGCTGATTGTCCGGCGTCACGATGCGATAGACCGAGCCGTCGTCGAGATAATGCGCGTCGACATAGGCGAGAAAATTCGCCGTCGTGACCGGTGCTTTGCGCGGAAAGACGGCGATCAGCAACGCGCCCAGCTCGGTGTCGACGCGAACCAGGACGCGCTGCGCCGCCGCGGCGAAGGCCGGCGAACCGGAGGCGAGCAACAGGGCCGGCATGCCGAGCAGCATGTCGCGCCGGCGCATCGAACACCAGCCGCGTCGATCGGTCTTCTCAGCGGGCAAGCTTCACCTTCAAGGCTTCGTGCGCGTCGAACACGGCGCGGGCGAGCGGCGGGTCGAGTTCGTCATGCGCCCCTTCGGCGATGATGCGCACGGTCGACCCTGGCCATGCCTTGTGCAGCGTCCAGGCCGCTTCGGTCGGCGTCGTGACGTCGTACCTGCCCTGCACGATGGCGCAGGGCAGATGAACCAGCTTCTGCAGCCCCTGCATCAATTGGTTCTCGCGAAGGAAGAAGCCGTTCAGCGTGTAATGCGCGAAGAGGCGCGACAGCGGCACCGCGATTTCGGGCTTCGAGGCGTCCTCGACCGTCGCCGCGTTGGGACGGATATGCACGGTCCGCCCCGAGAACTCTTTCAGCGCGCGCGCCGCAGGCTCGTAGATGCGCGGATCGGTATCGACGAGCCGGCCGCAATAAGCCGACATTGGATCGTGGCGCTCGGCTTCGGGAAGAAAGGCGAGCAGGTCGTCATAGGCTTCGGGAAACAGCATGCGCGTGCCGTTCCACCACCAGGCGATGTCGCTGACGCGCCCGAGAATGACGCCGCGCAGGCGAAAACCGAGACAGCGTTCGGGATGCGCCTCGCCATAGGCAAGCGCGAGACAACTGCCCCAGCTGCCGCCGGCGACGAGCCAGCGTTCGACACCGAGATGCAGGCGCAGCCGTTCGATGTCGTCGACCAAGGTCCAGGTCGTGTTGGCATGAATGCTCGCCAGCGGCCGCGACTTGCCGCAGCCGCGCTGGTGCATCAGCACGATGCGATAGAACGCCGGGTCGAAGAACCGGCGATGCACCGGCCGCGCCGCCAGACCGGGTCCGCCATGGAGATAGATGACCGGTATGCCGGCCGGGTTGCCGCTCGCCTCCCACCAGATTTCGTGACCGTCGCCGACCGGCAGAAGGCCGCACGAATCGGGCTCGCTGGCCGGATACAGAAAGCTCAACTCGTCGGTGTCCCGCCCGATCGCCGCTGGAGAAGACTGCATGCCCGGCTGTCCTTTTCGACCTGTATCGGGACGCAATCTAGCGATCTGTAGCAGTTCGTCAAACATGTTTGATCGTTGACTTGTGTTTGACGGGCAAGCGATGGTGCGGCGTCCGTCTCGCGAGGAAAGCCATGCGTGTTGTCCCCTCGACCCAGGCCGGCCCGGCCGGCCGCACGCAGCCGACGGCCCGCGCGACGCCGCGCGCCTGGTACGTGCTGGGCGTCCTCACCGTCGTCATGGCGATCTCCTATGCCGATCGCTTCGCGCTCGCGATCCTGCTCATCCCGATCAAGGAAGAGCTGCATCTGTCCGACACCGAGATCGGGCTGCTGACCGGACTCGCCTTCTCGCTCTTCTATGCGATGTGCAGCCTGCCGATCGCGCGGCTCGCCGACCGCGGCTCGCGCAAGGCGATCCTGATCGTGGCGCTCGCCGCGTGGAGCGTGATGACGGGCATGACCGGCGCGGTGACCAATGTCTGGCACCTGTTCGTCGCGCGCTTCGGCGTCGGCGCCGGCGAGGCCGGTTCGGTGCCGGCGTCCTATTCGATCATCGGCGATCTGTTTCCGCCCGACCGGCGCACCACCGCGCTCGCCATTTTCACCGCCGGCGGACCGCTCGGCATGCTGATCGCGTTCGCGGTCGGCGGCTGGCTCGGCCAGGTCGTCGGCTGGCGCATGGCGTTTTTCGTCCTTGCCGTGCCTGGCATCGTCGTCGCGATCTTGATCGCAACGACGATCAAGGAGCCGGCGCGCGCCGTCGCCGCGGATCGCAGCGTCGAGCCGGTCTCGCTGGTGCTGCGCCGGACCATCGCCAACCGGCGGCTGTTTCACTATCTGCTCGGCTACAGCGTGTCGGTCCTGCTGCTGTACGGGCAGCTGCAATGGCTGCCCGCCTTCTTTCATCGCAGTTTTGGCGTCGAGGGTGCTGCGCTCGGCGTTTCGATCGCGATGACGCGCGGCGTCGGCACCATCGTCGGCCTCGTGCTCGGCGGCTGGCTTGCCGACCGCTTCGGCAAGCGCGACCCGCGCTGGCCCGATCGCATGATCTTCGGCGCCAACCTGGCGGGCCTGCTGCCGTCGATCGGCGTCGTCATCGCCGGGCAGCTCGATCTCGCGTATGCGCTATCGGTTGCGGCGGGTTTCTTCACCGCGCTCGCGATCGGTCCATTGACCGCGGCGATCCAGGCCGAGGCGGCGCCGCGCGAGCGCGCCACGATCGGCGGCGTGATGCTGGTCATGTCATCGGTGATCGGCATCGGCGCCGGACCGCTGCTGGTCGGCGGGTGCAGCGACCTGCTGGCCGCTTCCGCCGGCGCGGACTCGCTGCGCTACGCGATGCTGATCGTGATCGCGCTGGGCGGGCCCTGGATGCTGGCGCATTTCGCAGTGGCGGCGCGGCGGCGCGCGATCGGGTAGAGCGCGATCCGAACCCCGTATCAAGTACGGGGCAGGCTGCCGTATCAAGTACGGGGCAGGCTTCGCCCGAAAACGCGCCGGCATCGTCTTTTTGCGGCAGCCGGCGTAGTTTTCGGCCGACTGCCATGCCACTGCCGATCTATCTCGACCACCACGCCACCACGCCGACCGATCGCCGCGTGCTCGCTGCGATGCGCCCGTTCTTTGAAGATCGTTTCGGCAACCCGCATTCGGTCGAGCACGTCTATGGCTGGGAGGCCGAGCTCGCCGTCGCCATGGCGCGCGGCGAAATCGCCATGCTGATCGCGGCGGAGCCGGCCGAAATCATTTTCACCTCGGGCGCGACCGAGGCCAACAATCTCGCCATTCTCGGCGCGGTGCGTGCGGCGCCGGCGTCGCGCCGCCATTTGATCATCAGTGCCGTCGAGCATCCCTGCGTGCGCGAAGCCGCCGAACTGGCGACGCGTGAAGGCGCGCGCGTCACGACCTTGCCGGTGGACCGGACGGGGCGCGTCGAGCCGGACGCACTGCGCGCTGCGCTCGCCGACGACACGTTGCTGGTGTCGGTGATGGCCGCCAATCACGAGATCGGCACCATCCAGCCGCTCGCCGAACTGGGCGCGATCACGCGGGCGCATGGCGCGCTGTTCCATGTCGACGCGGCGCAGGCGCTGTCGACGCAGGCGATCGACGTGAACCAGATCCAGGCGGATCTGATGTCGCTGTCGGCGCACAAGATCTACGGTCCCAAAGGCGTCGGTGCGCTGTGGCGCCGCCGCGACGTCAAGCTCGTGCCGCTCTTCGGCGGCGGCGGACAGGAGCAAGGTTTGCGCCCGGGCACGTTGCCGGTGCCCTTGATCATCGGTTTCGCCACCGCCGCGACGATCGCACGCGAAGAACGAACCGAAGACGCGCAGCGTCTCGCCGGGCTGCGCGAACACTTGCTGCGCGCGTTGCAGAACGCCGCGCCCGATCTGCGCGTGCATGGCGGGATCGAACATCGCCTGCCGCACAATCTGAATTTCGCTTTTCCGGGCGTCGCGGCGCAGGACCTGCTGTGGCAGGTGCGCGAGCAGATCTCGCTGTCGTCAGGCTCGGCCTGCAGCAGCGCCACGGTCGAACCGTCGCGCGTGCTGCTGGCGTTGGGGCTGGACGAGACGCAGGCGCTTGAGGCGCTGCGCATCGGGCTCGGCCGCTTCACCTCCGAAGCCGACATCGACGCCGCGGCCGACGCGCTGCTTCAGGCGCATTCAGCGATCCGGTCGGCGCGCGCATAGGCCGTGTGGCGCTTGCCGCGCGCGAGCGCGACCAAGGTCAGGTTCGACGTTTCCGCCATGCGCACCGCGAGCGCCGTCGGCGCCGACACCGAAACGACGATGCCGATGCCGAACGAAACCGCCTTCTGCACGATCTCGTAGCTGCAGCGGCTGGTCATGACGAGAAACCCGTCGCGCGGGTCGATCCTCTGCCGCGCCATCGACCCGATCAGCTTGTCGAGCGCGTTGTGCCGTCCGACGTCTTCGCGCACCAGCGCGATGGTCCCGTCGCGCCCGGCCCAAGCCGCGGCATGGAGCGCGCGCGCTTCGCGGTTGAGCGGTTGCAGCTCGGGCAGCGCGTCCATGGCGCGCCCGATCGCGGCCGGCGCGATGGTCGGCGCCTCGCCGACGTCGCGCGACGGACGCACCGCTTCGGCGAGGGAATCGACGCCGCACAGGCCGCAGCCGGTCCGGCCGGTCAGGTTGCGCCGCCGCGCCTTGAGCGCCTGGAAGCGCTCGGACGCGACGGTCAGTTCGACCTCGATCCCGGTTTCGCGCGGTGTTTCGACCAGGTCGTAGAGCTCGGCCGGGCTTTCGAGGATGCCCTCGGACAGGCTGAAGCCCAGCGCGAAATCGGCCAGATCCTGGGGGGTCGCCATCATCACGACGTGGCTGATCCCGTTATAGACCAGCGCCACCGGCACCTCCTCGGCGATGGTCTCGACACGAGGTTCGACCGCGTCGCCGTCCCAGCGAAGGCTCGGAATCTGGACCAAAGATGCGTTGGCCACGCCGCCGACCCCTTCTCGCTGTCACCCCGGCGAAGGCCGGGGCCCATGGTTTTGGCGACACGGACCTATTCCGGACCGCCACCACGACAGGCCCCGGCCTTCGCCGGGGTGACAAAATTGCAGGGAGAGGACCATCGCCTTGGAGACTAGCGGCGTTATATCCGAGTGGAAACAACGCTTGGCCCGTGCTTGAGTCCTTCTCCCATGCAAGCCATTCAGCTCCGCTATTTCGCCTTGCTCCGGGAGGAGCGCGGCCTGGCCGCCGAGGTGATCGAGACCACGGCCCGGACGCCGCGCGACCTCTATCAGGAGCTCGCCGGTCGCCATGGCTTCAGCCTGCCGGCCGAGCGCGTCGGGGTGGCAATCAACGAGTCTTTTGCGGGGATGGACCGCGAGCTCGCCGCCGACGACATCGTCGTCTTCATTCCGCCGGTGGCCGGGGGCTGAGATGGCGCGGTTCACCATCGCGGCGACGCCGTTCGAGCACGAGCCGTTCGAGGCCGCCCTGCGCGACCATCGCGCCGGCGCCTACGCGACCTTCGAAGGCTGGGTGCGCGACCATAATGATGGCCGCAAAGTCGCACGGCTCGACTACGAGGCCTTCGAACCGCTCGCCATCGCCGAAGCCGAGCGGATCCTCGACGAAGCCCAGGCCAAATTCGCCATTCACGCGGCGCGCGCCGTACATCGCACCGGCACCTTGCAGTTGGGCGACCGAGCCGTCTGGATCGGCGTCGCCGCCAGCCATCGCGACGAAGCCTTCCGCGCCTGCCGCTACATCATTGACGAGATCAAGGCGCGACTGCCGGTCTGGAAGAAAGAACATTACGCCGGTGGCGACGCGATCTGGGTGAATTGCCAGCACGCCGCGCCGTCGGAGCTTTCCTTCACGCCGAAGCTCGATGAGTCGCAACTCTATGCGCGCCAGTTGCGCCTGCCCGAGATCGGCGAGGCGGGCCAGGCGAAACTCAAAGACGCGCGCGTGCTGATCGTCGGCATGGGCGGGTTGGGCAGTGCCGCAGCGCCGTCGCTCGCCGCCGCCGGCGTCGGCACGCTGGGGCTGGTCGAGCATGACGAGCTCGACGCATCGAACCTGCATCGCCAGCTGCTCTACAGCGCCACCGACATCGGCAAGCCCAAGGCGCAGCTCGCGGCGGCACGCCTGTCGGCGCTCAATCCGTTCCTTTCGGTGCGCGTGCACAGCGACCGGCTGGGTCCCGCCAATTGCGCCGAGATCCTCGCCGGCTATGACCTGGTGCTCGACTGCACCGACAATTTCGCGACCAAATATCTGCTCAACGACGCTGCACATCTGCTGGGCGTGCCGGTCGTGCAGGCGAGCCTCTACCAATATGAGGGCCAGCTGCAGACGATCGACGCCGCATCCGACGGCGGTTGCCTGCGCTGCATCCATCCCGCCCCGCCGCCCGCGGGCGCGGTCGGCAATTGCGCCGAAGTCGGCGTGCTCGGCGTCGTGCCGCAACTGTTTGGCGCGCTGCAGGCGGCCGAAGCGCTGAAGCGGCTGCTCGGCATGCCGGGACAGCTGAGCGACGCGACCTTGCTGTTCGACCTTGCCACCTTCGAGACGCAGCGCTTCAAGCGGCCGCGCCGCCCTGACTGCGCCCTGTGCGGCGAGCAGCCGAGCATCACCAGCCTGACCGACGTGACGGTGGCGCAGGCGCCGCCGAGCGAGATCGAAGTCGACCTCGCGAGCATCGATCATGCGACCTTGCGCGGCGCGCGCTGGATCGATCTGCGCGAGCCGGCCGAACGGAGCGGCGCGGTACCGCCCGGCACCTTGTCGCGCCCGTTCGGCGGGTTCGACGCCGACGCGCCGGGATTCGAGCCCGGCCCGCGCACCTTCCTGTTCTGCGCCGCCGGCCGTCGCTCGCTGCGCGCGGCGCAGAAACTGCGCGCGCGCGGCTGGAGCGACGTCTGGTCGGTACGCGGCGGCGCCGACGCGGTGCGCGCCATCCTGACGGAGACCGCCGAATGACCGCGTCCGCACTCGCCCTCGCGCCGGAGCTTGCGCACGGCCTGGTCGACCGGTTCGGTCGCCGCCATACCTATCTGCGCATCTCGCTCACCGATCGCTGCAACCTGCGCTGCGGCTATTGCATGCCGCCCGAAGGCATTGCCTGGACGCCGCGCCCGTCGCTGCTCACCGAAGACGAGGTGGTACGGTTGGCGTCGGTATTCGTGCATATGGGCATCGACAAGATCCGCCTCACCGGTGGCGAGCCGCTGGTGCGGCGCGACCTGGAATCGATCGCCTCGCGGATCGCCGCGCTGCCGGGTCTTTCGATCCTGGCGATGACCACCAACGGCATCTCGCTGGACCGCCGCGCGGCATCGCTGCGCGCGGCCGGTTTGAACACGCTCACGATCAGCCTCGACACGCTTCGCCGCGATCGGTTTCTCGAGATTACCAAGCGCGACAGTTTCGATGCGGTGATGGCGGGCATCGAAGCCTCGCTCGCGGCGGGATACGCGCCGGTCAAGATCAACATGGTCGTGATGCGCGGCGTCAATGACGACGAGATCGAGGATTTCGTCACCTGGGCGCAGGACCGCCCGCTGCAGATCCGCTTCATCGAATACATGCCCTTCCCCGGCAACCACTGGCACAAGGCCGGCGTGGTGCCGTGGAGCGAGATTCGCGAGCGGCTCGAAACGCGTTGGCGCCTGGCGCCGATCGCGGTGCATCCGTCGGCGGTGGCGAAGGAATTCGCGCTGGTCGGGCATCAGGGCTCGGTCGGTTTCGTGACCTCGATGACCGACAGTTTCTGCGGCACCTGCAACCGGCTGCGCCTGACCTCGGACGGCAATCTCAAGACCTGCCTGTTCCACCCTGCCGAGCAATCGCTGCGCGATGCCTTGCGTGCCGGCGCCGACGACGACGCGATCGAAACCCAGATCGCCTACGCCGTCGGCTTGAAGCAGGCAGCGCATGCGCCGATGGAAGAACTCACCCGCCTGGGCAATCGCGCCATGGTCGAGATCGGCGGATAGATTCATTCCCCGCGAAGCTTGTCCCGGCCCCGAGCCGGGAGCGGGGATCCATGCAAAGGATCGCGCATTGGACGTACGAACTGGATCCCCGCTTACGCGGGGAATGGCTGACGTCTCCGCCAAGATCACCACGCTGCGCACCGCCACGGCCAAGGCGGTGCTGCATGCCGACCCGGACACGATCCGCGCCGTCGTCGAAGGCCGCGTGCCCAAGGGCGATCCGTTGCCGGTCGCCAAGGTGGCCGCCATCCAGGCGGCCAAGGAAACACCGCGCGCGATTCCCTACTGCCATCCGCTGCCGATCGACTGGATCGGGGTCGAGTTCGACGTGCGCGAACGCGAGATCGAGGCGCGCGTGTCGGTGCGCGTGATCCACAAGACCGGGGTCGAGATGGAAGCGCTGCACGGCGCCACCGTCGCGGTGCTGACGATCTACGACATGCTCAAGATGCTCGACGAGAAGATGTGGATCGACGGGGTCGAGCTCCTGTCCAAGAAAGGCGGCAAGAGCGACTTCGCGCGCGGCGACGGCATGCGCGCGGCGGTGATCACGCTGTCCGACCGGGGCCAGGCGCAGGACCGTTCGGGGCCGGTCATCGTTGAGCGGCTCGAAGCTGCCGGCGTCGGCGTCACCGCGCTCGAGACGATCGCCGACGAGCCGGCTCAGCTCGAAACGCTGATCCGCCAATTCGCCGACGAGCAGAAACTCGACCTCATCCTGACCACCGGTGGCACCGGTATCGGCCCGCGCGACACGACGCCCGAAACGACCCGGAAGCTGCTCGACCGCGAGATCGTGGGGATCGGCGAAGCGATGCGTGCTTACGGCCAGGCCCGCCTGCCGGCCGCGATGCTGTCGCGCGGCGTCGCGGGCCTGCGCGGAACGACCTTGATCGTCACGCTGCCGGGTTCGATCGGCGCCGTCAGCGACGCGATGGACGCGCTGCTGCCCGGTCTGCTGCACGCGATCGAAATCGCGCGCGGCGGCGATCACTGAGGCAGCAGCGTCTCGACCTCACGGCTGAGGCGGTCGCCGGCGAACGGACGGACAATGCGTGCACCGAGGGGGTGCATGCCGGGCGCCATGTCTTCGCTAATGACGAACGAGCAGCCGGCTTCGACCGCGGTCGCGATCAGCAGTGAATCCCAAACGCTGCCTTTGCCCGTCGATGCGGCTTCGAGGGCAGTACGTGTTGCCGTCGGGCCTTCGACACACATCCGGAACGTCTCGAGGAAACTGCGGGCCTTCACAGCCGCATCGGCGCGGCTCAACAGGTTCTTGCGAGATACCGCCGCAAAAAACTCGCGAACAGACTGCAAGGTCAGAAGGCAATCAGCCAACGCGGCACGCTGCAGCAACGAACTCGCCAAAGCCTGCCTGGCTGCAGACGCGGAATCGGCAGCGTAGATCAGCACGTTGGTGTCCAGCGTAAATCGCGCTGGTGGTCGCGTCAGATACGGCCTGCTGGGCGCTTCTTCGACGCCGCGCTGCGCGCCGCGCCTAGCGGTCATACAAGGAGTCGCGATCGAAGTTCTCGGCGATCCCCAGCGGCTGCGGATCGTCGAGCCACGCTTTCATCCGCGCCAACGCTGCCTGCTGGGTGGGCGTCAGAATTCGTTGCCCCGGCATCATAGGCACCAGCCGCGCGACGGGCTCGCCGTGGCGGGTGATGACGATCTCGTCGCCGCTTTCCTCGACCTCGCGCACGCATTCGGTGAAACGCTGGTTCACCTCGCGCATCGTCAGCTGTTTCTGCATCGGTCATCTCCGGTCAGCTGCCGGAGCATGTAGCACGCAAGCGTGCTACGTCAAGATTTGGCCGCCTCGGCCAGCGCGATCGTGTGCGCGATCAGCGTGGTGTCGCCGGGATCGCCGTGGCCCGGCACGACGATCTTGGCCTTGCCGAACTGCTTCTGAACCACGCGCGCGGTCGCGGGCCAGGCCGCGACGTTGGCGTCGCCGACGAAGCCGAGAGTCTTGCCCGCCTTGGCCCGGATCATGCAGCCGCCGAACAGCACCGACACATCGGGCAGGTACACCACGACATTGTCGCGCGTATGTGCAGCGCCGGGCTGCAGCATCTGCAGCTTGCGGCCGCCGACATCGAGTTCCTTGTCGCGGCCGCTCCACGATTCCTGCGCCGGCGTCAGGTCGCGCTTCGGCGCGTCCTGCTGCGTCAGCTCGTGCGCCAGCGAGTGCACGCCGTGGGCGTGCAGGATCGGCAGGCCCGACATGCGATCGTCATGCGCGTGGGTGACGACGATTTGCGCCGGGGCGCGGCCGGTCGCTTTCTTGGCCGCGTCAAACAGGAGATCGGTGTCTTCGTCTTCCCACGCCGTGTCGATCAGCCACGTCGTGTCGCGCCCGGCAACGACGAGCCCGTTGGACGGGAAATGTCCGACCTTGGGCAAGGTTTTCCAGCTCGTATGCAGCCACGTGCCTTTGGCGAGTTCGCGCAGCGCGAACGCAGGTTTCGGTTCTTCGGCGCGCAGCGGCTTGGCCAACCCGGCGACGAAACAGGCGAAGCAGCCGCACAGCACGGCGCGGCGGGAAGTGGTGATGGTCATGGCGCGCAAAGATCCGAGTTTCGCGGCAATGATGAGGCAAAAAATCAGCCGAACAGGCCAAGCACGACACCGAACGCGATGAATTGCAACACGTGATAGCCCGCGTCGATGAACCAGGTCTTCAGCTTCCGTGCGTCGAACGCATAGTTGATGCCGAAGCTGGTGGCGACGAAGAAGAGTCCGGTCATGGCACCGACATGAAAGCCGCGCCCAACCGTCGGCGCGGCGCCGATCAGCAGGCCCAGCCCATAGACCGCGACCAGCGACAGTAGATAGGCGGTACCGAAGACGAGCGCGGGATGGCCCTTCCCGGGTTGATCGGGCGCCGCGCCGATCCGGTCGCGCTTGGGCCCGAAAAACCGATACCAGGGGCCGCCGATCGCGAAGGTCGCGAGCGCCGCGACGAAGACCGCGAGCAAATTGGGGTGCGCCATCTGTTCCTCCCGTCAGACCAAGCCGGAACGATGCAGTAAAAACGAGGGAGCGGCGAGGCAAGCCGCGCCACCTGATTGCGGCGCGATATGCCGAGGGATATAGCGGTCGAGCCATGTCGCCCAACCATCTTTCCGAAGCGCTGACCCTGATCGCTGCGCGCGTCGAGCCGGTCACGGAAATCGAGCACGTCGCCCTGACCGACGCGATCGGCCGCGCACTGGCGACCGACATTCGTGCCGCCCTGACCCTGCCGCCGTTCGACAATACCGGCGTCGACGGTTGGGCCTTCCGCCGCGGCGACGTCACGGCCGAGACGAATGCGCGGCTGCGCGTCGCCGGTGAGAGCGCCGCCGGCATTCCCTTTGCCGGCGAGCTGCCGGCCGGCGGCACGACGCGCATTTCGACCGGCGCGGTGATCCCGAACGGTGCCGATACGGTCGTGATGCAGGAAGATTGCGAGCGCGACGGCGACGCGATCGTGCTGCGCAGCGTGCCCAAGCTCGGCGCCCATATTCGCCGGGCCGGGGAAGACATTCGCGCCGGCGACGTCGCGCTTGCAGCGGGCCGTCGACTGGCGCCGCAGGATCTGGCGCTGCTTTTGTCGCTGGGCGAGCGCGACGCGCCGGTGCGGCGCAAGCTGCGCGTCGGCATCATTTCGACCGGCACCGAACTGCGCACGCTCGACGACGGCAAGGGCCCGCCGCTTTCGGGCCAGATCTTCGATTCCAACCGGCCGATGCTGGCCGCGATGCTGCGGCGCTGGCCGGTCGACATCGAAACCCTGCCGATCCTGCGCGACGATCGCGGCGCCACCGAGCGCGCGCTGCTCGAGGCGTCGGCGCGCTTCGACCTGCTGCTCACCACCGGCGGCGTGTCGGTCGGCGATCACGATCACGTGCGCCCCAGCGTCGAGGCGCTGGGCGAAATCCTGTTCTGGCGTCTGTCCATCCGGCCGGGGCGGCCGGTGCTGCTCGGCCGTGTCGGCAACGCGCATGTGCTGGGCCTGCCGGGAAATCCGGTCTCGGTCGCGGTGATTTTCGCGCTGCTCGGCCGCGCCGTGCTGAGCGCGCTGGCGGGGTTCGATGCGCCGCGTTTCGTGCGCCTGCCGGTCGCGCTCGACAGCGCCCATACCAAGCCGGCGCGGCTCAACGAATTCGTTCGCGCGCGCATCGAGAATGGCCGCGCCGTTCTGTATCGCGCGCAAGGCTCGAACCTGCTGACCTCGCTCGCGTGGAGCGATGGTCTATGCGACCTGCCGGCCGGCCGCGACGCCTTCGCGCCCGGCGACGTGGTCGACTTCCTGCCGTTCAGCGGGTTGTTCGACTGACGATGGAGTTCGTGACGAGCGAAACGCTGGGGCTGCTGGTTGCAGCCGCGCTTTTTGCCGGCTTTGTCGATGCGATTGCAGGCGGCGGCGGTTTGATCGCGGTGCCGGCCCTGTTGTGGGCGGGACTGCCGCCCGCAATGGCGATCGGCACCAACAAGGCGCAGGCCGTGTTCGGCACCAGCAGCGCCGTTCTCACCTTTCACCGGCGCGGTCATCTCGACATTCGCGATGCTGGCGCCGCCGTTGCAGCGACCGCAATCGGCGCTGCGCTCGGCGGTTGGGCGTTACGCCTGATCGATGCGAGTCTGCTGGCCGGAATCATTCCGGTGCTGCTGATCGGCGTCGCGCTGTTGTTCCTGTTCGGTCCGCGCCTCAGCGACGAGGACGCGCGCAGCCGTCTGTCGATGGCTGCGTTCGCGGGCACGCTGGCGCCGGCGATCGGCTTTTATGACGGGTTCTTCGGGCCTGGCGCCGGATCGTTTTTTACCATCGCTTTCGTGGTGCTGCGCGGATACGGGCTGCGGCGCGCGACGGCAAACGCCAAGCTGCTGAACCTGACCTCGAACCTCGTATCGCTGATCGTGCTGGCTGAATCGGGCCAGGTCATTTGGACGATCGGCCTGTCGATGGCCGTGTCGCAGCTGGTCGGCGGCTGGCTCGGCTCACGCGCTGCGATTCATTTCGGCGCCAATCTGATCCGGCCGATGCTGATTGTCGTGTCGCTGTCGATGACGGGGAAACTGCTCGCCAACGAGCACCATCCGATCCGCCTGTGGTTCGACCGGCAGGTCGTTCAGCGAACCGCGTCGTAAAAGCGGAACTCGAACAGCTCGTCGAGCTTGGTCGGTTTCGGCAATGCGCCGAGTTCGACCATGAAATCCTGCAGCGCCGACGTGCCGGCGAGAATGCGGCGCGGATCGCCGACGAAACGCGGCGTCTCGTTCAGCAGCGCGCGCTTGAGCGTCGCGGGCTGGACCAGGCCGCGGCCGAGAAAGAAACCGAGATGCTCGGTGGTGCGGTCGGGATCGGCAGGGATGAATTTCAGCGCCCGCGCATGCAGCGCGACCAGCGACTGGACCGCCTCGCTCCGCATCGCGATGGCGTTTTCGCTGGCGACCACCACGGCGCCGGGCTGGCCCGGAAACATCGCGCCGTTCGGCACCAGCGTGCGCGCGCCCGCATCGCGCTCCTGCACGATGGTGAGGATCGGTTCGAGGATCGAGGCGGCGTCGACGGCACCCGCCAGCAATTGTTGCTGGACCGCGTCTTCGCCGACCCCGATCACTTCGACGTCGCTCGGCGGGATCCTGGCGATGCGCAGCAGCCAGTAGCGCAACACCGCGTCGGGCACCGAACCCTGCGGCAGGGTCGCGATCTTGGCGGCGCGGCCCTCGCGTTCGCGGAAGCGGCGGAACGAACCGGCCGGGTCCTGGGAGTCATAGTCGCGCGCCAGCGTTCCGCGCCCGACCAGCGCCACCTGATCGACCACGTTCGACGCGACCACACGCTGCGGCAGGCCGCGCGAGCGCGCCACCAGCGCCGGCCCGACGCCGACATAGGCGATGTCGAGCGAGTCCGCCGCCATCGCCTGCACCATCGCGGGCCCCGACGAGAACGGCGACAATTTGAGTTCGAGATTCTGCGACGCGGCCCAGCCCTCGCCCGCCAGCACGAACAGCGGCGTCATCGGCAGGATCGGAATATAGCCGACGCGCAACAAGGTCGTCGCGGCGCGCGCCGGCGCCACGCGCGACGCGACCGAAGCGGCCAGGCCGGCGCGCAGCAGGTCGCGACGGCGCATTATGAAATACTGATGCGGGGCGGTGCCTTGGCGCCTGCCCCGCCTTCGAGCTTGGCGAGCACGCGTTCGGCGATGGCGCGATAGGCGGCGGCGTGCGGCCCGTCGGGCTGTTCGAGCATGATCGGACGGCCTTCATCCGAGGTGCGCCGAATGTCGGCGTGCAGCGGAATCTCGCCGAGGAAGTCGACGCCGAGACGGTACGCTTCGTCGCGTGCGCCGCCATGGCCGAAAATATGCGCCTCGTGCCCGCAATTAGGACAGACATAGGTCGACATGTTCTCGACCACGCCGAGGATCGGGATCGCGACTTTCTTGAACATCGACACGGCGCGGGTCGCGTCGATCAGCGCCAGATCCTGTGGCGTCGACACCACCACCGCGCCCGAGAGCGGCGCCTGCTGCGAGATGGTGAGCTGCGCGTCGCCGGTGCCCGGCGGCATGTCGATGACGAGAATGTCGAGCGGCGCCCACGCCACTTCGCGCATCAGCTGGTTCAGCGCGCCCTGCACCATCGGCCCGCGCCAGATCATCGCCTGGTCTTCCGGCACCAGCAGCCCGATCGTCATCGCCTTGAGGCCGAAGGCGAGCATGGGTTGGAGCATCTTGTTGCCGGTGACCTCGGGCTTGCCCTTGAGCCCGAGAATGCGGTGCTGCGACGGGCCGTAAATGTCGGCGTCGAGCACGCCGACTTTTTGGCCGAGCCCGGCCAGCGCCAGCGCCAGATTGGCGGCGGTGGTCGATTTCCCGACGCCGCCTTTGCCCGATGCGACCGCGATCACGTGGCGCACCCCGTCGAGCGGACGCTTGGCCGGCTGCTGCGGCGGGTGCGCATGCGCGCGCGGCGCGGCGGCAGGTGCGGCCGCGGGCGCGGCAGCTTTGGCCGCGGTCAGCACGACATGGACGCGTTCGATGCCGGGCAGTTCCGCGATGGCGTGTTCGGCTTCGGCGCGCGGCTTTTCCAGCTCGGCGGCGCGCGCCGGGTTGATCTCGATCGCGATCGAGGCACGCCCCGCGGCGATCGTGACGCCCGCGATCGAAGCAGGATCAAAGAAGCGGCCCAGCAGAGCGCGGACCTGGTCGGAAGAAGGCTGTTCCATCGCGTAAGGCATATCCCCCGCGAAAGCGGGGGTCCATGCGTACGCTTGCCCCCCCCGGGCGTGGATCCCCGCTTGCGCGGGGAATTGATTACGGAGCCGCGGCTTCCTTGGGATCCACCGGCGTACCCGGGAACAGGTTCTGCAAACCGCTGATGATCAGACGGTCGCCCGCGAAGACGCCTTCAGTCACCAGCTGCGAGGCCTTGAAGACGCTGCCCAGCTTGATCTGGCGTTCTTCGACCTTGTTGTCCTTGCTGACGACGTAAACGAACTTACCCTGCTGGTTCGAGCCCAAGGCCGCTTGCGGCACGAGCAAGCCGTTGGGCTCGTCGCGCAGCTTGACGCGTACATGCACGAACTGGCCCGGCAGCACGGTCTTGCGTGAATTACGGAACACGCCGCGCATCGTGACCGTGCCGGTGGCACGATCGACCGAGTTGTCGACGAAATCGAGATGGCCGACCGCCACCGGCTCGTCGGCGCCCGGCATCAACAGCTGCGTTTCGACCTGGCCGACCACGCGCGCCTGGTTGATCTCGCTCAGCTCGGCGTCGCTTGGGGTGAAGAAGGCGTAGACCGGATCGAACTGCACCAGCGAGGTCAGCTTGGTGTTCACTTCGCTGACCAGGCCGCCGACGTCGATCTCGGTCCGGCCGACGCGGCCGGGAAACGGCGCCTTCACCGTCGTATATTCGAGGTTGAGCTGCGCCTGGCGCAGCGCCGCCTCGTCCTGGTGCAATTGCGACACCTGCTGGTCGAGCGTCTGGCGCGAGGAGAAGCCGCGGGCCGCGAGCGGTTCGGTACGCGCGACGTTCTTCTTCGACAGCTCCACCGCCGCCTGGGCCCGCTGCAGCGCGGTCTGATAGTCGCGCGGATCGATCTGGTACAGGACTTCGCCGGCATCGACGTCGCTGCCTTCCTTGACCTTGCGCTCGGCGAGATAGCCGGTGACGCGCGCGCGCACGTCGATCGTGTTGATGGCGCGCGTGAAGCCGACGAACTCCCGATAGATCGGCACGTTTCGCGGGCCGATGGTGATGACGGGCACGGGAATTGGCGGCCGCGCGGGCTGCGCCTGCTGTTTGCGCGCGTGTGGCATCAAGATCCACCCTGCGGCGGCTATGGCCACCACCATCAGGGCGGCCAGAACGATACGCCTGCGGTTCATTCTTCTTCTCCGATCAATCATGGCCGACGGGCACGGCGCCGTGTGGCGCCTGCAGCCGGTGAGCTTCGAGGTCCGCCGCTTCCTGCTCGAGTTCGGCGAAGCGCTTGCGCTCGCGCATGGTCTCGATGAGCGAGAAGAAAACCGGGACCGAAATCAGGCTGAGCACCGTCGCCGCCAGCATGCCGCCGAACACGGTGGTGCCCAGCGACTGGCGGCTCGACGCGCCCGCGCCCGTCGCGACCACCAGCGGCACGACGCCGAGGATGAAGGCGAAGGCGGTCATCAAGATCGGCCGCAGGCGCAGACGCGCCGCTTCGACCGCGGCCATGACGACAGGCATGTTTTCCCGTTCGCGACGCTCTTTGGCGAACTCGACGATCAGAATCGCGTTCTTCGCCGCCAGGCCGATCAGCATGACGAGGCCGATCTGCCCATAGATGTCGAGCGCCATGCCGCGAATCGTGAGCGCGGCCAGCGCGCCGAGCAACGCGAGCGGCACGGCGAGCATGATGATGACGGGCAGGATCCAGCTTTCATATTGCGCGGCGAGGAACAGGAACACGAAGACCAGCGCCAGCGCGAAGATCAGCGGCGCCAGGTCGCCCGCGCGCAGCTGCTGGAAGGTGACGCCGGTCCAGCTGTAGGTGATGCCCGGCGGCAGGACCTGCTGCGCCACTTCCTCCATCGCCTTGATCGCGTCGCCCGAGCTGTAGCCCGGCGCCGGACCGCCATTGATGAGAATCGAGCGGTACAGATTGTAGTGCGTGACGATGTCGGGACCGACGATCGGATGTGCTTCGGCGACCGCTGACAGCGGCACCATGCTGCCGCTGCGATTGCGCGCATAGAGCTGGGTAATGTCGGTCTCGTTGGCGCGGTTCTGCGACTCGGCCTGCAGGATGACGCGGTAGACGCGACCGAACAGGTTGAAGTCGTTGACGTAGAGCGAGCCGAGATAGATCTGCAGCGTCTGGAACACGTCGGTCAGCGTCAGGCCCTGCAACTTGGCCTTCTGGCGGTCGACGTCGAGATACATCTGCGGCACCTGGTCGGAGTAGAGCGAGAACACGCCCGCCATTTCCGGCCGCTGCCGCGCCCGCGCGATCAGCTCCTGCGCCACCTTGCCCAACGTCTGCGAACCGACGCCCTGCAGGTCCTGCAACTGAAATTCGAATCCGCCCGACACCGACAGACCCTGGATCGACGGCGGCTGGATCGCGAAGACGCGCGCGTCGCTGATCTGGAAGAATTGCTGGTTGAGGTTGTTGATGATGGTCTTGATGTCAGGCCGGTCCCCGTAGGGCGCCAGACGCCCGAACTTGATGCCGGCATTGGGCTGGCTGACGCCCGAGATGAAGTTGTAGCCGTCGACTTCGACCGCGTTCACCACGCCCGGCTGCTTCATCATGATCTCGAGCACGCGCTGGCTGACCTTTTCGGTCCGCTCGAGCGACGAGCCGTCCGGTCCCTGAATCGCGACGATGAAATAGCCCTGGTCTTCGTCGGGCAGGAACGCGGTCGGCAACGAGCGCACCAGCCCGAAGGCGATGACGATGCCGACCAGGAAGAAGGCGACGACCCAGCGCCAGCGCTGCACCGCCCCCGCCAGACGATTGGCGTAGCCTTCGCGGAAGGCGTTGAAGTTGCGGTTGAACCAGCGGAACGGACCGAAGGTCGGCTGGTCGTCGCCCTTGCGCAGCAACACCGCGCACAAAGCCGGCGACAAGGTCAGTGAATTGATCGCCGACAGGAACACCGAGATCGCGATGGTCAGCGCGAACTGGTTGTAGAGCGCGCCGGAGATACCGGGGATGAAGGCCACCGGCACGAACACCGCCATCAGCACCGCGGTGGTGGCGATGATGGGCGCGGTGACTTCGGCCATCGCGTCCTTGGCCGCCTGCATCGGCTTCTTGCCCATTTCCAGCTGACGCTGGACGTTTTCGACCACCACGATTGCGTCGTCGACGACGAGGCCGATCGCCAGCAACATGCCGAGCAGGCTGACCGTGTTGATGCTGAATCCGAACACCAGCATCAGCGCGAAGGTACCGATCAGCGACACCGGGATGGTGACCGCCGGAATGATCGTGGCGCGCCAGCTCTGCAGGAAGATGAATACGACCAGGAACACCAACAGCATCGCTTCGAACAGCGTGTGTGCCACTTCGGTGATCGAGTCGCGCACGAAGCTCGTCGTGTCATAGACGATCGTGTAGTCGACGCCGCTGGGGAAGCGCGTCTTGATCTTGTCCATCTCGGCGCGGATGCCTTCGGCCATCGAGAAGGCGTTCGAACCGGGCAGCTGGAAGATCGGCACCGCGACGCCGGGCTGGCCTTTGAGCTTGGCGGTCGAGCCGTAATCCTGGGCGCCGAGTTCGATGCGCGCCACGTCATGCAGCCGCACCACGCGGCCACTGTCATCGGTGCGCAACACGATGTCGCCGAACTGCTCGGCCGAGGTCAGACGGCCCTGGGTATTGACCTGAATCTGGAAGGCGGCGCCGCCCGGCGGCATCGGCGGCGCGCCGATGCGGCCGGCCGCGACCTGCACGTTCTGCTCGAGCACCGCCTGCTGCACGTCCTGCGCGGCGATGCCCAGCGACGCCATCCGGTCCGGATTCAACCAGACGCGCATGGAGTAGCGCTTTTCACCGAAGATCAGCGCGTCGCCGACGCCTTTCACGCGCTTCAGCGCGTCGACGATCTGGATGTTGGCGTAGTTCGACAGGAACAGCGCATCGCGGCTGTTGTCGGGCGAATAGAGATTGACCACCAGCGCCACCGAGGGCTGGCGCTTCTGGGTCACGACGCCGCCGCGATTGACGATGTCGGGCAGCTGCGGCGAAGCGCGGGTAACGCGGTTCTGCACGTCGACCGCCGCGATCGCCACGTCGGTACCGATGTCGAACGTGACGTTGATCGTCGCGGTGCCGTCATTGGCCGCGGTCGAGGCGATATAGAGCATGTGCTCGACGCCGTTCACCTGGCTTTCGATCGGTGTCGTGACCGTGTCGGCCACGACCTCGGCCGAGGCGCCCGGATAGGCAGCGGTAACCGTGACCTGCGGCGGGATGATTTCAGGGAACTGCGCGATCGGCAGGATCAACATGCAGATCGACCCGGCCAGCACGAAAATCATCGCGATGACCGCCGAGAAGATCGGCCGTTCAATGAAGAAATTGACCATGCGCAAGCTCTCCTCGGCCCCGGACCCAAACGTCCATCAGCCGGGGCGCACTGAACCGATCCGTACAGTTCCCGTCAAGGAACCTTCAACAACGCTGCCGCACGTGGCAGGCGCGTCACAGTTGGATCGAAGCACGAACGACAAGGGCCGCCCGCTCGGGCGGCCCTTGTCTCACATCTAAGTGGTTCGCGAGAAAAGTGGTTCGCGGGAAAACGCGCTAGCGCAGCGATCCGTTGACCGCTTCGAGTGCGGCCGGTCCCGGCACCAGCTCGGCGTCGCCCAGCCGGTTGAGGCCGGTCGCGGGCGTGCGCAGCGCGCTGTGCAGATCGCTCGGTTCGGGATCGACGAACAGAAGCCCGGTGACGATCTCGCCCGCACGCCTGGCAGCGGCGAGATAGGCGATCGCGCCGTCGCGGTCATGCGCGTCGTAGTCGGGCGCCAGTTTGCGCAGGCGAAGCACGCTGCCGTCATGCTGGGTCACTTCGTCGACCGTGCCGGGTTCCTGCGCATGCACGATCTCGTCGCGGCCGACGATGAAGTCGAGCTGGTTCACCGCTTCGTTATGGGCGCGCACCCAGTCGAAGCTGCGGGTCGAGCCTTCATGATTGTTGAAGGCGACACAGGGGCTGATGACGTCGAGCAGCGCCGGTCCGCGATGCAGCAGCGCGCCTTGGATCAGCGGCACCAGCTGCGCCTTGTCGCCCGAGAAGCCGCGGCCGACATAGGTCGCGCCCAGCGACAGCGCCATCTGCGCCAGATCGATGCCTTCATCGGCATTGACCGCGCCCTTCTTGGATTTTGAGCCGCGATCGGCGGTGGCGGAGAACTGTCCCTTGGTCAGCCCGTACACGCCGTTATTCTCGACGATGTAGCACATGTCGACGCCGCGCCGCATCGCGTGCGCGAACTGGCCGAAGCCGATCGAGGCGGAATCGCCGTCGCCCGACACGCCGAGATAGATCAGCTCGCGATTGGCGAGGTTGGCGCCGGTCGCCACCGACGGCATGCGCCCATGCACCGAGTTGAAACCGTGCGCCGGGTTCAGAAAATAGTTCGGCGTCTTGGACGAACAGCCGATGCCGGACAGCTTGGCGATGCGGTGCGGTTCGATCTCCAGCTCGAACACAGCCTGCACGATGGCGGCCGAGATCGAATCGTGGCCGCACCCGGCGCACAGGGTCGAGATCGTCCCTTCATAGTCGCGGCGCGTATAGCCGAGCTTGTTGGTCGGGAGCTGCGGGTGATGCAGCTTGGGTTTGGGGAGGAAACTCATTGCATCAATCCCCCACGAAGGCGGGGGTCCATCCCCCCGCACGACGCGCTGGTTGAGATGGATGCCCGCTGTCGCGGGCAATTTCGTTCGAAATCGCGCCGTGGATGAAGCGGGCCGTGATGGGCGAACCGTCGAAATGCACCAGCGACACGAGCTTGGCGGGATTGATGCCGAGCTCGGCGGTCAACAAGGTGCGCAGCTGCCCGTCGCGATTCTGTTCGACCACGAAGATCTGGTCGTGGCGTTCGATCCAGGCTTTGACTTCGTCGGCGAACGGGAAGCCGCGCACGCGCAGCCCGTCGACCTGCAGCCCCGCCCCGCCCAGCATTGCCAGCGCTTCGCGCATCGCGGGCGCGGTCGAGCCATAGAACAGCGCGCCGGTGCGGGTCGGGTGCGGCGCGTCGATCACGACCGGCGCCGGCACCAGATTCCGCGCCGTGGCATGTTTCTTCAGCAGCCGCTCGACGCTGTCGACATAGGCGGCGCCGTCCTCGGTGTAGCGCGCATAGCGGTCGTGGCTGCTGCCACGCGTGAAATAGGCGCCCTTGGTCGGATGCGTGCCGGGATAGGTTCGGTACGCAATGCCGTCGCCATCGACGTCGAGATAGCGGCCGAATTCGAAGCCGGCCTCGAGCATCTCGGCGGTGACGACCTTGCCGCGATCGAGCTTGCGCGAGGCGTCCCATTTGAACGGCGCGCACAGCCGCTCATTCATGCCGATATCGAGATCGAGCATGACGAAGACCGGCGTCTGCAGCCGGTCGGCGAGATCGAAGGCCTGGGCGCCGAACTCGAACGCCTCGTACGGATCTTCGGGGAACAGCAGCACGTGCTTGGTATCGCCGTGGCTGGCATAGGCGCAGGCGAGCACGTCGCATTGCTGGGTACGCGTCGGCATGCCCGTCGAAGGCCCTGCCCGTTGCACATTGAACAGCACGGCGGGAATCTCGGCGAAATAGGCGAGGCCCAGAAACTCGCTCATCAGCGAGATGCCCGGGCCCGACGTGCTGGTGAAGGCGCGCGCGCCGTTCCACGCCGCGCCCAGCACCATGCCGATCGAGGCGAGCTCGTCCTCGGCCTGCACGATGGCGAAGCGCTGATCGCCGGTGGCGCTGTCGACGCGGAATTTCCTGCACCAGCGCTGGAAGGCTTCGGCGAGCGAGGTCGACGGCGTGATCGGATACCAGGCGCATACCGTGGCGCCGCCATAGACCGCGCCGAGCGCGGCGGCGGCGTTGCCTTCGACGAAGATCTTGTCGCCGACCTGGTCGCTCTTGCGCACGATGAGGCCGATCGGCTCGCCGAACGTCTCCTTGGCGCGTTCGCGGCCGAGGCGGAACGCTTCGACGTTGGGCGCGATCAGCTTGTCCTTGCCCTTGAACTGCTCGGCGATCAGCGTCTCGACCGTGTCGGCGTCCATCGACAGCAGAAACGACAGTGCACCGACATAGACGATGTTCTTGAACAGCTGGCGCTGCCGCGGATCCTTGTAGGCGGCGTTGCAGATCTCGGTCAGCGGCAGGCCCAAGGTGGTGACGTCGTCACGAAATTTCGACCGCGGCAGCGCGCGCGTCGAATCGTAGAACAGGTAACCGCCCGGTTCGATCGCAGCGAGGTCCTTGTCCCAGGTCTGCGGATTCATCTGGACCATGAGATCGACGCCGCCGCGCGCGCCGAGCCAGCCCGCTTCGGTGACGCGCACCTCGTACCAGGTCGGCAGGCCCTGGATGTTCGAGGGGAAGATGTTGCGCGGCGCGCAGGGCACGCCCATGCGCAGGATCGCCTTCGCGAACAGCGCGTTGGCGCTGGCCGAGCCCGATCCGTTGACGTTGGCGAACTTGACGACGAAGTCGTTGACGGCCGCCAACTTATGATCGGCTAGGCGGCTCGATGGCATGCGCGATCCCCTGACTGAGCGATTTCGAGCAGGAACTTCTGCATGTCCCAGGCGCCGGTCGGACAGCGCTCGGCGCACATGCCGCAATGAAGGCAAACATCTTCGTCTTTGACCATGATCCGTCCGGTCTTGAGCGCGCCCGAAGCGTAGAGCGGCTGCGTCAGGTTGAGCGCGGGCGCGCTGAGCCGCTCGCGCACCTCGTTCTCCTCACCACTCCCGGTGAAGGTGATGCAGTCGGTCGGGCAGATATCGACACAGGCGTCGCATTCGATGCAGAGCTTGTCCTCGAACACGGTCTGCACGTCGCAGTTCAGACAGCGCTGCGCCTCCTTGAATGCGAGCCGGTCGTCATAGCCGAGCTCGACTTCAAGCTTGATGTTCGACAGCGCGCGTTCGGCGGGAAGCTGCGGCACCTTGAATCGCAGATCGTTCGAACGGTCGTTGTCGTAGCTCCACTCGTGGATGCCCATCTTCTGGCTTGCCAGGGTCACGTGCGGCGGCGGCCGGTCGGCGACGTCCTGGCCCTGACAGAATTTGTCGATCGAGATCGCGGCCTGATGCCCGTGCGCGACGGCCCAGATGATGTTCTTGGGCCCGAACGCCGCGTCGCCGCCAAAGAACAGTTGCGGCACCGTCGATTGCAGCGTGTCGGCGTTGAGCTTGGGCAGACCCCA
This sequence comes from Rhodospirillales bacterium, assembly GCA_028291365.1. GTDB lineage: Bacteria > Pseudomonadota > Alphaproteobacteria > BOG-932 > Roseiterribacteraceae > Roseiterribacter. The sequence continues at coordinate 35,746 of JAQGIE010000218.1, forward strand.
TTTGTCGAATTCGAGTCCGACGTCGCGCTCGATCCAGGGGAAGGAATTCTCCTGGCCGACCGCGATCAGCACTTCGTCGCATTCCATGCGCACGTCCGGCTCGCCGGTGGGCCTGGCGCTGCGCTTGCCGTCGGCGCCGACCACCGGTGCGACTTTCTCGAACACCATCGCGACCAGCTTGCCGTTCACGTGCTCGAAGCTTTTCGGCACCAGCCAGTTGTGGATCGGAATGCCTTCGTGCTGCGCGTCTTCCTTTTCCCAGGGCGACGCTTTCATTTCTTCGAAGCCCGAGCGCACCACCACGCGCACGTCTTCGCCGCCCAGGCGCTTGGACGAACGGCAGCAATCCATCGCGGTATTGCCGCCGCCAAGCACCAGCACGCGCTTGCCGATCGAGGTGACGTGGCCGAACGACACCGACGACAGCCAGTCGATGCCGATATGGATGCTGGCGGCCGCTTCCGTGCGGCCCGGCAGATCGAGATCGCGGCCGCGCGGTGCGCCCGATCCGACGAACACCGCATCGAAGCCCTGGCCCAGCAGCGATTTCAGACTGTCGACGCGTTCGCCGCTGCGCACCGTCAGGCCGAGCCGCGCGATGTAGCCGACTTCTTCGTCGATCACGCTTTCGGGCAAGCGAAAGCGCGGGATCTGGGTGCGGATCATGCCGCCGAGCTTGTTGTCGCCGTCGAACACGGTGACGTCGTAGCCGAGCGGCAGCAGGTCGCGCGCCACCGTGAGCGAGGCAGGCCCGGCGCCGATCAGCGCGACGCGCTTGCCGTTCTTCGCCGCCGCGGCGAGCGGCATGCGCGCGGTGACGTCGCCTTTATGGTCGGCGGCGACGCGCTTCAGGCGGCAGATTGCGACGGGTTCGTCTTCGACGCGGCCGCGGCGGCAGGCGGGCTCGCAGGGGCGGTCGCAGGTTCGACCGAGAATTCCGGGGAATACGTTGGAGTACCAGTTCACCATATACGCGTCGGCGTAACGGCCCTGGCTGATCATTCTGATGTATTCGGGGACGGGGGTGTGGGCCGGACAGGCCCATTGGCAATCGACGACCCGATGAAAATGCTCGGGTGCTTTGATATCGGTGGGCTTCATCAAGGTCGCACACCTCGCCAGGGCGATCGGTCAGATGCCGGACTCATGGGCGCCTCCAACTTGCCGTGCAGTGCTTGAAGACCGGATCGGACACCCGCGCTGTGCGGGCGTCAAGCAAGGCGCGGACCGCATTTCGCTGCTGCATCGCAAGATAGGAGACAAGATAGAAGACAGGCTGTCGGAGTCGAGATCGATCGGGCGTCGGGATCGGAACCGCCGCAGGGGCCCGCCGTGTTCCTTCCCTAAAGGAGAGATGCACATGGTCGACATGGACGAAATCGAACGTCGTATTCGCGAGCGCGCCCATCAGCTTTGGGAACGCGAAGGCCGCCCGGAAGGCCGCGATGCGGCGCATTGGGAGATGGCCAAGGAGCTGGTCGCGATCGAGGACAACCAGCGCAACATCACCAAGCCCAACCCGGTCGCCGAAGGGCATGTCTATGCCGATCGCGTCGGCACGGTCGAACCGCTGGAAGCGGTCGAGAATGCCGGTGAATTTCCCACCCTGACCGACCAGGGCGAAGGACGGGCCGCCCCGGTGCGGCGCGGCAAGGAAGAAAAGCAGGCGATGGAGGAAGAGACGACGGTCTGAACATTCGGGGTGATTCCCGACTCGACTCGTTCCGCCCCAGACGAGTACAAAAGAAGAACATCGCCGGGAGCCGGGAGCCAGGGTCCGTTGTTCTCTCAGGCGAGAGGAGACCGCCCATGGCCATCAAGCTTCCGCCCGACAGCGCCGCCCGCTTTCTGCCCGAAAACCCCACCGATCTGGCGGCGCTGCGCGATGCGGCGGCCGGCTGCACCGCCTGCCCGCTGCACCAGCTCGGCACCCAGACCGTGTTCGGCGAAGGCTCGAAACGGGCCGATGTGATGCTGGTCGGCGAGCAGCCGGGCGACGCCGAGGACATCGCCGGCAAGCCCTTCGTCGGCCCTGCCGGCAAGCTGCTGGACCGGGCCCTCAAAGAGGCCGGGATCGACCGGCGGAAAACCTACGTCACCAACGCGGTGAAGCACTTCAAATGGGTCCCGCGGGGCAAGCGCCGGATCCATTCCTCGCCCAATACGATGGAAATTCGTGCGTGTAATCCGTGGCTTAAGGCCGAGATCCTGGCCGTCCGGCCGCGCGTCCTGGTCTGTCTGGGGGCGATCGCGGCCGCTGCGGTGATCGGGCCAAAATTTCGTGTAACGAAGGATCGGGGACGATTCGTCCCGAGCGAATTCGCGCCGTATGTGGTAGGAACGATCCACCCCTCGATGCTTCTCCGGTTGGAGGACGAGGAGTCCAAACGGATTGAATATGGGCGGCTCGTCGAGGACCTCCGCTTGGTCCACGACGTACTGGCCCAAGCGGCCTGAAGCGGGCCGCTCGATGGAAAGCCACCGGCTTGAAGCCGCGCTCGCCCCCCTCCTGGCGGCCGGGCTGGTGGCACGCGCCGGCGCATCTGCGTACGACGCCAGACCCGCGGCTTCGCCTGCGGCGACGGTGGTTGGGACGGGTGCGCCGGCGCTCGATTCTTGGCTGCCCGGCGGCGGGCTCGCCCGCGCCGGGCTGCATGAATTCACCGGCGCTCCGCTCGACCTCGCCCCGCTCGCTTTCGCGCTCATTCTGGCCGGCCGTGGGGCCAATTGCAGTGGCGCGGGCCCCGTCATCTGGATCCGTCTCGCCCATGCCACGTCCGAACACGGCCTGCCCTATGGGTTCGGCTTGGCGCAGATCGGGTTCGATCCCGACCGTTTGATCCTGGTCGACGCTCCCAATGCACGCGACGCGCTGTGGGCGGCCGAGGAATCGCTGCGCGCTTCGTGCGGCGACGCGGTGCTGCTCGACGGCGTCGCGCCCGATCTCACCGCGCAACGGCGCTTGCTGCTGGCCGCCGAACAAGGCGAAGGCCCCGCCTTCGCCACCTACGCTGCAACCAAAGTGGCGACATCGAGCGCCGCCACGACGCGCTGGCTCGTGACGTCGCAAGCAGCTGGGCCGGATGCGGTGGGCGTCGGGGCGCCGCGCTGGCGCGTCGACCTCGAACGCTGCCGCGGCGGACGCGCCGGCCGCTCGATGCTGCTCGAATGGAACGAAGCCGGACGCGTGCTGGTCGAGGCGACCGACGCGCAGCTTCACGCTGCGCACAAGAAGCAGCCGGTGCCGGCGGAGAAGCTGCGGAAAGCCGGCTGATGGCACGCCGTTACGTCGCCGTCTGGTTTCCCTTCTTCGCGATCGACCGCTGGCGCAGCGCGCGCAACGCGGCGGCGCCCGCGAACGACGATCCTTTCGTGCTGATCGAAGCGCACGCGCATGGGCCGCGCCTTGCCGCGCTCGATGCCAGGGCGCGCGCGCTGGGCCTGACCATCGGGCGTCCGCTCGGCGAAGCACGCGCTCTCGAACCGGCGCTGCAATATGACTGGATCGACGCGAGCCAGGATCGCGCAACGTTGGCGCGGTTCGCCGGCTGGGCGCAGCGTTGGACCCCGCTCGCCCATGCACAGCAACCGGACGGGCTGGCGCTCGACATCACCGGTTGCGCCCATCTGTTCGGTGGCGAAACCCATCTGCTGCAGGATCTGCGCGCGCGTTTCCGCGCCCTGGGCTACACCACGCGCGCCGCCGCCGCCGACACGCCGGGCGCGGCCTGGATGCAGGTGCGCTGGGGCGACGGCGAGTCGATTCCGCGTGGGCACCTGCGGCTGCATCTCAACAAGCTGCCGGTCGAAGCGCTGCAGCCCGACGAGGCGACGCGCGAGACGCTGCGCACGCTCGGCATTCGCGAGGTGCGCGAAATCGATGCGCTGCCGCGCGCCGGGTTGGGTGCCCGCTTTCCCGAGTTGCTGCAGCGGCTCGACGCGGCGCTGGGCCGCGTGCCGGAAGCGGGTCCGTCGCGGCGCGCGGTGCCGCGGTTTCGCACGCGGCTGGTTTTCGCCGAACCGATCGCGACGCGCGAAGCGCTCGAGGCTGCGCTGGACCGGCTGCTCGACGCGCTTTCGGTGCAGCTCGAACGCGAGGTGCGCGGCGCGAGGCGGCTCGACCTTACCTGGTTCCGCGTCGACGGCAGCACGCAGCTGACGCGCATCGACACCTCCGCGCCGACGCGCAGTGCGCCGCACCTGAAACGTCTCTTTCTCGAACGGCTCGACCGCGTCGATCCCGGTTTCGGCATCGACGCGGCGACGCTGGTCGCGCCCGCGACCGACTACAATCCGGCGCATCAGCTCGGTGCGGGCGGCCTGCTCGGCGAAAGACTGCGCGATGCGGCGCCTTTGATCGACCGGCTGCAGACGCGGCTGGGCGCGTCGCGCGTGCTGCGCCCGGCGCCGCTCGACAGCCATGTGCCCGAACGCGCAGCGAGCTTCGCCGCCGCCGGCGGCGCGCCGGCCAGACATGCCTGGCCGGTGCGCGGTCCCCGCCCGTTGCTGCTGCTGCCGCGCGCCGAACCGATCGACGCGATCGCGCAGGTGCCCGATCATCCGCCGCTGCGCTTCACCTGGCGGCAACGTACGCGCCGCGTGCTTGCGGCGGACGGTCCGGAACGGATCGAACCCGAATGGTGGCGTGAAGCGGGCGGCGCGCTCGACCGTCTGCTGCTGACCGCGACCCGCCTCGGCGATGAAGACGGCGACGAAGACGATGCATCACCGGTCGCGATCGACGACACGCTGTCACCCGACCTGCCCGATCCGTCCTTGCGCGATTACTACCGCGTGCAGGCCGATGACGGCCGCCGCTACTGGGTGTTCCGCGTCGGCCTCTACCAGCCCGACCTGCCGACGCGCTGGTACCTGCACGGCATCTTCGCATGACGACGATGCCCGCCTATGCCGAGTTGCAGGTCACGTCGAATTTCAGCTTCCTGCGCGGCGGCTCGTCGCCCGCCGAATATGTCGTCGCGGCCAAAGCGATCGGCCTGCGCGGGCTGGCGATCACCGACCGCAACAGCGTCGCCGGCATCGTGCGCGGCTGGGACACGGCGCGCGAGCTGAACGAGGCGGCCAGGCAACAGGCCGAACGCGATCGGAAACCAGCACCCGAACCGTTTCGCTATCTTTCCGCCTGCCGCATCGACCTGCTCGATGCGCCGCCCGTCCTGCTCTATCCGACCGATCGGGCTGCCTATGGCCGCATGACCACCCTGCTGACGGTCGGCAAGCGCCGCGCCGCCAAGGGGCAATGCCGCCTGATGCGCGACGATCTGCTGTCGCATGCACAAGGGCTGATCGCCGTCGCGCTGCCGCCCGAGACCTCGCTGCCGTACGGCGAAGCCTTCGCCGTCCACCTGCAGACGCTACGCGAAACATTCGGCGACAGGCTGTATGTCGGCGCCTCGCATGCGTTTCGCGGCGACGATGCGCGGCGCATCGCGATGCTGCAGCACGAGGCGGACCGGGTTGGCGCGCCGTTGGTCGCGCTGGGCGACACGCTCTATCACGTTCCGGCGCGCCGCCCCTTGCAGGACGTGCTGACCTGCATCCGCGAGAAATGCACCATCCAGGAAGCCGGCTCGCGGCTGCAGGCCAATGCCGAACGTTGCCTCAAGACGCCGCGCGAGATGGCGCGGCTGTTCGCAGGTCACCTGGATGCGCTCGAACGTACGGTCGAGATCGCGAATCGCTGCAGCTTCGATCTCAAAGAGCTGAAATACGAATATCCGGCCGAACCGGTCCCCGAAGGATTGACGCCGCAACAGCATCTCGAAGAGCGCGTCTGGACGCATGCGGGCGAAAAATATCGCGGCGCAATTCCGACCGACGTACGCGACCGCCTGCGCAGGGAGCTGACGCAGATCGAGGAGCTGGAATACGCGCCGTACTTTCTCACCGTCTACGAGATCGTCAATTTCGCAAGACAGCAGAAGATCCTCTGCCAGGGCCGCGGCTCGGCGGCGAATTCGATCGTTTGTTATGTGCTCGGCATCACCGCCGTCGGCCCCGAGCGGATCGACACGCTGTTCGAACGGTTCGTGTCGCCCGAACGCAAGGAGCCGCCCGACATCGACGTCGATTTCGAGCATGAGCGGCGCGAAGAAGTCATCCAGCACATCTACGACAAATACACGCGCGAGCGTGCCGCCTTGGCCGCGACCTTGATCACCTATCGCCCGCGCAGCGCCATTCGCGACGTCGGCAAGGCGATGGGATTGAGCCAGGACGTGATCGATCGCCTGGCACATACGCTGTGGGGATGGGGTCGCGACGGCGTGCAGGCTGACTATGTGCGCGAAGCCGGGCTCGATCCCGACGAACCGGTCATCCGCGCCACCTTGGCGCTGACCCAGGCGCTGCTCGGCTTTCCGCGGCATCTGTCGCAGCATGTCGGCGGCTTCGTCATCAGCCGCGGCCCGTTGCACGAGACCGTGCCGATCGAGAATGCGGCGATGGACGACCGCACCGTCATCGAATGGGACAAGGACGATCTGGATTCGATCGGACTGCTCAAGATCGACGTACTGGCGTTGGGCATGCTGACCTGCCTGCGCAAAGGTCTGGATCTGCTGGGGCGGCACAAGCAGATCCATCTGGAACTCGGAGACATCGAAGAAGGCGACCAGGCCACCTACGAGATGCTGCAGCGCGCCGACTCGGTCGGCGTGTTCCAGGTTGAAAGCCGCGCCCAGATGTCGATGCTGCCGCGGCTGAAGCCGAAGGAATTCTACGATCTCGTGGTCGAAGTCGCGATCGTGCGGCCCGGTCCGATTCAGGGCGACATGGTGCACCCGTATCTGCGCCGCCGGTCGGGGCAGGAAGAGATCACCTTTCCCAGCGAAGAGCTGCGCACGGTCCTGGAGAAGACGTGCGGCGTGCCGCTGTTCCAGGAACAGGCGATGAAGATCGCCATGGTTGCTGCGAAATTCACCTCCGCCGAAGCCAACCAGCTGCGTCGCGCGATGGCGACGTTCCGGCACAACGGCACGATCTACAAGCTCAAGTCCCGCTTTATCGAAGGCATGATCGGGAACGGGTACGAGCGTAAGTTCGCCGAAGACTGTTTCGCCCAGATCGAAGGTTTCGGCGAATACGGCTTTCCCGAAAGCCACGCCGCGTCCTTCGCGCTGCTCGTCTATGCCTCGGCCTGGATGAAGTGCCACCATCCCGACGTGTTCGCGGCGGCCATTCTCAACAGCCAGCCGATGGGCTTTTACGCGCCGGCGCAGTTGGTGCGCGACGCGCGCGAGCATGGCGTCGAGATCCGCCCCGTCGACGTCAATCTCAGCGAGTGGGACTGCACGCTGGAACCGGGCGGCGGAAAACATCACGCGCTTCGACTGGGTCTGCGGCAGGTGAAAGGCTTCAGTCAAAAAGAGGCTGAAGTGCTGATCGAAGAACGCGTGAAGATCGGCGCCTTCGAGCGCGTCGAACAGTTGCGGCGCATTCCCGGCTTGTCGGTCCGCGCCGTGCGGGCGCTGGCCAAGGCCGACGCATTCGGATCGATGCAGCGTTCGCGACGCGACGCGCTGTGGCGCGCCCAGGGATTCGATCCTGGCGCGCTACAGGCGCTCGAAGCCGAACGGATCGAGCCCGACGCCACGTTGCGCGCTGAGACGATCGGCGAAGCGGTGCTGCAGGACTATGCGCATCTGCGCCTGTCGCTGAAAGCGCATCCGGTCGGGCTGTTCCGGCCGTCGCTGACGCGTGACGGTTACCTGCGCAACGACCGGCTCGCGACCTACACGGACGGCGACGAGATCAGCGTTGCCGGCCTGGTCCTCATTCGGCAGCAGCCGGGCACGGCGAGCGGCGTCATCTTCGTCACGCTCGAAGACGAAACCGGCATCGCCAATCTCGTCGTCTGGCCGAGCGTGTTCGAGCAATATCGCCGGATCCTGCTCGGCAGCGAAGTGATGGGCGTGCGTGGCCGCGTGCAGCGCGAAGGCATCGTCGTGCATGTCGTCGCCGAAGAACTGTTCGACCTCAGCGACCGGCTGCGCGCGCTGGCGCCCGCCAACGACGATCCGATGCCGCGCTCGCGCGACTTCAAGTGACCCGACGGCAGGGAAAGCGCCCACGGATCCGGTTGATGAACGACCTGTTTACAGGAGACGCGCCGGAACTTCAGGCCGGCGTCGTGTTTCAAGTTCTCGCAAGCCAAGACGAGCGATGCGGCAGAGGGGAAAGCGGACATGAACATTCAACGCAACGCTTCAGTCCCCTCGCGTAAGGGCCCCGCCGAGTACTTCACCGGCTCGGTGCGGATCGACACGCCGTTCCAGGCGCCAGATCCGGCGCGTGCGGGCGGCGCGATCGTCACGTTCGAGCCCGGCGCACGCACGGCCTGGCACACCCATCCGCTCGGCCAGACGTTGATTGTCACGTCCGGCCTCGGCTGGACGCAGCGGGAAAATGGCCCAATCGAGGAGATACGCCCCGGTGACGTCGTCTGGATCCCGCCCGGCGAGAAGCACTGGCACGGCGCAACCGACGCCACCGCGATGACGCATGTCGCCATCGCCGAAATGCTCGACGGCAAGGCCGTCGAATGGCTGGAACACGTCACCGACGAGCAATACCGGGCTGCAGCACGAGGCTGAGCGAACACGTCGTTAAAGGTAAATACGCGATTGGCGCTTTATGTGGCGCGCAAGCCGGCGGATAGGCAGCGCGGAGCCTTCTTCGCCAGCGGCGGGACACAAGGACTGATCAGCGAGGCTTGTCGGAGCGTTCGGCCTGCCTGACGGCGACCGGATGCGACGTAGCGAAATCGCGCGCCGGGCGTTCCGATAGCCGTGATACGATTACTTCTTCTTCGGTGGAATCGTCGAACCCTTGAACGGCGACGGCGATGCCGCACCGGCGGCGTCTTTGTTCTTCTTCGGCTTCTTGAGTTCGCGAGTGCTGCGCTTCTGACTTTTAGCCATCACGTCCTCCTGGCACGGTCATCCGTGCGGTTGATGTCGATCAGGGAAGCGGAAAGGTCGGCAGCAAAGCCGCCGACCCCCATCCGCTCACGCCGGCATCAGCCAACAACTTTGAGGTTTTCGGCCGCCATCTTGCCGCTCTTGCGATCGGCGACGAGCTCGAAATCCAGCTTCTGGCCTTCGCGCAGCTCGCCGAGACCGGCGCGCTCCACGGCGCTGATATGAACGAAGGCATCGCTGCCGCCGCCGTCAACGGCGAGGAAGCCGAAGCCCTTTTGAACGTTAAACCACTTCACGGTTCCCGTAGCCATGGGAAGCCCTTTCACACATTGTTTTGCGAGCCTGCGGAAACCGCGGGCTGTCGAATTCGCATCGTCGGGAGAGATGAGGTTCAGCTGGGCGCGAACGAATCCGCGCATGGCCAAGTCGTCTGGCCGTCTATCGACCGGCACACTTCGCCTCAAATGGCCGAGGAATACAAGCCGCGTCTCGAATTACGGCACCGCCGGCCAGTTTCCCAGGACGGCCGAGATGGGGCTAAGTTTTTGATTTGGCACGTTTTTCCTCCGGGAACCGGTATCCACCCCGTATCGAGTACGGGGCAGGCTTTCGCGGGAAAACGCGCTAGGCGGTCAGCACTTCGCCCTGGAACAGCCTCCGTGCGGTGCGGAACACGGTGGCGCTCGGAACCAGCAAGGCGCCGTCATCGCCGATCCGCACGTCGGCATCGACCACCATCACGCCGGACGGATGGCCGATGCGGATCGAGGCACCCTCGCCGCGCACCAGCCCCTGCGCGACGCTGCCCGGCACGCGGCAAGCGACCGCGAGACACAGCGCAGCAGTCAACGGCAGCGCGCGATGCGGTTGGCCGACCGACATGACGCGCGCGAGAATATCCATCGCCGATGCCGCCAGGATCTGCCCCGACAGAGTCGGATTGTCCTTGGGCGCCGACAGCAGCGCGACTTTGGGAATGCTGGCCATGCGCCTGGCGGCGTCGAGATCGGGTGCAATCCCCATCATGACGGCAGCGACCTGACGCAGCATTTCGAGCTGCGCCATCAGCGTCGCATTGCGCTCGATCTCGTGCGGGGATTCGGTCCCGATCATGCCGAGATCCACAGCGGCGACATGCACGCCGGGATTGGCGGCGTCGATCAGGCTGGCGCGGATGTTCCCCAGACCCGGCAGGTCGAGCAGATCGACCGCATTGCCGGTCGGCAGCAGCTTTCCGGTCTTGGCACCGCCTGGATCGGTGAAGTCGAGACGGATCGGCGCCGCCGTTCCCGCCACGCCGTCGAGCGCGAAATCACCCGTGACGACGGCGCGCCCGCCCTCGACCGCAAAGCGCGCGACGATGATCTTGCCGGTATTGGTATTGTGGATGCGCACCGCCACGATGCCGTCGGACGGTGCGGGAACCAGACCCTCATCGACCGCGAACGGGCCGATCGCCGACGACATGTTTCCGCAGTTTCCGCCGTAGTCGACCTCCGCTTCAGCGATCGAGATCTGCGCAAACGTATAGTCGATGTCGGCGTCGCCGCGGCTGGGCGGACCGACGACGCAGATCTTCGAGAGCGACGACACGCCGCCGCCCATGCCGTCGAGCTGCCGCCCATTGGGATCGGGCGATCCCATCGCGGCCAGAAAGATTGCCGCCCAGTCGGCCCGATCGCGCGGCAAGTCGTCGGCGCGGAACAGGATCGCCTTGCTGGTGCCGCCGCGCATGAACACGGCGCGGGTCGCGCGCAGGACCATTTTGTTTTGTCGGCCGATTCAGCGATTGCCCAGTTGACGCAGGAAGTCGCCGTGCGCCATCGGCATCGAGAACATCGGGAAATCCTTCGCGGTCGCGACGCGCTGCTCTTCCTCGCTGATCGTCGCGGTGCAGTCGACCAGGGTCACGACGCGATAGCCGCGCTCATAGGCCGAGCGCATCGTGGATTCGACGCAGCAATTGGTGAGAAATCCCGCCAGCGCCACGTCGGTGATGCCGCGCGAACGGAGGATGAAATCGAGATTTGTGCTGGCGAAGCAGTCGAGCCCGCGCTTGCCCTCGACCACGATGTCGCCGGACTGCGGCGCGAGTTCGTCGATGATCTCGGCGCCCCACGTGCCCTTCCGGAACGCGCCGGAGTCGCGCACGGCTTTGAGGATCCCGTAGGGCTGCGGCGAGATTTCCGGATAGCCCTCGGCAAAGGTGATCGGCGCCAGCATGATCGTCGCGCCGAGGCGCCGCGCCTCCGCCACGGTCGACAATGTATGCGCGAGCATGCCGGTGCTGGTCATCACCGACTTGACCGCATCGTGCTGCGCCCCGCCCGGCTTCACGAAATCGTTCTGATATTCGATCAGGACGAGCGCGGTCGTTTCCGGTTTCATGACGGCACCTTCGGCTGGGTCGGTTCAAACTGGCAGACTGGCGACGATCTTGTCCATGGTCAGCGGATAGTCGCGCACGCGAACGCCGCATGCGTTGTACACCGCATTGGCCACCGCCGCGCCCACGCCGCAGATGCCGAGTTCGCCGACACCCTTGCCTTTGACCGGCGACGACGCGGCGTCGAGTTCATCGAGGAACAGCACCTCGAGAGCGGGAATGTCGGCGTGAACCGGCACCTGATACTCGGCGAGATCGTGATTGATGAAACCGCCGAAGCGCGGATCGACCACCTGCTCTTCCATCAGCGCGGCACCGATGCCCATCGCCATTCCGCCCAGACATTGGCTGCGCGCGGTCGCCGGATTGATGATACGCCCGGCCGCAACGGCGCTCAGCATGCGCCGCACGCGGATCTCGCCGGTTGCCTGATCGACACCGACTTCGGCGAAGTGAGCGCCGAAGCTTGCCTGCGCGTAGCGCTTGGTCAGATCGCCGGCCTTCATTTCGCCGCTCGCGGAAAGTCCATCCGGGCCGACCGCGTCGGCCAAGGTCACGCTGCGCGCGCCGTCGCCGACGCGGCCATCTTCGAAACGAACCGTAGCGGGTTCGAAGCCGAGCTTTTGCGCGATCGCGGTGCGAAGCTCGTCGCACGCAAAATACACGCCGGATCCGGCGCTGTTGGCACCCCACGAACCGCCGGAGCCCGACGAGCGCGGAAAGTTGCTGTCACCGAGCCGGACGGTGACGCGTTCGATCGGCAGACCCAGCATCTCGGCTGCGATCTGCGCCAGGATGGTGTAGCTGCCCGTACCGATATCGGTCATCTGGGTTTCGACGACCAGCCTGCCCGTGCCGTCAAGCCGCACGCGTGCGCCGGAATCACGGATCTCATTGCCGCGAAACGCAGCGGCGACGCCGAGCCCGACCAGCCAGGCGCCGTCACGCACCTGCCCCGGCATCGGATTTCGCTGCGACCAGCCGAACCGTTCGGCACCGATGCGCAACGACTCGACCAGGGCGCGCGACGAGAAGGGACGGCTCGGTCCTTTATCAGGATCGAACGAGGTGTCGTTGCGGATGCGCAGCTCGACCGGATCGATGCCGAGTTTCTCGGCCAGCTCGTCCATGGCGCATTCGAGCGCGAGCAGGCCGACCGCTTCGCCGGGCGCACGCATCGATGCGCCCGGCGGCAGCTCGAGCGTCGAGAAACGCTCGCGGATCAGCCGATTGGCGCCGGCATACAGCAGCTTGGTTTGTTCGGCGGCGTTCTCGCCGCGCCCGCCGGGCTGGTTGCCCGACCATGCATCATGGCCGACCGCGACGAGACGTCCATCCGCTTCCGCGCCGAGACGCAGGCGCTGGATGGTCGCCGGACGATGCGTCGTGTGGTTGTACATTTGCGGCCGCGTCAGCGCGACCTTGACCGGACGGCCGAGGATGCGCGCCGCCGTCGCCGCAAGAATCGCATCGCCGTAGCAAGCCAGCTTCAGGCCGAACCCGCCGCCGACGAAGGCGGAGACGACGCGGATTTTTTCTTCCGGCACCAGCAACGTCTCGGCGAGCACATGCGTCGCCCAGTGCACCACCTGATGCGAGGTGTAGAGCGTCAGCTCGTCACCGTGCCAGATGGCGGTGCTGGCGGGCGGCTCCATCGGCGACGGATGATGATCGGGCGTCGTGTAGGTCACGTCGATCGTGACCGGCGCCGCCGCGAAGGCGCCGTCGAAATCGCCGACCACGCTGTCCTTTCCGTGCGGTGCCGGACCGGCGTGCTGTCGTTCGGCGGCAAGCACGAAACGCCCGCTGGCGCGGCGGTAGCGCACCCGGATCAGGTACGCGGCGGCGCGCGCCTGTTCGAACGTGTCGGCGACGACGAAGGCGACCGACTGGCCGAAAAAGTCGACCTCGGGTCCGCGCAGATGCGGCACGGCGGCCTCGTATTGCGGCGCGATCGAATCGCTTTTCCCCTGCCGCGGCATGTTCTTGTGCGTCAGCACCAGCCGCACGCCCGGCGCCGCTTCGGCGTCGCGCGTGTCGATCTTGTCGATCGTGCCGTGGCCGATCGCCGAGCCGAGCAGAAACCCGTAGGCCGGATTGGGCGCCTCGGCATGATATTCGTACGCGTATTTGGCGCGGCCGGTGATCTTGTCCGGACCGTCGACGCGCGGTTGCGGTTTGCCGACGATGCGTTCGCGATCGAGCGGCGTCGTGGTGACGGGGCTGTCATAGGGCATCGGATTCTCCTGAGCGCGTTCAAAAGTTGGAAAGCGTGGTCCGATCCAATTGGATCGCATCGCGCTTCAGGCGGCGACGGCGGCGAGCGTCCGGCGCAGCAGCGGCAGCTTGAACGCGTTCTGGGTCGTGGGACGCGCCTGGTCGAGCAGCGTCGAAACGACGGCTTCGTGCCCGCGCGCGAATTGGGCCTCGGCGGATTCGAGGCGCCACGGCTTGTGCGCGACGCCACCGAGCGCGAAACGCGCCCCACCGTCGCCGGTGATGATCGCCGCCACCGACACGGTGGCGAACGCGTACGAGGCACGATCGCGCACTTTGCGGTAAACGTGCCGCCCGCCGACAGGCTTGGGCAGCGTGACTGACGTAATCAGCTCGCCGCGTGCGAGATTGGTTTCGATCTGCGGCGTGTCACCGGGCAGACGATAGAACTCGCTGATCGGAATGCTGCGTGTGGCGCCCGCCGCGTCGGTCGTATCGACCGTCGCGTCGAGCACGCGCATCGCCACCGCCATGTCGGACGGGTGCGTCG
>JAQGIE010000246.1 GCA_028291365.1 Rhodospirillales bacterium
AATTGACCTCGGCGGCCGCGGACCCTAGGTTCCGCCCGCCCCCGAATCGTCGATCCCGTAGCTCAGCTGGTAGAGCACGTGACTTTTAATCATGGGGTCGTGGGTTCGAGTCCCACCGGGATCACCAAATTCTGCAATGACATAAAAGCAGCGATCGCGCGTGCGCGGACGTCGGGTAGGCATCAGGTCGTCAAAATTTGTTGGTGAGCGCGCTCCAATAAGTTGAAGGCTCATTCCGAAGGGATGTGCATCTGAGGTCGGCTCGGTCGTCCGACGGAAGACGCGCCCCTCCGGGCCAGTCCCGCCCGAAACGCCGTCAACAGCGCGGCGCCGAATGGCCAATCGCCGAGACCGGTCGCTTCGTTGATATGTCCGAGCGCGCCCGCCACAACCAGATCCGCATCCCACTCGGCGGCGCGTCCCCGCATGTAGCCGAGCGACCCATAGGGGTCATCGGAACTGGCGACGACCAGGCTCGGGAATGGGAGGGCTCGGCTGGGAACCGCGCGGAACGTGGCGGCTTGCTTCGCCGGGAACACGGGGCTGTCTGGATCGGGCACGGAGACCAGGAACGCACCCGCCACCTCGGCTGAGCCGCGCGCAGCCCAATGCGCTACGAGCAGGCACGCCAGACTGTGCGCGACGAGCACCGGAGGCTGCGCGGCCGAGGCCACGGCGCGGTCGAGGGCCGCGATCCAGTCGTCAAGCTCCGGCTCATCCCAACTCGATGGCTCGAACGCCAGGGCGCGCGGGTCCAGCCGCCCCCAGAGCGTCTGCCAATGGGATTCCCCGGACCCGCCGATGCCCGGAAGAATGAGGGCGTCCACTTTCATCATCGCGACCAAATTGATGCCGTTTGCGAGTCGGTATGCTCAAGATTTCCTTTGCCGATTGGAATCGGAACGTATCGGGAAAAGTCTTTCAGCGCCGATGCCTCTCGCCCGCCGGCCTCTCCCAGCCGCCCGTCCAGGGCGCCTGATAACGCTGTCCTAATCGCGTTCCGAGGCGTCGTAGGCGACCCGCGCCGCCTCGATCCCTTCGAGGTGGGCTCTCGCCCATTCGCCGAGCGCCACCACCGGCGCCTGCAGCGAGCGGCCGCGCGCGGTCAGCTCGTAGTCGACGCGTGGCGGGCTGCTCGGCGTCACCGTGCGGGTCACCAGCCCGTCCCGCTCCAGCCCGCGCAGCGTCAGGGTCAGCATGCGCTGCGAGACGCCGTTCATCGCGCGGCGGAGCTCCGAGAAGCGCTTGGGGCCGTTGGTGAGCGACATGACCGCGAACACGCTCCACTTGTCGCCGACGCGCTGCAGGATCTCGCCCACCCGCTTGCAGCTCTCGGTCGCATGCTCGGTCACATGCTCGGTCACATGGATGTCGCCTGGGCTCAAAAATGTGCCTCCTTGCGGGCCCTTCTCCAGGTCATCATCCTAGCCTTGGTTCCTATTTGTAACCAGAGAAATTGGAGTGACCGCGTGCTGAAAATTGGCCTCATCGTGGGCAGCACCCGACCGAACCGCTTCGCCGACATCCCTGTCCGCTGGATCGTCGAGGCCGCCGCCGCCCGGGGTGACATCGAGCTCGAGGTGCTCGACCTGCGCGACCAGCACCTGCCGTTCTACGACGAGCCCATGCCGGCGCATCACACCGGGGGCGTGTTCACCCGGGCGGAAGCAGAGGTTTGGCGCCACAAGATCGGCGCCCTCGACGGCTTCATCGCCACCGCGGCGGAGTACAACCACGGGCCGACAGCCGTCCTCAAGAATGCCTTCGACAGCGCCAGCTACGAGTGGAACCGCAAGCCGATCGCCTTCGTGGGCTACGGCGGCGTCGGCGGCGCCAGGGCCATCGAAACCCTGCGCAGCATCACCAGCGCGCTGCAGATGGCGCCCATCGTGCACGGGGTGAATATCTCCATGGAGCCTTATCTCGGCATCGTCCAGCAGGGCCGCGCGCTCGACGACTACCCCTACCTCGTGCAGGCGCGTGACGGCATGTTCCACAACCGCGTGTGGTGGGGCGAGGCCCTGAAGGTCGCGCGCGCGCGCGACGCCGAGGCTTTGGCGGCCTGACGCGCGACGCGCAGACCAGTGCTGATCACCGCGAATTCACTTTCGCCGACCTCGATTGCCACGGCATCCGACACGTCCGCAACGCTTCCATCGACGTCGGTGCAGCGGCGAAAGGCCTGATGTCGTGCACGTGGACGCGCGCGATGCATCTGCGGGCCTCAGCCGCGCGGGGATTCAAACGGTACCCATCCAGTGACGTAGAGCGAGCGGGTCGCTCTCGATGCGACGACGGCGCGACGCATTCTGCGCGCGCCCGCGGTCGCTCGATCATCTCCGAACGTGGAGGCGTCAGCGATCGTTGCGTGATGCGTCAACCTCGCCAGGCGGAGCCGCGGATGACGCTGCAGAAGTTGCCGCGGTGGAAATGCGGGTCCTTGTCGGCGAGGACGTCGGCCTTGACGTTGCCGAAGGTCGTATCGGGCTTGTGCTTGATGCCGTCATAGAAGGCTTGAATGATGTCTTCTTTGAAATGCTCGGCGCGGGGATGGGCCTTCACGACCGCGTCGCGCTCGGCGTCGCTGTAGTCGGCATAGGTCAGCCCCAGTACGTCCATTTCGACACCCGCGGTGACGAGCGCGACGACCGGATGCATGTGCTGCGGAATCCCGGGCGTGGTGTGGAGCGCGATCGCCGTCCAGACGCTGTCGACCTCGCTCTCGGCGATGCCGTGTCGACGCAGGAAGTCGCGCGCGGCATTCGCGCCGTCGACCTCGAAACGCTCGTTGGCGCTGCTGTGCCGCTTCGTCAGCCCCATGTCGTGGAACATGGCGCCGGCATAGAGCAGTTCGGGATCGAACTTCAGGCCGCGATGCTTACCGGCCAAGGCGCCGAAATAGTACACACGGCTGGAGTGATGGAAGAGCAGCGGCATCTCCGTATCTCGCACCAACTCCGTGATCTCACGCGCCAGCTTGCTGTCGGGGACTGCCACCCCTTCGATCATCAATGACATCGGTTTCGCCTTCCCAAGTGGATTGGCAATCAGGGTAAGAGCGGGTAGGGTCTGGCTGCAACTGACGTATGGCGTCGAATACGGACAAATGGCGTCCGGAACGGACGTGGATGGGCATGCGGGCGAACGGGAAGACGAAGACGATCGCGATCGTGGCGATGCCGGGCGTCCAGTTGCTGGACGTGTCGGGGCCGCTTGATGTGTTCGCAGAGGCAAACGCGCAGGCCGGTCGGCCTGCCTACCGGCTTCTGATCCTCGCCAGCGAGCCCGGTGAGGTTCGAAGCTCGTCCGGTGCTCGCCTGGCCGCCGATCACGCGATCGGCGCGTCCTTTGCCGAGCCGATCGATACGCTGCTGATTGCCGGCTGTCCCACCGCTGCCGACGATCGGCCGCCGCCGGCGGTGCTCGATTGGCTGCAGCAGACGGCGCCGAAAA
>JAQGIE010000026.1 GCA_028291365.1 Rhodospirillales bacterium
CAAGAACTCGACGCCGTCGAGTTCTTTCTGGATCAGAGAGAGCTGAAAAACCAGCTGCTGGCGCTTCGCAAGATGTCCGGCCAACGACTCGTTGGCCTGGTGTTGTTGAGACCGAAACTGCTCGAGCCGTTGTGTCAGGCTCGCCCGCGAATTGGCGAACGACGTAAGAGCCGTGGCGACGACATCGGCGATCTCGGCGTCCTGCGCGGCGAACGCCAGTAGATCCTTTGGAAAAACGACCGTGTCGCGGTTTTCCTGGATGGCGGTGAGGCGCGCAATTCGCGCCTGCTCCGCCCAGTGCTTGCGCTCGAGCATCCGCGTGTTTGCTCGGCTGATGGTCGGATCGAGCAGCAACAGCGCGTCGCCCGCCTCGACATGTTGGTTCTCGCGGACGTCGATCCGCTCAAGAACCGCGCCGTAGGGGCTGGAAAGCGTTTTGCGGTACGATTCCGGCTGCACGACGCCTTGGGCGAGCGCGCCACGTTCGAGATTAGAAGTCGCGTTCCATATGACTAGTCCGCCAAACACCACCAGGATCACCGCGGCGCCACCAAAAGCGTAGCGCTGTGGCTTCAACCAGGTTGCCAGCGGGGCGTCCGCTGAATCCTCGACTAAAACGGCGCGCGGTAACCAAGGGCGCAACAAGGCGGCTACCCGCGCCAGCCGGCCACGCTCCCTCTCGCGTGTAACAGCGAAGGTCATGCGCCTGAGTCCGGCGATCCGCCTGCAGCCGCAGAGGGCTGTTCGTCCGCGGGCGGCAGTGGCGGCGGCTTCTGCGCGACCACCTGCGGTCGCGTATATTGCGCCAGAACCGCGTCGCGGGGGCCAAACGCCTGGATCTGACCGCCGTTGATCACAAGAACCTTGTCCACAGCAGACAGGAGTTGAAGCCGATGCGTCATCGCAATGATCGTGGCGCCGCGCGCTTTCAACTCCAGGAATGCGCGTGCGAGAGCGGCTTCGCCTTCGATGTCGAGATTCGAATTGGGCTCATCGAGCACCAGATAGCGCGGATCGCCATAAAGTGCGCGTGCAAGCCCGACCCGTTGGCGTTGTCCACCTGACAGGGACTGGCCACCGATGCCGATCTGCGTGTTGTACCCGTCCTTGAACGACGTGATCATGTCGTGGACGCCCGCCATCGTCGCTGCACGTACGATCTGGTCCGGGTCGGATTCTTCTTCGAAACGAGAAATGTTCTCGGCAATGGTGCCGTCGAACAGTTCGATATCTTGCGGCAAGTAACCGATGAACTTGCCGAGCCGCTCCGGGTCCCATTGTTTCAACTCGGCCCCGTCGATGCGAACGCTGCCATGGGCAACAGGCCACAGTCCGAGCAGAACGCGCGCGAGGGTCGACTTGCCCGCCGCGCTCGGCCCGATCACGCCGATCAGTTCCCCGGGTTCGACGGCGAAGCTGACGTCGCGCAGGATGGGCGTCTGGCCGCCTGGGGCGGTCGCGACGACGTTCTGCACCGTAATGCGACCTTCCGGTGCGGGAAGATCCATCAGCGCCGGTTCCTCCGGCGATGCGAGCAGCATGCTGCGCACGCGTGCATAGGCGCCACGGGCGGCGACGAAAGTCTTCCAATTGCCGACGGCCAATTCGATCGGCTGCAGCGCGCGGCCCATGATGATCGACGCAGCGATCATCGAGCCGGGCGTGATTTCCTGTTTGATCACCAGATACGCGCCCAGCCCGAGAATCGCCGATTGCAGGAACATGCGGACGAACTTCAGGAGCGCCATCACGGTGCCGCCGCGATCGCTTGCTTCGGCCTGGATCCGCAGCACCTCGTTGTGCTGGATCTTCCACAAGCGGCGGATGCTGCCCATCATGCCCATGGCACGCAGCGCTTCGGCGTTGCGGGTCGAGTTCGCGACAAAGCTTGAACTCTTGATGGTCAGCCGCGACGCATCCTGCAGCGGCTTGCGCGTGTAAATTTCATTGATGACCGCCAGCGTGAAAATCACGATCGCCGCAGCGAGCGTCAGCGCGCCGAACAGCGGATGCATGATGAAGCAGACGATGATGAAAATGGGCGCCCAGGGCGCGTCGCATAAAACGAGAATGCCTGCGCCGGTGAGAAACTCGCGCACGGTGTCCATGTCGCGCAGCGCCTGTGCACCACCCATATGCGGCGCACGAATGGCCAGGCGGAAGATCGACGCGAAGACACTGCCGTTGGTGAGCAGGTCGAGCCGAATGCCGGTGCGCACCAGAAGGCGCGAGCGAAACGTCTCGAGCGCCGACATGGTCAGCATCAAGATCGCCACCAGCAACGTGATGAAGATCAGCGTCTCAATGCTGCTGGTGCCAAGCACGCGGTCGTACACCTGCAGCATGTAGAGCGGCGAGGTGAACAACAGCAGATTGATGAAAAAGCTGAAGACGAACACGGGCGCGATCACGTCGCGACATTTGGCGATCGCGTCTTCCAGCACGGTCCGCTGTGCGCGCACCGCAGCGAAATTTACCACCGGCAATCCCTCATCGATTTCGTGGACCCAGTAGACCCAAGTATGGTTAAGAAGTCATCGCCACATCTTGGCGCGGGCCCCGCGCGTGCGCCTATATCGGGGGCGACCCGCTTTTCCACAAGGAGCCCCATGACTCTCCGGCTTTTTCAGGCTGCTGCCCTGTCCGTCGCATTGCTCGGGTGGGCCCAGATCGCCAACGCGGCCGAGCGTTCGATCGCCGGCCAATATGAGGTGCAGGGGCGCGGGATTGGCCAGAAGCAGCCCTACAAAGGCACCGCCACGGTCGAGCGGATCGGGGCGACCTACAAAGTCACCTGGCAGATCGGTCGCGACCGCTATGTCGGGACCGGGCTGCGCGATGGCGACGCCTTCGCCGTCGTCTATGGCAGCGTCGGACAGTCGTTGCCGCCGGGCATGGTTCTGTACCGGATCCAGGCCGACGGGTCGCTGCTGGGGACTTACACGCAGCTGGGCGCGGGGACGACCGCGCCCGAGGCCTGGCTCCCGGGGCGCGGCAACTGATGCAGTTCCTGACCGGCGGAAGCCAGCTGCACTCGATTCAGGTTGAAGCATCTCAACCTTACCCGTCATCCCTGCGAAGCTGGTCGCTCCCGAGCCGGGGGCGTCGCTCCGTCCCGTGCCAAACACACCACCGTCATCCCTGCGAACGCAGGGATCCAGGACCATCCGCGCGGGAACTCCGACAATTCCAAGCACGACAACCTGGGTCCCTGCTTTCGCAGGGACGACGAGGTAGGTTCGCAGGGACGACGACGTAGGGTTGATGCCTTTCAATCCGACGGATCGCCACAATGATCGCGCGTGATCCGATCCAGTCGGATCGGATCACGCGCTGAACTGCTCCTCAGCCCATCACCATCCAATCGGCGAGGACATGCTGCTTGTTCTCCGCCGAGTCGGCGAAGTTGAGCAGCAGCTGGTCGCGGGCCAGTCCCGCCTTCACGTGGTCGAGCTGCCACTGATAGCCGGCCGGATCGGGATCGCGCCCCAGCACGTTGCGATAGAGCTGGAAGACGTAATCCTCGTCGGTCTGGTTGGTGCCATAGCGCTGGATGAACTCGGCGCTGTTCTCGAAATTGTTGGCGAGCTGCAGGAAGGTCAGACCGCCATGCAGGCCCTTGTCGAGCTGCCATTGCAGGCCGGCCGTGTCAGGCGCGCGCGCGAACGCGGCGCCGTAAAGCCGCGCAACACGGGCGTCGTCGCCCGTCAGCAGGAACTTCACGCCGTCCTTGAACTGCAACAGTTCGATATTGGACAGCATGTCGGTGCCGTCACGACCGGACGTCGTGTCGGTCAGCAAGGTGGTGCCGTTGTCGCCGGCCTGCCACGTGTAATCGGCCTTGTTGCCGGCATAGACGGCGGTATTCCAACCCACGCCACCGTCGATCGTGTCGTTGCCCGGCCCGCCGATCAGCGTGTCGTTGCCGGCGAACCCGTTCAGCCCGTCATTGAGCACGCCGCCGGCAATCCGGTCGTCGCCGTTCAAGATATTGACGAAGACGGAACTCGGCGCGCTCGAGGTCAGCGATGCCGTGACCTTGTTCAGGTCGATGCTGAATCCGCTGTAGCCCCACAGCGCTTCGCCGGTCTTGGAAAACACGTCGATATTGGTGACCGTGCCGCCGACCGGCACGTTGTTCGCGTCGAGCTGGAACGTACCGGTCCAGCGCGCGACCACGTCGCTGCCGGCAAGATCCTTCGACTGCACGAAGATCTGGGTCGAGCTGACTTGAAGATAGGGGATCGTTGTCTGGGGATCGGCCCCGGTGGCCGTAAATCCGCGAAAGTCGAACCACGCTTTCGCACTGAAAATCGTTGCGGTTGCCATGCTTTGCGCCTCCTGGAGGCACCAACAGCAAGGCGCAGGCCAAGGCCTGAGAGCCGCAGAATCCCTTGTTCCTCGATGATCTCGGAGGAAGAAGTGTTAAATCGCCCGACACGTACGGCGCGGTTTAGTGAGATGCGGCGCTATGCGTTAGGGGATCGTTGATCAGCGCGGCGCAAGACTGACTGTGGTTAGGACGGGGTAGAGCGTCAATCGACGACGCGGCACCGGGCTTCGACCAACGGCGGTAAGGCGCCGTCTCCAAATGAAGTTGCTGCGCATGCCCTTCGTGGTTCTGCGATTTCTGCTGGCGCTTCCCTACATGCTGCACACCGTTTCGACCGGCGTGGCGGCAAACATCTTTTTCCCGGGCGAGTAGCGCATAGCCCTTTATGGGTTGGTCCGCGGGCTTGGCCCGGCCATCCACGCTACGCCGCCGATCCCGGATTGCGCGCCTCGTGTCGATTGCACATTCGCGTGGATGCCCGGGACAAGCCCGGGCATGACGTTTCAAGAGAAGACGACGGCGCAGGAGAAGTGACGAACCTCATCGGTTCGCGGGCTTGTCCCGGCCATCCGCGCTACGCCGCCCATCGCGGATTGTGCGCCTCGTGTCGATTGCACATTCGCGTGGATGCCCGGGACAAGCCCGGGCATGACGGAGTGTGGCTGAGGATGGGCACCATTCCGATAGAGCAACCGTGATCGACGCCGAAGTCGCCTTCACCGACACGCTCATGCGCAAGAACGGGCTTTGGTATGTGGCGGCCGGCCATACCAGCCGCCAGGGGGCGTAGGCGCCCCGGATTCCGTCATGCCCGCCCTTGTGGCGGGCATCCACGCTAGTTGTGAGTCAGCAATCGCGTGGATGCCCGGGACAAGCCCGGGCATGACGTTTCAAGAGAAGACGACGGCGCGCGACGCGCGCGCGTGCGTGCAATCACACCGTCGCGAACGGGACGTCGACTTGCTTCCAGGCGGCTTGCGCTTTGGCCCCGAGGCCGAAAGACGCTGCTGCGTCGATCGTCAGCCGTGCGAAGTCGGCGAAGGTCGCATTGCTTGCGAGACGCCGGCCCGTGCAGGCCTGGTACCAGACTTTGATCGCCCGTTCCCAGGCGTGACCGCCGACCGATTGCGCGAACAGCGCAAACGCCTTGTTGGGAATCCCGCTATTGGCATGCACGTCCGCGGTCGGGTCGAACTTCTTGTACGAGTCCGGCTGCGGGCTGAGGCAGTGGCCGGCGGCGGGCTGCAGCATGTCGCGCAGACAGGATTTGCCTTTGCGCTTCGCGCTCGGGCCGAGGATCAAGGCGCCGATCAGCCAGCCTTCCGGCTTGCTCGCCGGCCAGCCACGAAACCATTGATGAAACACGGCGCCGAACACGTCGCTGATGCTTTCATTCAAGGCCCCTGACTCGCCTTCGTAGCGCAGGCCGCTTTCGTATTGCGTGACGCCGTGCGTCAGCTCGTGCCCGATCACGTCGGGCGAGGCGTAGAACGACGTGAACATCTGCCCGTCGCCGTCGCCATAGACCATCTGCTGCCCGTTCCAGAACGCGTTGTCGAAATCGGCGCGGTAATGGACGCTGGAGACGAGATCCATGCCGTGCGCATCGACCGACTCGCGGCCGAGAATGGTGCGGTAGAATTCCGCCACCTTCGCGGTCGTGGCGTAGACGGTGCGTGCCGCCGCATCGGTCGCGTGGGAAGGATCGGCCACCATTTGTCCCGGCAGCGAGGCGCCGTGTCTGCAGTCGAACACGCGCTCGATCGTCGCCCCGACCGGCGCGCGCAAAATCGTCATGGCGCCTTGCAGCAACAGGCTGGCCTGCCGCGCGCCTTCGCGCGTGACCCGCATCGCCATCGTGTGTGCGTAAGTATCGCGAAGCGTGGTCCGGACGCTTTCGTCCAGCTGGTCGTCGCGCGCGTAGCTGCGCAACACCTCCGGCGGGACGATGAAACAAGCGCAGCCAGGTTTCGCGGACATCGTCATCTGCGCCTCGCCAGGATCGTCGAAAGGGACCAGCATTCGCGACGCTGCTTGGCGCGACGAAATTCGTCAAGCCGTCGCGAGACAGTGCCGCCAGGACGGCATGGAACCGAAAACCAGGCTGACGGCCGGATGAAACTCTGGATCCATCGAACGGGCGGGATCGTCGGCGGCGTGCAGTGCGTGCACGAGCTGGCATCGCTCTCCGACCTGCAGCGACGGCTGCTGGACGGGCTGTTCGAACGGGCCGCCGCCGCCCCACCGCCGGCGCCTGACAACCGGCCCCGCTACCGTCTGCGCGAAGAGCGCGACGACGGCACCGTGCGCGAGGTTGAGGTCGAGGAGCAGGACATGCCCGACGGGCTGCTGGCGCTGACGCGGCTCGGATAGAACGAGAGACAGAAAAACAGCGCGGCCCGCTTTCGCGAGCCGCGCCGTGTTCACGCTGCTGGCACGTACCGTCAGCGCAACGGCAGAGTCAGCTGGATCGATGGCGGGCCGTAATAGACCGGCGGCGGCGCATAGATCGGCGCGGGTTCAACGTAGTAGCGCGGCGCGACATACACCGGCGGCGGCGCATAATACGGGCGGTAATAGCCCGAGTAGTACGGCCGGCCCTCGTGGCGCCAGCCATGTCCCCGGTCGTGGCCCCAGCCATGGCCCCGGCCATGATCGCCGCGCCATTCGCCGTGCCGCTCGCCGCGCCGGTCGTCGTGCCGGTCGCCGTGGTCATCGGCAAGCGCCGGCGTCGTGATCGAAATCGCTGCCAGACCGACCAGGCCGGCCAAGGCAGCGAGCGTGGATCGGGTCGTGTTACGCATGGTGAATATCCTCCTCGCTGAAGACATGAACACCCCAGCGAGCGGGCGGAAGAGGGGGTCACAGGCTTGTCACTAGCTGGCAAAAAAGATCACAGAAAACACATTCCTCGATATGTAGTATTGCCAGAATTTACAGCAGATCTGGTTGACAGCCGCGCCCTGCCTGGGCTTTGTCGCCGCCTGTCGAAGGAGAGTCCGATGCGCCGTTTTGCTGTTGCGTTCGCTTTGTTCGCCGCTCTGGCAGCCCCGCTGGCCGCCACCGGGGCGCAGGCGGCTGATCCGGTCCGCGTCCGCGCCGGCTACATCCCGGTGCTGGGGTCGGGCCAGCTCTTCATCGTCGACCAGAAGGGCTGGGCCAAGCAGGCCGGCATCGAGCTCACGCCGCAGCAATTCGACAGCGGCCCGAACATGATCCAGGCGCTCGCCTCGGGCACGCTCGAAGCCTATGTCGGCGGCGTCGGTCCGCTGCTGGTGGCGCGCGGCAAGGGCATCAAGGTCAAGGTGGTCGCCGCGCTCGCGACCGAAGAGCTGGTGCTGGTCGGCGGCGGCGCGTTCGCCAAGGCGGTCGCCGGCGGCAAGACTCCGAAACAGGTGATCGAAGACGCCGCCGCTGCCGGCAAGAAGATCAAGATCGCGACCCAGCCGGCGGGCTCGGTGCCGCAGACCGTGCTGCTTTATTGGCTGGTCAAAGTCGCGGGGGTCGACCTGTCCAAGGTCGACATCGTGCCGATGGGCATCGACGCGACGCAGCTGGCCTTGCTGGCGGGTGCGGTCGATGCCGCCACGATCCGCGAGCCGGCGGTCACCATCGTGCAGAAGCGCGATCCCAGCTTCCGCGTCGTCGTCTCGGGCGCGCAGATGTTCCCGGCCCAGCCCGGTTCGGTGCTGGCGCTGACCGAAGACTTCCTGGCCAAGCAGCCGCAAGCTGCGCAGGCGCTGGTCAGCCAGTTCGTCCGCGCCACCGAGTTGCTGCAGACCAACCCGAAAGAAGCGGCGCCGGCGCTCGGCGTCGCGCTCGGCCGCGGCATCGTCGACGAAGCGACGTTGATCGCCGCGATCCAGTCGCCCAACCAGAAGTTCGGCGCCGATCCGCAAGTCATCGTCGCCTCGACCGACGAGATGCAGCGCTTCCAGAAAGAGCAGGGCGTGCTCGAGCGGACGATCCCGATCGAAGAACTCTTCGACCGCTCGCTGTTCGTGAAGGCGACCGCACAACAGAAGAAATAAGAAACAGCGGTCGTCCCTGCGAAAGCAAGGACCCAAGGGAACGAGGGTGGTGGCCGGTTCAACGGACGATCGTCATACGTCGAATCTGGGTCCCTGCTTTCGCAGGGACGACGATCGTGTTTAGAGCGGGGATGACGGCGATGTTTGGCGCGGCAATGACGGCGGAGGCCTGGGATAGGCATCTGCCACCCACCCGCTAAACTCCCACGATGCGTCCCACCCTTCGCGCGCTGTTCGGTCTGGCGCTGTTCTTCCTGTTGTGGGAGGCAGTGCCGCGCCTTGGTCTGTTGGCGCCGATCCTGTTGCCGCCGCCGTCATCGCTGCCCGCCGCGCTGATGCGCGAGCTGAATTCCGGCGCGCTGCTCGCGGCGCTCCGCAACAGCCTGTCCCACTATGCGATCGGACTCACGGTCGGCGTGCTGCTGGGGCTCGTCGTCGGCGTGCTCGCGGGCCTGTTCAAACCGCTCGATGAAAGCCTGTCCTGGGTGGTGCGCGTGCTGCGGCCGATCCCGGGCCTGGCCTGGGTGCCGTTCGCCATCATCTGGTTCGGCGTCTCGACCGCCGGCGCCATCTTCATCATCGCCATCGGCGTGTTCTGGATCGAGTTCTTCGCCGCCCTCGCCGCGGTGCAGGGCGTCGATCGCGACCAGATCGAACTGGCGCGCGCCTTCGGCTTCGGCAACTGGCGACAGCGCCTGGTCAAAGTCGTGCTGCCCGCCGCGACGCCCGGCATTCTCGCCGGCATCCGCACCTCGCTCGGCCAGGCCTGGATGGCGGTGGTCGCGGCCGAGCTGTTCGGCGTGCCCGGTCTCGGCCAGCGCATGATGCAGGCCTCGAGCCTGCTCGCGACCGATCTCGTGCTCGTCTACATGCTGACCATCGCGGCGATGTACGGATTGACCGACGTCGTGTTCAACCGCATCAGCCGCGCGATGCTGGCGTATCGGGCATGAACCGGGTCCTTTTCTCTTCCGTCATGCCCGGCCCCGTGCCGGGCATCCACGCGATTGGTGAGTCACAAGTAGCGTGGATGCCCGCCACAGGGGCGGGCATGACGAGCGAGGGATCTCGTGCTCGTCTACATGCTGACCATCGCGGCGATGTACGGATTGACCGACGTCGCCGCGTCAGCCGCGCGATGTTGGCGTATCGGGCTTAATTCCCCGCGCAAGCGGGGATCCATTTTCAACGCCGGGCGGATCCTCCCAAGATGGCACAAGCTCCACCATGGATAATGTTCCCCGCGAAAGCGGGGATCCATTTTAACGCCGAGCGGATCCTCCCGAGGTGGCACAAGCCCCACCATGGATCCCCGCTTCCGCGGGGAATGTCATGATCCCCGCTGCCGCGGGGAATGTAATCATCCGCCTCGAAGACCTGGCGCTGTCCTTCGACAAGCAGGGCAACGATCTCGGCCGGCCGATTTTTCAGCATCTCAATCTCGAGATCGAAGAAGGCGAATTCATCTGCGTGCTGGGTCCGTCGGGCACCGGCAAGTCGACCTTGCTGCGCGTCGTCGCCGGCCTGCTGCCGCCGTCGGAAGGCAAGGTGCATCTGCTGCCGCGCGCCGACGGCAAGGAGCGGCGTATCGGCTTTGCCTTCCAGGATGCGCGCCTGCTGCCGTGGCGGCGAACCATCGACAATGCCGCGTTCGGGCTGGAAGCGCTGAACCTGTCGAAACAGGAACGCCGGACACGCGCCGCCGCTGCGCTGGTGCAGGTCGGTCTCGCCGGACTCGAACAACGCTGGCCGCATCAATTGTCGGGCGGCCAGCGCCAGCGCGTCGCGCTCGCCCGCGCGCTCGCCATCGAGCCCGACCTGCTGCTGATGGACGAACCGTTCGCGGCGCTCGACGCCATCACGCGCCGCGAGATGCAGGACGAGCTGGTGCGGCTGTGGCAGGCGTCGCGCGCGACGGTGCTGTTTGTGACCCACGACGTCGAAGAAGCGCGCTATCTGGCCGACCGGATCGTCGTGCTCGAAGGCTCGCCGGCGCGGCTTGCCGCGGTGCGCCGGGTCAATGCAAGCCGCAAAGAACGCGCCGCCCGCCGCGCCGCCGAACAGACGCTGCATCTCTCGGAATCGATCGAGGAGTGGACGATTTAGCCGGCCGTCGAGACGATTCGCGCTGCCTGGTGAGGCTGGTGCGTCGGCGCGTGCGGCGAAATTTTACCGCAGAGAACACAGAGAACGCAGAGGGACCGAGACGACCGATCGTTCCGGCCACACTCGGTTCTGATCGACGCGCGCGACGCGCGTCAGGAAATCATTGCGGAAGATGTGTATCGCGCCGCACGCCGCGCCGCCGAACAGACGCTGCATCTCTCGGGATCGATCGAGGAGTGGACGATTTAGCAGGCCGTCGAGACGATTGGCGCTGCCTGGTGAGGCTGGCGCTTCGGCGCGTGCGGCGAAATTTCACCACAGAGAACACAGAGAACGCAGAGGGACTGAGACCGACCAACGACCGTACTCGTTTTTTTGATCGACGCGCGTAACGCGCGTCAGGAGATCAAGCTAGGACGATGCGTATCGTACCGCACGACGCGACACCTCTGTGTTCTCTGTGTCCTCTGCGTTCTCTGTGATGAAAAATCACCTATCCGCAGCGCCGCGTTCGCGTACGCGTCCTCGACGTTCTGTTGTTCGTCCCCTCACGCCTCATCCGCACTGGGACCGTGATCGACCAGGATGCGCAGCAGTTCGGCGCGGGCGGGCACGGGCATGCGGGGGCGATCGCCGCCGCCGCGCTTCCAGATCTCGGTCAGGTGATCCAGCCGCGCCAGCCCGATTCCGATCGACACGAAATAGCTTTGCGCACCGTGCAGGAAGTCCAGGAACGGCGCGTAATCGGCGTGGGCCAGGAACAGCTGGTTGAATGCGTTCTGGTAGAGTTCGAGCTTGGATTCGACGTCGGCCGCCACCGTCGACAGCGCCCCCAGCAGGTGGAAGATCAGCGCCCGCATCGCGTCGTCGCGCTTCTGCCTGGGATCGAGCATCGCCTGGGTGTCTTCGAGCCAGCGCAGCAGACCGCCGATCGCCTCTTTGCGGCGCGCATGCTCGTAGCCGTAGAAGA
>JAQGIE010000041.1 GCA_028291365.1 Rhodospirillales bacterium
TGCAGCACGGCGGCCGGACGCATCGTCGGCGCAGCTGCGGCCAAGGGGGCGGGGAGCGCGGGCAGCGACGCGGCGGGCGCGGTGAGGCTGGCGCGGGCGAGCGGACGCGCCGGGCGCAGCGCATCGAGCGCCGAGAGGTCGACCGAGATTTCGGTCGGACCGCCGATCACGATCTGGGCTCCCGCGCCGGGCGCGAGGGCAAGGAGGGCGATGGCAGGAAGAAAGGCCGAGCGGGCCATGCGTCGCTTCTGTCCGTAGAAGTGCGCTTCGAACCTATCCAATGCGTCGGCCCGCCACCAGCGCGCGAGCGTGACGGACTGCGACCTATTTCGTCGCTGGCTCGTCGCTCGCTGTCTTCACGGGGCGCCGGGCCGCGCCGTACCGGCGCTTACGTATCCGGGGCCGATGCGCTACGCGCAGTCGGCCGAGCCGGTCGAATCAATTTTCCGAGTTGGGTGTGCAGATGCTGGTTGGTGGCGAGGATCGAGTCGCCATAGACCGGATTCTTGCCGCCGCCGACTTCGGTGACGAAGCCGCCGGCTTCGGTCACCAGCAGCAGGCCGGCCGCGGAATCCCACGGCGACAGATACCACTCCCAGAACCCGTCATACCGGCCCATCGCCACGTAGGCGAGGTCGAGTGCCGCCGAACCGAAGCGGCGCACCGCGGCGACTTCGGCCGAAACGCGTTCCAGCTCCTGGCTGTAAGTCGGCGACGAGGGGCGGCCCTTGAACGGCATGCCCGTCGCGATCATCGCCGCGTCCATGTTGGACCGGCCCGACACGCGCATGCGCCGGTTGTTCACGAAGGCGCCCTGGCCCTTCTCGGCCAGGAACATCTCGTCCTTCACCGGGTCATAGACGACCGCGGCGACGATCTCCTTGCCGTGCTCCAGCGCGATCGAGATCGACCAGTGCGGGACGCCGTGCAGGAAGTTGGTGGTGCCGTCGAGCGGATCGACGACCCAGCGCGTCTCCTTGTCCTTGCCGGTCGCCGCGCCCGACTCTTCCATCAGGAAGCCGTAGTCGGGCCGCGCCTTTTTCAGCTCGGTCTTGAGGACCTTCTCGGCCGCGACGTCGGCCGACGAGACGAAGTCGGCGGGACCTTTGCGGCTCACCTGCAGCTGCTCGACTTCGCCGAAGTCGCGCACCAGCGAGCGGGCGGCTTTCTGCGCCGCCGCCGTCATCACGTTCAAAATGGCCGATCGAGGCGCCGCCATGGAATTGCTTTCGCGTGCGCCGGCCTCAGCCGCGCACGCGCTCCACATAGGTCGAATCCGCGGTGCGCACCGTGATGCGTTCGCCGTTCCCGACGAAGGGCGGCACCATCACGCGCGCGCCGTTCTCGAGGATCGCGGGCTTGTAGCTCGACGACGCGGTCTGGCCTTTGACCACCGCGTCGGCCTGCACGATGCGCATCGTCACCGTGTCGGGCAGCGTGACTTCGAGCGGCTGGCCTTCAAAACTGCGGATCGAGCAGATCATGCCGTCCTGCAGGAACTGGGCGGGCTCGCCGACCACGTCCTTGGGCACCGGCATCTGCTCGAACGTTTCCTGGTTCATGAAGGTGAGCGTGTCGCCCTCGGCGAACAGGAACGAATATTCGTGTTCCTCGAGCGTCGCGCGCTCGACCGTTTCCTGGGTGCGAAAACGCTCGTTGGTCTTGATGCCGGTGCGGATGTCGCGCATTTCGACCTGCACCACCGAGGCACCTTTGCCGGGCTGAAAGATCTCGCTCTTCAGCACGACCCACAGCTTGCCATTGTGATCCAGCACGTTGCCCTTGCGGACCGTGATCGCGGAGACCTTCATCGTACTTCCTGGCTGAAACTTGATCCCGGGCGAGAACCCGCAGGTCCTTGCCTCTTCGGGGCGCGGACCCTACCAGCACGTCTGTCCCAAGCAAAGCCTCGGAGAGTCAGCGTGGAAGTGCCGCAAAGCGTCCCCCAGGGCGCCCCCTGGTGGCGCCCGGATCGCTTCGCCCGGTGCCGTCCTTTTCTGGTTGAACGCGCCCGTCTGACGGCTGAACTCAGGGCCGTTTTCGCGGCGCGTGGATTCACCGAGGTCGAGACGCCGGCCCTCCAGATCGCGCCCGGCCTCGAGCCGCATCTGGCCGGCTTTTCGACCGAACTGCTCGGCCCGGACCGGCAGCGGGCGCGGACTTTGTGGCTCCATACCAGCCCCGAATTCGCAATGAAGAAGCTGCTGGCCGCCGGCATGGACCGGATCTGGCAGCTCGCACGCTGCTTCCGGAACGGCGAGCGCTCCGACCTGCACCATCCCGAATTCGCGATGCTGGAATGGTATCGCGCCGGCGCGGACTGGCGGGCCGTGGTCGACGACGCCCAGGCGTTGCTGCGCGCCCTGGCACCCGCCGGGCTGCGGCGGCACGACGCGACAGTCGATCCCGGCCTGCCCTGGCGCTTCGTCACGTTCGAGCAGGCTTTTCGCGACGTCGGCATCGCCGATGTGCTGGCGATCGACGGCGATCTGGCCGCGCTGGCGACGGCGGCGCGCGCCATCGGCGTGCGGGTCGCCGACGGCGATCGGTTCGACGACCTGGCGTTGCGCATCCTCGGCGAACGGATCGAACCCACGCTGGGCTTCGATCGCGTCACCGTGCTGCACGACTATCCGGTGTCCATGGCTGCGCTCGCGCGCCAGTCGCCGGCCGATCCGCGCGTCGCCGAACGGTTCGAGATCTATGTCGCGGGCGTCGAACTGGCCAACGGCTTCGGCGAACTCACCGATGCGAAGGAACAGCGTGCGCGTGCCGAAGCCGATCTGGCGCTCAAGAACGAGCTGTACGGCGAGACCTGGCCGTTGGACGAAGATTTCATCGCTGCGCTCGAACATGGCCTGCCTGAAAGCGCCGGCATCGCGCTCGGGTTCGACCGGCTGGTGATGCTGGCGACGGGCGCGCCCCGCATCGACGACGTGCTATGGGCGCCGGTGGTAGGCGTTTAACCCGCGCGGCGCTGCGGTTCGGCAGCTTCGTCGGGCTCATATTCGAGCAGGTCGCCGGGCTGGCAGTTCAGGTGCTTGCAGATCGCTTCCAAGGTCGCGAAGCGTACGCCTTTCACCTTGCCCGATTTCAGCAGCGACAGATTGGCTTCGGTGATGCCGATGGCGCGCGCGAGCTCGTTCGAACGGATTTTGCGCTTGGCCAGCATGACGTCGAGACGGACGGTGATCGCCATCAGACGAACTGCGCCCGTTCTTCTTCGGCTTCGCGCGCCAGGTCCATGACGTGCGCGATGGCGTAGACCGTGCCACCGGCGATCAGTGGCAACAGCA
Source organism: Rhodospirillales bacterium (assembly GCA_028291365.1). Taxonomy (GTDB): domain Bacteria; phylum Pseudomonadota; class Alphaproteobacteria; order BOG-932; family Roseiterribacteraceae; genus Roseiterribacter. Next base: position 3,297 of record JAQGIE010000041.1, read on the forward strand.
TGTCGCTCGAAAGTTCGATGCGGATGTTGCGCCAGCTCGTGCCCCAACTGCCGAAGATCGATAGCAACGGCGTGCTGAGAAAGCCGAAGGCCGCAGACCAAAGCAGCCAGAGTCCAGCGCGGCGGAGCAGCATGACGTTCCGCGGGGCGAAGACCACACCTTGTGCGTAGAGCAAGAACAGCGCGCGCAATTTCAGAAAGGCGACGAGGGTCGGAACGGACATCAGCAGCAGAAACAGAACGAAGATCACGCGTTGCGACATCGATATCGGTGCAGTGACGTGATCCCAGCCAATCCTGGCGCGGAAGTTCGGCGTATCGAGTGCGAAGACCGAGAACGCACTGAACAATGGAATCGTGATCACCAGGACGCTGAACAGATCGGCAAGCCGCCGGCTGGTACGTTCGAGGCGACTCAGCGCGTTCGAAGGATCGGCGGTCATCACATCACCTCGTCCGAAAATACTCGCGCAACGGGCTGTCGCGCTGCCCCGCAGGCCGGGCCATCTCGGCGCGCAGTCGGCCCACCTCGGTCTGGGCCGGCGGATCGGGATCGAATTTCTGCTTCAGCCGCTCGTAATCGGCGCGGTGGCGCGCGTCGATTTCCTCCTCGGTCGACCACAGGCGGCGCGGCGCCGTCACGGTCAGTTCTTGGTCGGCTTTGGTCGGCGGCGGCGCGGCCTGCGCGGTGCCGGCGAGCAGCAGGTAGAAGAACAACAGGGCGCGTTGCACGCCCTATCCGTCGCCGGGAAGTTTCTTTCTGTCAAACAGAAATTATTTGCCCGTCAGCTTGGTGAAGCGGCGGACCGCATCCGCCGGGCCCTCGGGCCAGTTCCAGACACCGCCTGCAACGGCGAGGAAATCGGCGCCCGCTTCGATCAGGGGCTGGGCATTGTCGGGCGTGATGCCGCCGATCGCGACGCAAGGCGTCTGCATCATCTCGGCCCACCAGCGAACGACGTCGATGTCGGCCGGTGTCGTGTTCTCTTTGGTGCGCGTCGGGAAGAAAGCGCCGAACGCGACATAATCCGCGCCGGCTTCGGCCGCTTCCATCGCCAGGTGCCGGCTGTCCTTGCAGGTGACGCCGACGATCGCTTCGCGGCCGACGATGCGGCGCGCTTCTTCGTACGGCCCGTCTTCGGCGCCGACATGCACGCCGTCGCAACCGAGCGCACGCGCCAGGTCGGGACGGTCGTTCAGGATCACCGCCACGCCGTAGGCCTGCGCGATGGGCTGCAGCGTTTCGACGGCGCGGCGAATCTCGTCGTCGCTCGCCGGCTTCAACCGGATCTGCAACGACGCCACCGGCCCGGCATCGAGCGCGGTCCTGAGCACAGACGCGAACGCCGCCGGCTCGAAAGCCGGCGGCGTCACGAGATAGAGCTGGCAGGCGGGTGCGCCGCTCACTTGGCCGACTTGTAGATCTCGATGATCTGGTCGAGCAGCTTCAGCGCTTCGTCGCGCGGACGCTGGAAGGCGTTGCGGCCCATGATCGAACCGGTCGCACCGCCGGCCGCGATCTCTTTGATCTCGCCCAGCAGCGCATTGACGTCGCCCTTGGTCTCGCCGCCCGAGAAGACGACCAGGCGGCGACCGTTGAAGCAGCTCTTCACCACGTCGGCGATACGTTCGGTCAGCGTGCCGGTCGCGATCTTGCCGGCTTCATAGGCCTTCTTCGCGGCGTCGAGTTCGAATCCGGCGGTCGGCGGCTTCACTTTGATGATGTGGGCGCCGAGCAGCGCCGCCATGTGCGCCGCATAGGCGATCACGTCGGCGGCGGTTTCGCCCTGCTTCGACAGGGTACCGCCGCGGGCATAGCTCCACATCACGACCGCGAGGCCGACGGCCTTCGCTTCTTCCGACAGTTCGCGGATCTCTTCCATCTGCGCGAAGGCGGCGTCCGAGCCCGGATAGATGGTGAAGCCGATGGCCGAGCAGCCGAGGCGCAGCGCGTCGGACACCGACGCGGTGACCGCCTGGTCGGCATCCTCTTTCAGGCGCGACAGGCTGTTCGAACTGTTCATCTTGAGGATGGTCGGGATCTGGCCCGCGAAGGTCGCGGCGCCCGCCTCGATCATGCCGAGCGGTGCGGCAAAGGCGTTCAGCCCGGCGTCGATCGCGAGCTGGAAGTGATAGTGCGGGTCATAGGCGGCCGGATTGACCGAGAAGCTGCGCGCCGGACCGTGCTCGAACCCCTGGTCGACGGGGAGGATCACCATCTTGCCGGTGCCGGCCAGTTTGCCGGTCATCAGCATGCGGGCCAGATTGCCCTTGGTGCCGGGATTGTCGCTCTCGTACCAGGAGAGGATCTCGCGGACGCGCGGCGTGATCTGCATCGGGCAGTCTCGTTTTTTCTCGTGTTGCGGGGACGGCGAGGGGAATAGCCGAAGCGTCGGGAACGCGCTACCCGCCTCGACGAGGGGTTGGGCCGGAAACGCCCGGTTCGGGTGGAAGTTCGGCCAGATCGGCGCCCAGTGCGGTGAGCTTGGCCGCGATCGCGGCGGATCCATTGAAGGCGAGGCGCCGGATTCCGGCCCGCAGCGCCGCGGTCGCATCGCCGGCCCGATCGCCGCAGGCCAGCGCCGGGATCGCGGTCGCACCCGGGACCGCATCGCGCGCCGCCGCCAGCACCGCCAGCAGCCACAGCCCGCCCTCCTCGTCGCTCGCCGCCCACGGCACCGCGACGGCGCCCGCCGCTTGCGCTTCGGTCAGCAAGGCCACGGCTTCGGCCAGGCTTCGAATTCGTTTCTCGCGCACCCGGCCGCTCCCTTCGCTACGTCGCCGGCCGGGCGGTATCGAGCCAGGTGACCGCCGCGTCGCCGTGGGCACGTTTGATCGACAGTTCGATCAGGTCGAGATCGCGCGTCAGCTCGATCTCGGCATCGTCGCCGATCAACCCGTTCTTGCGCAGGCGGATGATCGCGTCGCGTTCGGCCGCGATCGCGGCCAGGCGGATGGCGGCGCGCAGATCGTCGTCGGTGACGCCTTCGCGCGCCTCGCTGATCGCGGCCAGGCGGGCGACATATTCAGCACGCACCTGGTCGAGCGCGTTGTGGGGCAGGCCCGGCGTCTCGGCCAGCTGATCGATCGCCGCGATCGCCGCCTTCGCCGCTTCGGACCGTGCCAGCGTGAATTCGCGCTCGGCGCTGTCGCCATCGGAAACGCCGAGCAGGCGGATCAGCGGCCCCAACGTCAGGCCCTGAAACACCAGCGTTCCGAACACGGCCGCGAACGCCAGCCCCAACAACAGGTCGCGATAGGGAAACGGATCGCCGTTTGCGGTGGTGAGCGGCAACGCCAGCGCGGTGACGATCGATACCAGGCCGCGCATGCCGGCCCAGGAAATCACCGCGCCGCCCTGCCAGGTCGGCAGCATGAAATGGGCCGGCGCGTCCGAGCCGTGCAGCGCGTTCTTCACGCGGACGACGGAATTGTAGAACATCACCCACAGAATGCGGACGACGATCATCGTCGCGACCATGGCGAAGCCCAGCAGCAGCAGGCGCGACAGCGGCCAGCTTTTGTCGAGGCCCGACAGGATCGGGCGCAACTGCAACCCGATCAGCACGAAACCCAGCACGTTGAGCAGATAGACGACCGCATCCCAGATCGGGAAACCGGCGAGGCGCGTTTCGGGCTTTGAAATCGTCTGGGCGCGCCAGAAGAAAGTGACGCCCATCGCCACCACGGTCAGCACGCCCGACAAGGCGAGATGGTCGGCGATCAGGTACACGGCGGCGACGGCGACGAAGCCGATCAGGATGATGGTGATGGCGTCGTCGAGCCGCCGCGTCAGCGCCAGCTGCGCGTAGCCGCACGCGATGCCCAGGGCGATGCTGCCGACCGCGATCAGGACGAAATTCACCGAGGCTTGGCCCAGCGAGAAGCTGCCGGTGACCGCGGCGACGACCGCGAATTTGTAGAGGATCAGCGCCGTCGCGTCGTTGAGCAGGCTTTCCGCTTCGATGATCGTGGTGATGCGCCGCGGAATGTGCAGCCGCTGCAGCACCGCGCTCGCGGCGGCGGCGTCGGGCGGCGCCACGATCGCGCCCAGCGCGATCGCGATCGCCCACGGCATGTCGGGAACCAGAAAATGCACGACCGCGGCGACCGCAAAGGTGGTGATCAGGATCAGCCCGACCGACAGCAGCAGGATCGGACGCCAATTGTCGCGCAGGTCGCGCCACGAGGCGGAATAGGCGCTGTCGAACAGGATCGGCGGCAGGAACAGCGCCAGCGCCAGTTGCGGGTCGATGACGATGGTCGGCGCGTTGGGAATGAAGCCCAGCACCAGCCCGCCGATGACCAGCAGTGACGGATAGGGCACCGCCAGCCGCCGCGCCACCACCGACAGGAGCAGCGCGAAGGCGAGCAGACCGACAGTGAGTTCGAACAACAGCATTGCTGCAGGGTACCGCGCGACCGGCGGCGCGGCAGCAAAAAAGGCGCGACCTCGCGGTCGCGCCTTTCTGGTCGGCGATCGGTGTCGCTTATTTCGCCTGATGCATCGCGACGGCGGTGTCCGACATGCGCGTGGAGAAGCCCCACTCATTGTCATACCAGCTCATGATGCGCACGAAGACGCCGTCGATCACCTTCGTTTCGTTGAGCGCGAAGATTGACGACAGCGGATCGTGAATGAAGTCGGTCGAAACCAGATCTTCGGTGTAGGTGCCGAGCACGCCTTTGAGCGCGCCGTTGGCGGCCTTCTCGATCGCCGCGTTCACTTCCTCGACCGTGGTCGGCCGCTTGGTCGTGAATTTGAAATCGACCACCGACACGTCCGGCGTCGGCACGCGGATCGACGTACCATCGAGCTTGCCCTTGAGCTCCGGCAGCACCTTGCCGACCGCTTTCGCGGCGCCGGTCGAAGTCGGGATCATGTTCAGCGCGGCGGCGCGGGCGCGATGCAGGTCGCTGTGCATCGTGTCGACGGTGCGCTGGTCGCCGGTGTAGCTGTGGATCGTCGTCATGAAGCCGCGCTCGATGCCGATCGCGTTGTTCAGCACGAAGGCGACCGGCGCCAGGCAGTTGGTGGTGCACGAGGCGTTCGACACGACCGTGTGCGACGCCTTCAGCTGGTCGTGATTGACGCCATAGACGACGGTGATGTCTTCGTCGGTGGCGGGCGCCGAGATCAGCACCTTCTTGGCGCCGGCGGTGAGGTGCTGTTCGGCGCTCTTGCGATCGGTGAAGCGCCCCGAACATTCCATCGCGATGTCGACGCCGAGTTCCTTCCACGGCAGCTTGGCCGGGTCCGAGACCTGCGTGCATTTGATGGCATGGCCGTTGATGACCAGCTTGTCGCCCTGGACCTCGACCGTGCCGGGGAAACGTCCGTGCACGCTGTCATATTTCAGCAGATGCGCATTGGTGGCGACCGGGGCGAGGTCGTTCACGGCGACGAATTCGAGATCGGTGCGCTTGGATTCCAGTGCCGCGCGCAGCACCAGCCGTCCGATCCGTCCGAACCCGTTGATCGCTACCTTGACCGTCATTCTTGTTCCTTTCGCGTGCGGAACCGGAAGCACGGGTCCTCATCGGATCGTGCGTCTAGTTGTTTGGTTTGGCGCGGTACGCGCCCGCGCCGCGCGAAGAACGCCCGGCGCACAGGGAAAGTCCTGCGTGTAGCGCATCCGGGCGCGGCAGGACCACCAGTACTGGGGCAGGGCAGGTCAGATCCGGCCGCGTAGGGCGGCCTGCCCATTGAGAGGGCGCCAAGGCGCCCGGCCGGATCAGAGACGAGCGCGGACCGCGCCCACGACGGCGGCCGCGGTGATGCCGAAACGCTCGTAAAGCTGGGTATAGGGTGCGGATTCGCCGAACCCATCCATGCCGACGAAAATCCCGTCGGGGCCGATCCAGCGATCCCAGCCGAAGCGGACGGCGGCCTCGATGCCGACCTTGAGCGTGCCGGCCGGCAGCACCGAGCGGCGATAGGCCTCGCTCTGGCGTTCGAACAGCGACCAGCACGGCATCGACACGACCGAGGTGCCGATGCCGGCATTCTCGAGCTCGCGCTTGGCGTCGAGCGCGATACCGATTTCCGAACCGGTGGCGAGCAAGGTGACGCGCTCGTCGGCGCTCGCGGCGGCGAGCTTGTACGCGCCGCGGGCGCACAGATTTTCCGGGCCCGCGTCGGTGCGCGCATGCGGCACCGCCTGCCGCGTCAGCGCCAGCAGCGAGGGACCGTCGGTGCGCGACAGCGCCAGCTGCCAGCATTCCGCCGTCTCGACCGCATCGCACGGGCGCAGCACCAGCAAGTTCGGCATCGCGCGCAGCGAGGCGATGTGCTCGACCGGCTGGTGTGTCGGACCGTCTTCGCCGAGCCCGATCGAATCGTGCGTCATGACGAAGATGCTGCGCTGCTTCATCAGCGCTGCGAGACGGATGGCGGGCCGGCAATAATCGGCGAAGGACAGGAACGTGCCGCCATACGGAATCAGGCCGCCATGCAGCGCCATGCCGTTCATGGCGGCGGCCATGCCGTGCTCGCGCACGCCCCAATGGACGTAGCGGCCGGCGAAATTACCCGCTTCGACCGCGCCCGAATTCTTGACGCGCGTATTGTTCGAGGGCGTCAGGTCGGCCGAGCCGCCGATCATTTCCGGCACCGCGGGCAGCAGCAATTCGAGCACCTGGCCCGACGCCTGGCGCGTGGCGATCTTCGGTTTTTCCGACGCGACCTTGGTCTTGTATTGCTGCACCAGCGCGTCGATGCCGCGCGGCTCGCCGCCGATCGCCTGATCGAAGGCAGCGCGCTGGCGATGGCGCTCGTGACGCTTGGTCCATTCGGCCGACGCGTTGCGGCCGCGCATGCCGTACGAACGCCACGCATCGACGATCTGGCTCGGGACGCTGAACGGTTCGTACGGCCAGTCGAGCTTCTCGCGCGTCGCAGCCAGTTCGGCGGCGCCGAACGCGTTCGAATGCGCTTCCGAGGTGCCGGCCCGGTTGGGGCTGCCATAGCCGATGATGGTGCGGCAGGCGATCAGGGTCGGCTTTTCCGCCGTCATCGCCGCGGTGAGCGCGTGCTCGATTTCTTCCGGATCGTGGCCATCGACCGTGCCGACGTCCCAGCCATAGCTGCGGAAGCGGTTGGCGGTGTCGTCCGAGAAGGACAGCGACGTCGGCCCGTCGATCGAAATGCCGTTGTCGTCATACAGCACGATCAGGCGCTTCAGCCCGAGATGGCCCGCGATCGAACAGGCTTCGTGGCTGACGCCCTCCATCAGGTCGCCGTCGGACGCGATCACCCAGGTGCGGTGATCGACCAGCTCGTCGCCGAAGCGCGCATTCAGCATGCGCTCGGCGAGCGCCATGCCGACCGCGGTCGCGATGCCCTGGCCGAGCGGGCCGGTGGTGGTCTCGACGCCGGCCAGCACGTCGTGCTCGGGATGACCCGGCGTCAGGCTGTGGAGCTGGCGAAAGCGCTTCAGCTCGTCGAGCCCGACGCGCTTGTACCCGGTCAGCCAGTTGACCGCGTAGAGCAGCATCGAACCGTGCCCCGCCGACAGCACGAAGCGGTCGCGATCCGGCCAATCCGGGCGGGACGGATCGAATTTCAGGAACTTGCCCCAAAGCACCGCCGCGATGTCGGCCATGCCCATCGGCAGGCCGGGATGGCCCGAATTGGCGGCCTCGACCGCGTCGAGCGAGAGAAAGCGGATCGCGTTGGCAAGCTGTGCGTGACCGACCGGCGAAGTCGTGGGCGGCGCGGCCGTGCTCAGGTCAGTCATATTCGCTCGAAATCGCTTGGATTAGCTGGGGCTGGCGTGGGACGCGCGACCATGCCGACCGGGTCCCGGAGCGTCAACCGGCCCGCCTTGCTTAGCAGGTGAGCGGATCAGCCAGTTCCCGGTTGCACGTCGCACCGCGGGTTGCCAGCAAAGGATTTCTGGAAATTTGGCCGCGCTGCCCATATTCCGTCCTGGTTTGCAGTTGCGGGCGGCAGAACCTAGGCTCGCGGCTACTCGGATATTTAAAACAAACAGGCGGATCGCATGAGCGAAACCCCGCTCCGGGCCGCGCTCGAACGGCTCGACGAAGCGATCGATCGGATGGAGGCGTCGCTGGCCCGGCGCGAGGCGCAATTGCCGCAAGGCGGCCCAGGCGGAGAAGGCGGCGAACCGCGCCGCTCCGACCCGCGTCTGGCGCTCGCCGCCGACCGGCTCGATCGCGTCATCGCCAAGCTGGAGGCCGCGTCGCGTGGGTAGAGTCGAAATCGCCATCAACGGGCGCACCTACACGGTTGCTTGCGACGAGGGGCAAGAAGCTCGCGTGCGCGAGCTCGGCACCTATGTCGACGACAAGCTGAAATCGCTGGGCGGCGGCGGTGCCAGTGAGGCGCAGCTGCTGGTGCTGACCTCGCTCGTGCTTGCCGACGAGCTGATCGAATTGCGCCAGGGCAACGGCGCGCTCGATTCCGACGAAGAGCGCGTGTTGCTGGGCGCGATCGAACATCTGACGCGCCGGGTCGAAGCGATTGCGGCGCGATTGGACCAGGCCTGACCTTGTCGCTCGCGGATCGGGTCCCTACCTTGTCCTCCTGGAAGGGCCTGTGCGGTGCGTCAGGTACACTGATCCCAGGGGCCGATGACTTTTCTGTAGGGAGCTGTCCCTGACCGGATCTTGGTCCGGCCACACGGCGCCCCCCTGGTATGCCAGGGCCACTGCGGAAAGTAACGCCAACGGCCGTCGCGGACCCTTCCACCTCTCCGCCCTCTCCCATGCTCGATAAAGCCGCTCTCAGAGTGGAGGCGAAGCGCGTTCGCGAAGCCGCCTTCGAGGCCTCGCCGCATGCCGCCCACGAACTCGCGGCGCAGTTTCTGCGCGCCATCGAACCGGGCCGCGTCGTCGCCGGCTACGCGCCGATCGGCAGCGAGATCGATTCCATTCCATTGCTGGCGCTGCTCGCGGTGCGCGGCGTCACGCTGTGCCTGCCGGTGGTGCGGAAAGGGGCGCGCATTCTGGAGTTTCGCGCCTGGGCGCCCGGCGACATGCTCGAACAAGGCGTCTTCGGCACGCGCCACCCGTCGCTGGACTCGGAAGTCGTCCGGCCCGATATGGTGCTGGTGCCGATGCTTGCCTTCAACGACTCGGGCCATCGGCTCGGCTATGGCGGCGGATATTACGACGCGACGTTGCAATCGTTGCGCGCCACCGGATCCGTTACCGCCGTCGGATGTGCCTTCGCCGCGCAGCGCGTGGCTTCATTACCGGTCGAGACCAACGATCAACCGCTCGACTGGCTCGTCACCGAACAGGACGCGCTGCGCTTCGCATGAAACTGCTTTTTCTCGGCGACATCGTCGGCAGGTCGGGGCGTGACGCGGTCATCGCGCAAGTGCCCGATCTCCGCGCCAGGCTCGATCTCGATTTCGTCATCGTCAACGGCGAGAACGCGGCGCATGGCTTCGGCCTGTCGCCGACCATCGCGGCCGATCTCCATGCCGCCGGCGTCGACTGCATCACCACCGGCAATCACGTCTGGGACAAGAAAGAGCTGATCCCGCATCTCGAGCAGGATGCGCGCGTGCTGCGGCCGATGAATTATCCCGAAGGCACGCCCGGGCGCGGCTATTCGGTCTACGAGGCGCGCGGCGGACGGCGCGTGCTGGTGATCAATCTGATGGCGCGCCTGTTCATGGATCCGCTCGACGATCCCTTCGCCTCGATCGAGCGTGTGCTGAAAACCTATCGGCTGGGGCGCGATCCCGCCGCGATCGTGCTCGATTTCCACGGCGAGGCCTCGTCCGAGAAAATGGCCATGGGCCATTGGCTCGATGGCCGCGCCACGCTCGTCGTGGGCACGCATACCCACACCCCGACCGCCGACACGATGATCCTGCCCGGCGGCACCGCCTATCAGACCGACGCCGGCATGTGCGGCGACTATGATTCGGTGATCGGCATGGGAAAAGTCGCCGCGGTCACGAAATTCATCCGCAAGATGCCCGGGGAACGGCTCGCCCCGGCCGACGGCGAGGCCACGATCTGCGGCGTTTTCGTCGAGACCGACGACGCCACCGGCCTGGCCAGGCGCGCCGAGCCGCTGCGGCTCGGGGGGCGGCTCATCGCCACTGTTCCTTCGGCGACCGCGACCGCGTAGACACGCACGCGCCTTGCGTCCGCCCTTTCCTTGCAAAGGCGGGCGCTGAGCGATTCAATTCCGTTCCTGATTCGGACCGAGCGCAGCCGATGGCCGGCCATTCCAAATTCAAGAATATCATGCACCGTAAGGGCGCGCAGGATGCCAAGCGCGCCAGGCGATTCAACAAGCTCGCCCGTGAAATCACGGTGGCGGCGAAATCGGGCATGCCCGATCCCGGGCACAATCCGCGCCTGCGCGCCGCCCTGGCCGCCGCGCGCGTCCAGAACATGCCCAAGGATCGCATCGACCGCGCCATCAAACAGGCTGCGGGTGCGGACGGCGCGATTTACGAAGCGGTACGCTACGAAGGCTACGGGCCGGGCGGTGTCGCGCTGATCGTCGAGAGCCTCACCGACAACCGCAACCGCACCGCCGCCGACGTGCGCGCCGCCTTCACCAAGCTGGGCGGCGTGCTGGGCGAGACGAATTCGGTGGCGTTCCAGTTCTCGCGCGTCGGTCAGATTCTCTATCCGGCCAAGGTCGCCGGCGCCGACGCGATGTTCGAAGCCGCCGTCGAAGCCGGCGCCGACGATGTCGAGTCGGTCGACGAGAGCCACGAAATCACCTGCACCATCGAAGCTTTCGCACAGGTGCGCGACGCGCTCGAAGCCAAGTTCGGCGGTCCGGACGGCGCCGGGCTGGTGTGGAAGCCCAACGTGTTTGCGACGCCGTCGGAAGACCAGGCGGCCTCGCTGCTGAAGCTGATCGACGTGCTCGAAGACAATGACGACGTGCAGAGCGTCGCGGCCAACGCCGAATTGTCGGACGAGCTCGCGGCGCGGCTGGCCGGGTAGCGATGCGCATCCTCGGCCTCGACCCCGGTCTGCAGGCGACCGGTTGGGGCGTGATCGAAGCCGAGGGCAATCGGCTGACGCACGTCGCGCACGGCGTCGTGCGCACCACGACCGAAGCAAAGCTTTCGGTGCGTCTCGCCTTCTTGTCGTCATCTTTGGCCGAACTGATCGCCGCCCACGCACCCGAAGAAGCGGCGGTCGAAGAAGTGTTCGTCAACGTCAATCCGGCCTCGACCCTCAAGCTCGGCATGGCGCGTGGCGTGGTGATGCTGGCACCCGCGATGGCCGGCCTGCCGGTCGCCGAATATGCCGCGACGTTGGTCAAACAGGCCTGCGTCGGCACCGGTCGCGCCGACAAGGCGCAAGTCGCGATGATGGTGTCGCACCTCCTGCCCGGCTGCAAAGCCACGGCAGACGCCGCCGACGCGCTCGCCGTCGCCATCTGCCACGCGCATCACCGGCAGACGCAGCAGCGCTGGACTCCCTCGCCACGAGCGGAGAGGGGAGACATCCGATGATCGGCAAGCTCACCGGCAAGGTCGACACGGTCGGCATCGACAACATCATTCTCGATGTCGGCGGTGTCGGTTATGTCGTCGCCTGTTCGACGCCGACGCTGGCGCGGCTGCAGCCGGGTGGGCCGGCCTCGCTGCTGATCGAGACGCGCGTGCGCGACGAGATCATGGCGCTGTACGGATTCTTCGACGCGGCCGAGCGCGACTGGTTCAAGCTGCTGACGACAGTGCAGGGCGTCGGCGCCAAGGTCGGCCTGTCGATTCTGTCGGCGGTGCCGGCCGAGCGGTTGCAGCTCGCGATCGCCAGCGGCGACAAGGCTTCGGTCCAGCGCGCCGACGGCGTCGGCGCCAAGCTCGCGCTGCGCATCGTCGCCGAACTCAAGGACAAGGCCGGCACCATCGGCGTGTCGTTCGAACCGATTGCGCGCTTGGCGTCCGAGCCAGCCGGCAACACGCCGACCTCCGACGCAGTTTCGGCGCTGGTCAATCTCGGCTATGCGCGCGCCGATGCGTATGGCGCGGTTGCAGCCGCGGCGAAGAAACTCGGCGATGAGGCCAAGCTGCCGGATCTGATCCGCGTCGGTCTGAAAGAGTTGGCGGCATGAGCGCGGCCGATCGTGGCGGGGCGGAGCCCCGGAACGTGAATCGGTCGCGCCAGGAAAGCGCACCCGATCGCATCGTCGATCCTGCGCGCGACGGCGACGACGTCGATTCGACGCTGCGTCCGCAGACGCTCGGCGAATTCGTCGGCCAGGCGCAGGTGCGCGAGAATCTCGCGGTCTTCGTCGCGGCGGCGCGGGCGCGCGAAGAAGCGCTCGATCACGTGCTGCTGCACGGACCGCCCGGTCTCGGCAAAACCACGCTGGCGCAGATCGTGTCGCGCGAACTCGGCGTCGGTTTCCGCGCCACCTCCGGTCCGATCCTGGTCAAGGCCGGCGATCTCGCCGCCATTCTCACCAACCTGCAGCCGCGCGACGTGCTGTTCATCGACGAGATCCATCGCCTCGCCCCCGCGGTCGAGGAGGTGCTGTATCCGGCGATGGAGGATTTCCAGCTCGACCTGATCATCGGCGAAGGGCCGGCGGCGCGTTCGGTGCGCATCGATCTGCCGCCCTTCACCCTGGTCGGCGCGACGACGCGCGCGGGTCTGCTGGCGACCCCGCTGCGCGACCGGTTCGGCATTCCGCTGCGGCTCGATCTCTACGAGACGGCGGACTTGACGAACATCGTCTCGCGCGGTGCGCGCGTTCTGAAAATTCAGGTCACGCAGGACGGCGCGACGGAGATCGCGCGCCGCGCGCGCGGCACGCCGCGTGTCGCCGGACGGCTGTTGCGCCGCGTGCGTGATTTCGCCGCCGTCGCCGGCACCGCGGTGATCGACGCCAAGGCGGCCGATGCGGCCCTGGCGCGGCTCGAGGTCGATTCGCGCGGTCTCGACGCGATGGACAGGCGCTATCTGCGCTGCATCTCCGATCATTATGGCGGCGGCCCGGTCGGCGTCGACACGCTGGCGGCGGCGCTGGGCGAGCAGCGCGACGTGCTGGAAGAAGTGGTCGAACCCTATCTGATCCAGCAGGGGCTGACGCAGCGCACGCCGCGCGGCCGTATGTTGTCGGATTCGGGCTATCGCTATCTTGGCCTGCCGGTACCGGCGACGCCGACGCGACAGCTGGATCTGCTGTCCGATGGGGTAATCGATGTCTGAACACCGTTTCCCGGTGCGCATCTATTGGGAAGACACCGACGCCGGCGGCGTCGTGTATTATGCCAATTACCTGAAATTCGCCGAGCGCGCGCGAACCGAGCTGGTGCGCGAGCGCGGCCTCGACCAGCGTGCGCTGGCCGAGCGCGACGGCGTGTGGATCGTGGTGCGCCGGGCCTCGCTCGACTATCGCGCGCCGGCGCGGCTGGGCGACGAATTGACCGTCGCGACGCAGATCAAAGAAACGAGCGGCGCGCGAGTGCGTTTGGCGCAGCACGTACGCCGTGGTGAAGAACTTTTGGTCGAGATCGGGTGCGAGCTGGCGGCAATCGACCGCAGCGGTCGCCCGGTCCGGTTCCCGCCCGCGCTGGTCGCGGCTTTCGCAGCGTAGCAGAAGGATCGAGTCATGGACCCGACGAGGGCTGTCGATACGGCGCGGCTGGCCGGCAACGCGGTGCACGATCTGTCGATCGGCACCATGTTCATCAACGCCGACATCATCGTGAAGCTGGTGATGATCGCGCTGTTCATCGCCAGCGTATGGAGCTGGGCCATCATCTTCGAGAAGACGCTTCGCCTGCGCCGGCTGAAGTCGGCGGCCGACGCGTTCGAGGACGCGTTCTGGTCGGGCGGCTCGCTCGACACGCTGTACGAACGTGCCATCAAGAAGATCAAGGACCCGATGACGGCGGTGTTCGCCGCCGGCATGCGCGAATGGAAACATGCGAGCGAGCGCGGCCTGGGACCCGGTCACGAGGTTCGCGCCGGGCTGCAGCAACGTATCGACCGCGTCATGGCGGTGACGATCGCGCGCGAGATGGGCTCGGTGGAAAAGTCGATCGACGTGCTGGCGTCGGTGTCGTCGACGGCGCCGTTCGTCGGCCTGTTCGGCACCGTCTGGGGCATCATGAACTCGTTCAACGCCATCGCGGCGAGCCAGAACACCAATCTCGCGGTGGTGGCGCCGGGCATCGCCGAGGCGCTGTTCGCCACCGCGGTCGGCCTGGTCGCCGCGATCCCGGCCTCGGTCGCCTACAACAAACTGTCGAACGCGGTTGCCAACTATGGCGACCGGTTGGACGCATTTTCGTCGGAATTCAGCGCCATTCTCTCGCGCCATCTCGAGGAGAAGCACTGATCATGGCGATGGGGGCACCCGGACGCGGGCCCAAGCGCGGCAAATATCGCCGTCGCGTACTGGCCGAAATCAACGTGACGCCGATGGTCGACGTCATGCTGGTGCTGCTCGTCGTGTTCATGGTGGCGGCGCCGATGCTGACGACCGGCGTGCCGGTCGACCTGCCCAAGACCAATGCGCGCGCCATCACCGACAACGACCAGAAACCGCTCGAGATCAGCGTCGACAAAGCCGGTGACATCTATCTGATGGAGACCAAGGTCGATCAGGACTCGTTGATTCCCCGGCTGACCGCGATCGCGGGCGCCAACAAGGAAGCGCGCATCTATCTGCGCGGCGACAAGGGCATCGATTACGGCAAGGTGATGCAGGTCCTGTCGAGCATCACTTCGGCGGGCTTCACCAAAGTGTCGCTGGTTTCGACGCCGGCGCCCGACAAAGCCGCGCGCAAGTAATCGATGCGGCGCTCGGTCTGGTTTTCCATCGGCGTACACGCGGCAGTCCTTCTGCTCGCGCTGATCGGGCTGCCGTTTCTGCGCTCGAAGCCGGTCGAATTGCCGCCGCCGGTGCCGGTCGACGTCGTGTCGGAGGTGCCGACCACGACCAAAGTTGCCGAGCCGACGCCGAAACCGAAAGATCCGACGCCCGAACCGCCCAAGCCGGTGCCCGAGTTCAAGCCGCCGCCCGCGCCCAAAGTGGCCGAGCTGCCGACGCCCGATCCGCTGCCGACGCCCGAGACGCCCAAGCTCGAAAAAGCCGCGCCACCGAAGGATCCGCTGTCGCCGGTGAAGATGCCGGATCTGGCCAAGCTCGAGACCGATCAGACGCAGCTGCAGATGCCCAAGACCGAGCTGAAGAAGAAGGAAGAGCCGAAAAAGCCGACGCCTGACATGGATTCGGTGCTGAAGAACCTGTCGAAGCTGCAGCCGTCGCCGCAAAAGACGGATCAGCCGACCAAGGAAAAGACGACGCCGGTGCAGCAGCAGGCCAGCGCCATCGCGGCACTGGCGACGCAGATGAGCGCCGGCGAGATGGACGCGCTGATCCAGCAATTGGGCAAATGCTGGAACATTCCCGCCGGCGCGCGCGAGGCGCAGAACTTAAATGTCGATATCCGCATTCAAGTGAACCCGGACCGGACGGTGCGCGCGATTCAGATCGTCGATCTGGCGCGGTACGGTTCGGATCCTTCCTTCCATGCTGCCGCGGATTCGGCGGTCCGCGCGCTGCGCAGCCCAGCCTGCTCACCGCTGCAGTTGCCACCCGACAAGGCGTCGGTGTGGAAAGACATGGTGATCGGCTTCAACCCCAAGGAAATGCTCGGATGATTCTGTTCCGATCGCTCGCGCTTCTGTTTGTCGCGTTGCTCGCCGTCGCCGGGCCCGCGCGCGCCGAGGTCCGCGTCGACGTGACCAAGGGCCGCTCCGCGCCGCTGCCCATCGCGATCACCAATTTCGGCGGCGATCCGGCGGGCGCCGACATTGCACGCGTGATCACCAGCGATCTCGGCGGCTCAGGCCTGTTCAAGCCGCTCGATCCCGCGTCGTTCATCCAGACGCCGGAACAGATGCAGGCCCAAGGCGTGCAGTATGCGGCGTGGAAGCCGCTCAACGTGCCGGCGCTGGTGACCGGGCAGGTCGTGCCCGCGGGCGATGGCCGCATCCGCGTCGAGTTCCGTCTGCACGACGTGTTCGCCGGCAATCAGATCGCCGGCACCGCTTTCACCACCGCGCCGCAGAACTGGCGCCGCACCGCGCACATCATCGCCGACACGATCTACAAGCAGCTCACCGGCGAGAGCGGCTATTTCGACACGCGCGTCGTCTATGTCGCCGAGAGCGGCCCGGGCGATCGCCGCGTCAAGCGCCTCGCGATCATGGATTATGACGGCGAGAGCAACCGCTATCTGACCGACGGCTCGCAGCTGGTGCTGACGCCGCGCTTCTCGCCGACCGCCGCCGAAGTCACCTACATGGCCTTTGCCAACGGCAAGCCGCGCGTGTTCCTGCTGAATGTCGACACGCAGAAGCGCGAGCTGCTCGCCGACCTGCCGCAGATGACCTTCGCGCCGCGCTTCTCGCCCGACGGGAACAGCGTCGTCTTCTCGATGTCCGAGAACGGCCAGACCGACCTCTATGTGATGGATCTGCGCTCGCGGCAGATCCGCCAGCTGACGCAGACGCCGTCGATCGACACCTCGCCGAGCTATTCGCCCGACGGTTCGAAGATCGTGTTCGAGTCCGATCGCGGTGGCACGCAGCAGCTCTACATGATGTCCTCGAGCGGCGGCCCGGCGAACCGGATCTCGTTCGGCGACGGGCGTTATGCGGGCCCGGTCTGGTCGCCGCGCGGCGACCTCATCGCCTTCACCAAGCAGCAGGGCGGCCAGTTCTTCATCGGGGTGATGAAACCCGACGGCACCGGTGAGCGCCTGATCACCCAGGCCTTCCACGTCGAAGGCCCGACCTGGGCCCCCAACGGCCGTGTGCTGATGTATTTCAAGGAACGGCCGGGCCGCGGCGGCAAGACCGCCCGCCTGTTCACCATCGACGTTACCGGTCAGAACGAGCGCGAAGTCCTCACCCAGAGCGACGCGTCCGATCCGGCCTGGTCCGGCCTGTTGCCGTGACCGAATCAGAAGGCCCGCGGGCGCTTGCGCCCACTAACTTTTTTGAGCGACGTACTGGCTTTCTGCGAGAGCCGGTACTAGGCACGAACGTGAAATACAAAAGACAGAAGGAGTCGCGATCCATGTGGAAGACCTCGTTTGCCGTGCTCGGCCTCGTGCTGGCCCTTGGCGCTTGCTCATCGAAGAAAGACAGCGCGCTTGATTCGACCTCGAGCACGACCGGTGCGGGCGTCGGCAGCGGCATCGACCGCGGCGCCGTGGGTCCGGGCACCCAGGCCGATCTGGTCGCCAATGTCGGCGATCGCGTCTTCTTCGAACTCGACCGTTCCGACATCACGCAGGAAGGCCGTGCCACGCTGGGCCGCCAGGCCGAGTGGCTGAAGAAGTATCCGAACGTCGCCGTCACGGTCGAAGGCCATGCCGACGAACGCGGCACGCGCGAATACAACCTCGCGCTCGGCGAGCGTCGTGCCACGGCGGTGAAGAACTATCTCGTCGCCAACGGCATCCCGTCGAACCGCGTCCAGACCGTCAGCTACGGCAAGGAACGTCCGGCGGTGCTGGGTTCGGATGAAGCGGCCTGGGCGCAGAATCGCCGCGGCGTCACCGTCGTCGGTGGCCCGTCGTCGTAAGCGGCGTCATCAAGATGCGTACCCTGCTGCTCGCCCTGACTCTCGCCTTCGCGGCGGCGCCCGCCGTCGCGCAGGAATCGCCGTTGGCTGCCTACGAGCTGCGTCTGCAGCAGCTCGAAGCGCAGATCCGGCAACTCACGGGTCAGGTCGAGCAGCAGCAATTCCAGATCCGCACGTTGCAGCAGCAGCTCGACAAGAGCCGCCAGGATCTCGAGCTGCGCGTCGGTGACATGGAAAATCGTGGCGGCACTGCGCCGGGTGGGGCACCGCCGCCCGCAATTGCCGGCGGCGCCGTGCCGCCGACGCAGATCATTCCGCCGCAAGCAGCCGCGCCACGTCCGACTACGCCGCCGCCGGTGGGTGCACCGACGCCGATCACGCCCGGCATTGCACCGTCGAACGCACCGACGGTCGGCGTGCTCGGCCAGACGGCGCCGACGCCGCGACCGGCGACGCCGGAAGCCCAGTATGAGACGGCCTATGCCCAGCTGACCGGCGGCGATCCCGCCGGTGCGGAGGTCGCGTTCAAGCAATTCCTCGCCGCGTACGCGACCGACCCGCGCGCGCCCAACGCGGCCTACTGGCTGGGCGAGACCTATTACGTGCGCCAGCAATGGCAGCAGGCCGCGGTCGCGTTCGGCGATGCCTACAAGAAATATCCGGCCGGCCCGAAAGGCCCCGACTCGCTGCTCAAGCTCGGCCTGTCGCTGGGTCAGTTGAAGCAGACCGGCGACGCCTGCACCGCGCTGGCGCAACTCGAGCGCCAATATCCGACCGCGAGCGCCAACGTGAAGCGCGCCGCGGCGCAGGAGCGGGTACGCCTGAAATGCTAGCGCGTTTTTCCGCGAAGCAGGTACCGGTTCGCGGAGGAGAAACGCGCCAACAAAAGGCAAGAGAGCGAGTTGCCGATTCACCAAATCGGCAACTCACTCCAGCGCTCGCGTGAACGAAGCGGCGGCCATCGGCGCCGCCGAATTCGACGGACTGCTGCAACGGCTCGGCCCGTTCGAGCCCGCGCCGCAACTCGGCGTCGCCGTGTCGGGCGGTGCGGACAGTCTGGCGCTCACGCTTCTGCTCGATGAATGGGCGCGCGCGCGCGGCGGCGCGGTTCACGCCTTCACCGTCGATCACGCGCTGCGGCCCGACTCCGCTACTGAAGCTGCCCAGGTTGCGACCTGGCTCGGCGCGCGCGGCATTTCGCACCGCCTGCTCCACTGGACCGGCGACAAGCCGACCACCGGATTGATGGAAGCGGCGCGCGATGCGCGGCGCGACCTGTTGACGCGTGCGTGCCGCGATCGCGACCTGCTGCACCTGGCGCTCGCCCATCATCGCGACGATCAGGCCGAGACGATTCTGCTGCGTCTCGCCAAGGGCAGCGGCGTCGACGGACTCGGCGGCATGGCGCCGCTGGTCGAGACGCCGCATCTGCGGCTGCTGCGTCCGCTGCTCGACCAGCCCAAGGAGCGGTTGCGCGCCACCTGCGCGCGATTCGGCCAGGCGGTGATCGAGGACCCGTCCAATCTCGATCCACGGTTCGCTCGCCCCCGACTGCGCGCGGTGGCCGAACTGCTCGGCGGCGAGGGGCTCGACGCGGTTTCCTTGTGCGCGACCGCGGCGCGCGCGCGGGCCGCTTCGGCCGCTTTGGCCGTGGCGACAAGCCAGCTTCTGGCCCGGCGGGCGGTCTCGCGCCCGCTCGAGCAAGGCGGCGGGCTCTATATGAATCGTCGTGATTGGCAGGATGAGCCGGTGGAATTGCGCCTGCGCGCCTTGGCCGCTGCGCTGGCGCGAACCGGCGGAAAGTCGCCGTCGCCCAAGCGGGCGCGCCTCGCCGCGCTGGATCGCGCCCTGGCCGATCCGGCCTTTTCCGGCGCGACTTTGGGCGGGGCCCAGCTGCGGCCGGCAGGGAGCGACGGGGTGATTTTCCTGGCCGAACCGGACCGCGCCGCCGAACCACGGCCACTCACGGCCGTTGCAGGTGTGGTTGTCTCTGGATTCCGGGACATTATCTGAAGACCAGCGCGTATAGTCGGCGTGACGGACGCGGACGCGCGAGGAGAGAGCGACGTGAGTAATTTTGGAAAGAACCTGCTGCTCTGGGCGATGATCGGCGTTCTGCTGCTGCTGCTGTTTCAGCTGTTCCAGAACCAGGCCGGCCAGACCCCGAACACGACGCTCGCTTTCTCGGAACTGCTTGGCGATGCCAAGCAGGGCAAGATCGCCGACGTGACCATCAAGGGCTCGACCGTCACCGGCCATTACACCGACCAGCGCAGCTTCCAGACCTACGTGCCGGAAAAGATCGACGTCGCGACCAAGCTCGCCGACGCCGGCGTGCGCGTTGTCGCGCAGCCGGATGACAGCAACGGCCCGACCATCTTCAGCGTGCTGCTGTCGTGGATGCCGATGCTGCTCGTGTTCGGCGTCTGGATTTATTTCATGCGCCAGATGCAGTCGGGCGGCGGCAAGGCGATGGGCTTCGGCAAAAGCCGCGCGCGCCTGCTGACCGAAAAGTCCGGCCGCGTCACGTTCGAGGACGTCGCCGGCATCGACGAGGCCAAGCAGGAACTCGAGGAAGTCGTCGAGTTCTTGAAGGACCCGCAGAAATTCCAACGCCTCGGCGGCAAGATTCCGAAGGGCGTGTTGCTGGTCGGCCCGCCGGGCACCGGCAAGACGCTGATCGCGCGCGCCGTTGCGGGCGAAGCCAACGTGCCGTTCTTCACCATTTCCGGCTCGGACTTCGTGGAAATGTTCGTCGGCGTCGGCGCCAGCCGCGTGCGCGACATGTTCGAGCAGGGCAAGAAGCACGCGCCCTGCATCATCTTCATTGACGAAATCGACGCGGTCGGCCGCCATCGCGGCGCCGGCCTCGGCAATGGCAATGACGAGCGCGAGCAGACGCTGAACCAGCTGCTGGTCGAGATGGACGGGTTCGAGGCGACCGAGGGCGTCATCCTCATCGCCGCCACCAACCGTCCCGACGTGCTCGATCCCGCGCTGCTGCGTCCGGGCCGCTTCGACCGTCAGGTCGTGGTGCCCAATCCCGACGTCGGCGGCCGCGAGAAGATCCTCAAAGTCCATATGCGCAAAGTGCCGATCGGTCCCGACGTCGATGCGCGCACCATCGCGCGCGGCACGCCGGGCTTCTCGGGCGCCGATCTCGCCAACCTCGTCAACGAAGCGGCGCTGCTTGCGGCCCGCGGCGGCAAGCGCGTGGTCGGCCAGTGGGAATTCGAGAACGCCAAGGACAAGGTGATGATGGGCGCCGAACGGCGTTCGATGGTGCTGACCGAGAAAGAGCGTGAACTGACCGCCTATCACGAGGCGGGTCACGCGCTGGTCGGCATGTACGTCCCCGAGCACGATCCGCTGCACAAGGTGACGATCATCCCGCGCGGTCGCGCGCTGGGCGTGACCATGAACCTGCCCGAGCGCGACAAATTCTCGATGT
This sequence comes from Rhodospirillales bacterium, assembly GCA_028291365.1. Classification (GTDB taxonomy): domain Bacteria; phylum Pseudomonadota; class Alphaproteobacteria; order BOG-932; family Roseiterribacteraceae; genus Roseiterribacter. The sequence goes on from JAQGIE010000041.1 coordinate 24,310, forward strand.
CGAAGATCGAGATGGAATCGCGTCTCGCCTCGATGTTCGGCGGCCGTGTCGCGGAAGAGCTGATCTTCGGCGAAGAGCACGTGACGACGGGGGCCGGCAACGACATCCAGCAGGCGACCAACATCGCGCGCCGGATGGTCACCGAGTTCGGCATGTCGGAAAAGCTCGGCCGCGTACGCTACAGCGCCAACGAGCAGGAGCTGTTCCTGGGTCATTCGGTGACGCAGACGCAGAACATCTCGGAAGAGACCGCCAAGCTGATCGACGCCGAGATCCGTCGCCTGGTCGAGGCGGCCGAAGCCGCGGCGCGCAAGATCCTGGTCGATCACATGGACGAGCTCCACAAAGTCAGCCAGGCGCTGCTCGAATACGAGACGCTGTCGGGCGAAGAAGTGAAGGCGCTGCTGCGCGGCGAAGATATCGTGCGCGACGAACCGCCCGAAACGCCGTCCCGCCCCGCGGCCCCGCCGCGCCGCGGCTCGGTCCCGACCGGCGGCCGCAAGGCCCCGCCCACGGGTCCCGGCCTCGAACCAACACCCGTCGGGTAGGGCCCGACAACGAACGGCCCCGTCAGTGATGATGGGGCCGTTTCGTTTTGTGTGTTGCCACGATCGTCGGCGTCTGGCGGTGAATCAGATTCTAACCGGCTTGCGGTTCGATGCGGCGGGTCGAGAACCAGGCATCGACGCGCCTGCGTTCGGCGTCGTTCAACCGCAGCCCGAGCTTGCTTCGGCGCCACAACGCGTCGTCGGCGCAGGTCGCCCATTCGTCGCGCTTCAGATGCAGAAGTTCGGCCTCGTAGAGATCGGCGCCGAAATGCGTACCCAGTTCGGCCAGTGAGCGCGCTTCGCCGAGCACGCGGGTGACACGCGTACCGTAGGCGGCGAGCAGCCGCGCGCGCATCGCGTCGGGCAGGAACGGCCAGCGTTGCGGCGCTTCTTCGACCAGCGAAGCGTAGGCCGCGTCGCCGCCCGGCAGGGGCGCCTGCGACGTCCAGCGCTCCTGCCGTCGCCCCAGCGCGACGGTCAGCTTGTCGGTCGCGCGTTCAGCGAGATGGCGATAGGTGGTGAGCTTGCCGCCATAGACGCTCAATAGCGGCGCCAGCCCGTCCGGCGCGTCGATGTCGAATTTGTAATCTCGCGTCACCTGCGACGCGTTGGCGTGGCCGTCGTCGAGCAGCGGCCGGACGCCGGCATAGGTCCAACGTATGTCGCCGTCGGTCAGCTGTTTGCGAAAGCAGCTATTGGCAACCGCGCGCAGATAGTCGCGCTCGCCCTGCGAGATCGACACGCGCGCAGGATCGTGCTCGACCGGCATGTCGGTCGTGCCGATCAAGGTGAAGTCGCGCTGGAACGGAATGGCGAAGACCACGCGTCCGTCGGGCGCCTGCAGCGTGTAGGCCTGATCGCCGTCGTACAGACGGTCGACGACGATGTGGCTGCCTTTGACGAGACGGATCGCGCGCACCGGCAAGGTCTTGCCGTCGATGCGCGACGCTCCCTCGCCGACCCAGGGGCCGGCAACATTGGCGATGGCGCGCGCTTCGATGATTTCGTCTTGCCCGTTGCGTGCCAAGCTCGCGCGCCAGACACCGTCCTTGCGCATCGCGGTGCGGAATTCCGTGTGGGTTCGGATCTCGGCGCCACGATCGGCTGCGTCACGCGCGGTCAGCACCACCAGCCGCGCATCGTCGACCGCGCAATCGGCATAGATGAAACCCTTGCGCAAACCGTCGCGCAGCGGCGCGCCGACCGGATCGCGATCGAACCGCACGCCAACGGCATGCGGCAGCGTCTTGCCCTGCAGCAGGTCGTAGAGAAAGAGTCCGAGCCGCAGCATCCAGCGCGGGCGCATGGTCGGGAAATGCGGCAGCACGAACCGCACCGGCCGCACCAGATGCGGCGCGATGCGCAGCATCGTCGCGCGCTCGCGCAGCGACTCGGCGACCAGCGAGAACTCGCCATGTTCGAGATAGCGCAACCCGCCATGAATGAGCTTGGAGCTCGCCGACGAGGTGGCGCCGCCGAGATCGCCACGTTCGACCAGCAACACGGAGAGGCCGCGGCCGACCGCGTCGCGCGCGATGCCGACGCCGTTGATGCCGCCGCCGACGACCAGCAGATCGAATCGGACCATGAGTCTGGATCGCCCGCCGGCGCCATCGATGCAAGCTTGACCGCGCATCGACGCCTTCGCATGGTCGTCACGGAATGGCTCATCTGCTCGCGCTCGACCAGGGCACGACCAGCACGCGCGCAATCGTCTTTGACGAGCGCGGTGCCGCATTGGCGCGCGCGTCGCGTCCGCTGCCGCAATCCTACCCAGCACCCGGCTGGGTCGAGCACGATCCCGAAACGATCTGGACCGCCGCGCGCGAAGTCCTGGCCGAAGCCGCCGCCGGCCGCCGCATCGACGCGATCGGCATCACCAACCAGCGCGAGACGACGGTGCTATGGGAACGCAGCACCGGACGCGCCGTCGCGCCCGCCATCGTGTGGCAGGACCGGCGTACCGCCGAGCACTGTCTGCAACTGCAAGCGCGTGGCGCCGAACCGCTGGTGCGGGCGCGGACCGGCTTGCTGATCGATCCCTATTTCTCGGCGACCAAGATCGGCTGGCTGCTCGACCAGCGCGATCTGCGTGTCCGCGCCGAGCGCGGCGAACTTGCCTTCGGCACGATCGACTCGTTTCTGCTGTGGCGGTTGACCGAGGGGCGCGTGCACGCGACCGACGCCACCAACGCCGCGCGCACCTCGCTGTTCGACATTCACCGCAACGAGTGGGACGACGAACTGCTACAGCTGTTCGGCGTTCCGCGCAGCGTGCTGCCGAGCGTGGTCGATTGCGCCGGAGTCATTGCGACCACGAGCGACGGCGTTCCGATCACCGGCTGCGCCGGCGATCAGCAGGCCGCGACGGTGGGGCAGGCCTGTTGGGCACCGGGCGCGGTCAAGGCAACGTACGGCACCGGCTGTTTTCTCGTCGTGAACACGGGCGACACGCCGCTCGCCTCGAACAATCGTCTGCTAACGACGCCGGCTTATCGGCTGGGCGGACGCACGACCTACGCGCTCGAAGGTTCGATCTTCGTCGCGGGCGCGGCGGTGCAGTGGCTGCGCGACGGGCTCAAGCTGTTTCAGCGCGCCGACGAAACCGACGCGCTGGCGCGCGCCGCATCGCCGTCGGCGCGCAGCGTGTTTCTGGTGCCCGCCTTCACCGGTCTCGGTGCGCCGCATTGGGATCCGCAGGCGCGCGGCGCGCTGCTCGGCCTGACGCGCGACACCGGCATCGCCGAGATCGTGCGCGCCGCACTCGAAGCGGTGTGTTTCCAGACCCGGGATCTGACCGACGCGCTCGCCGCCGACGGCGTGCCGAAACTCACCGTGCTGCGCGTCGACGGCGGTATGGCCGCCAACGATTGGGCGATGCAATTCCTCGCCGACATGCTCGACGTGCCGGTCGAGCGGCCGGTCGAGTTGGAGACGACGGCGTGGGGCGCAGCCGTGCTCGCGGGCTTGGGCGCCGGCGTGTTCCGCGACGCGGCGGAGACCGAGGCGCTGTGGAAGCGCGACCGCCGCTTCGAACCCTCAATGTCGAGCGACGAACGTGGCGCACGTCTCGCCGGCTGGAAAGACGCGGTCGCGCGCGTGCGTTCGATGCGCGCCTGAAATCAGAACTGCCACTTGGCGCGCATCAATATCTGGCGCGGCAATTGCGGAAAGGCGGCGGTGGGGCCGAGATTGCCGCCGACCAGCTGCGCATAGCGGCGGTCGAGCAGGTTGCGGCCGGTCAGCTGCAGCTCCAGTCTTTCGATCGGCGTCCAGGTCGCCGTTGCGTTGGCAATCCAGAATCCGCCCGCCGTGACGGTGTTCGGATTGTCGACCGGATAGTCGCCCTGCGCCTCGATCCAGCCGCGCAAGCTGACATTGATCGTGTCGAACCGGCGCTCGACGCTGACCGAGCCCCCATGGGTCGGCACGCCCGCAACGCGCTTGCCCGAGAAATCGAAGTTCTGCAGCAGGTCGGTATCGAAGAAACGATCGTCGATCCAGCGCGCGCGCGTGTAGGCGTAGGTCAGGCCGACCGTCCACGCCGGGTCGGGACGCCAGTGCGTTTCGAGTTCGAATCCTTCCTACCGTTGCGCTCCGGCATTGACCGTGCGTGCCGACGGGCCGTCGGTGATCAGCTGGATCAGATCGTGGCGGTCGAGCCGGTAGATCGCGGCGGCGCCGTCGATCGTGCCCAGCGCCCATTTCAGTCCCAACTCGTAGTTGCGTGCGGTTTCGGGGCGCGTGTCGGTCGAGCGGTTTACGAACGACAAGATCGGACCGAAGCCGGGACTGAACGCTTCGCCGTAGGAGGCATAGGCTTCGAGCCCGTCGCGCAGGCGCACGCCGACCGATGCTTTCGGCGAGATGTGCCGATCCTGGTCGTGCGCGTTGGTCGGCGGGTTGGGGCCGAAGCCGGTTGCGGTCGGACCGTAATCGACGTTGCGCGAGAAATGATCGAGCCGCGCGCCCGCCGTCAGGCGCAGCCACGGGAACGGGCGGAACTCGTCTTCAAGATAGGCTGCAAGCGCGGTCTCGCGGCTCGCTGCGTCGAGCAGGTGATCGCTGATCCAGTCGCCTTGATTGACGTACTGGCCCGTGCGCACGTCGCGACGCTTGGTATAGAACAGCGCGCCGAAATCGAATTCGCCGGTCCAGGTCTCGACATGGCGCGCGTCGATACGCTCGGCCGAGATGCCCGCGACGAGACGGTTGTTCGAGGTGCGCCACGTCACCTGCTGCTCACCGAACCAGGTCGCGTCGTCGGCATGGACCGAAAACCCGGTGAAGCTGATGAGGAAACTCGCGGGATCGTAGCCGCGATAAAAGGCCTGGTTCGCCGTCGTGTCGGCGCCGCGACGGTGCAGACGCGTCGTCAAGGTCACGCCGTCGGCGATGTTCCAGTCGAGAATCGCGGTGCCGTAGGTAAGCCGCTTGGCGAAGCCCGCATCGTCTTCGTTGTAATTGGCGCGTCGTCCGCGCGGGTTGGGCAGATCGAGCAGGCGCGCATTGGCGTCGATCGGCAGTTCGCCTGCCAGATCCTGGTCGGCCCGCATGCGCGCGCCCCACAATGTCAGCGTGGCATTGTCGCCGAGATCTAGCTTGGCCTTGGCGAACAAGGTGTGCCCGTCGCGCGCTGTGTGATCGCGCCAGCCGCCGCCATGCTCGTCGGTCGCGAGCACCAGGAACTTGCCGCCGAGCGCAGCGCTCGCTTCGAATTTGCGATAGTCCCAGCTGCCGATGGTGGTCGCGGCGCTTGCCGTCGTCTCGGCCGGAATCGCGCGCGTCAGATAATTCAGCGTGCCGGAAATCGCGCCTCGTCCGTACAGCGACGAGGATGGGCCGCGCAGCACGTCGACACGCTCGGTCGCGTCGTAGGGAATCTGTTCGAGGTCGATCTCGTCATCGCCGGCCACCATCGGAATGCCGTCGACCAGCGCCAGCAGCGTGTCGTTGTGGATCCGGTTGGGCACGCCGCGCAGCGTCAGCGACGTATAGGTGCCGCTGTCATTCCGCTGCAGCACCAGGCCTGGAACGTCGGCGAGCTCGTCGCCGATGAATAGCGCGCCGCGTTTCTCCCACTCGGCGCGGCCGATGGTCGAGATCGAGGCGGGTACCTCCCGGGCCAGCTCTTCCGTCCGCGTTGCCGTAACCACGATTTCCTCTGGCAGCAGAGGTCGCGCCCCTGGAGAGGATTGTGCGGCGGCGGTGAAGGGGAGGAGGGCTAGGAGGGTGGCGAGTTTCGTTCGGCTGATGAAGTGCAATGTCCGGGCACCAGTCAGTGCCGCCGGGGATCGGCGGCACGCGGAAGACGGCGCCGCCCGGGAAGGGGCGGTGCCGAGGCGCGGAGACATGCACCGGATTGCCGCGACGATTCAAGGGGCTGCGAGTTGGCTCCAGCACCAGACAGATCGATCCATCGTTGCAGCAATGCGCGTGCGGGCCTGCAGGCACGCGGGTCGATGTGATGAGATGCGCCCGCATTCGGCACCGCTGGTGCAGCCGAACGACGAGGGGAGAAATCACATGCTGACGAAACGCGCGCTCGGACGGGAGGGGGTGGAAGTTTCCGCCATCGGCCTCGGCTGCATGGGCATGAGTCACGCCTACGGCACGCCGGACGACGCGGAGTCGATCGCAACCATCCATCGCGCGATCGAGCTTGGCTGCACCTTCCTCGACACGGCCGAAGTCTATGGACCGTTCACCAACGAGGAATTGTTGGGCCGGGCGCTAAAAGGCCGCCGCGATCAGGTGACGCTCGCGACCAAGTTCGGCTTCGTCATCGGCGGCCCGCCGCTGCAAGGCACCGACAGCCGACCGGCCCATATTCGCGAAGTCGTCGATGCTTCGCTGAAGCGGCTGCAGACCGATCGCATCGACCTGCTCTATCAGCATCGCGTCGATCCCGACGTGCCGATCGAAGACGTCGCCGGCACGGTTCGCGACCTGATCGCGGCGGGCAAGGTGCTGCATTTTGGCCTGTCTGAGGCGGGTGCGGGCACCATTCGCCGCGCCCACGCAGTGCAGCCGGTCACCGCCCTGCAAAGCGAATATTCGATCTGGGAACGCGGACTCGAAGCCGAAATCATTCCCACGCTCGACGAGCTCGGCATCGGGCTGGTGCCGTTCAGCCCGCTCGGCCGCGGCTTTCTCACCGGCACCGCCAAACGCGCCGAGGAATATTCGCCGGGGGATTTTCGTGCGCAGAACGACCCGCGCCTGCAGGGCGCGAATTTCGATGCCAACCAGCACATCGCCGATCTGGTGCGCGACGTCGCCACTGCGCATGGTGCGACGCCGGCGCAGGTGGCGCTCGCCTGGCTGCTGCAGCGCGGGCCGCACATCGTGCCGATCCCGGGGACCAAGCGGCGCAAATATCTCGAGGAAAATCTGGGCGCGGCTTCGCTGACCTTGACGCCCCAGGATGTGGCGAAGCTCGACGCGGCCGCTTCGGCCGTCGCGGGCCCGCGCTATACCGAACACGGGCTGGCGATGGTCGACCGCTGATCGGGTGCCTGCGGCGGCATCAGGCCGCCGCAGCTTGGCCAGGATGATTGCGGCGGATGGCGGTGTGGAATCCGACGGCGGCGCGGCGCGTTCACTAGCGGGGACCTGGCCAAAGCCGGTACCATTTTCGCCACCCGGCCCTGCCTACGGTCGCGTCCTTTCCTTCCGCCAGCGACGAGCCCACCAAAAAATGACCCGCAAACTCTTCGGTACTGACGGAATCCGCGGTCGCGCCAACGACCTGCCGATGACCGCCGAGATCGCGCTCAAGGTCGCCATGGCCTCGGCCGCCGTGCTCCGGCGCGGCGATCACCGCCACCGGGTCGTGATCGGAAAGGACACGCGCCTTTCGGGGTATCTGTTCGAACCCGCGCTGGCCGCGGGATTTGTGTCGATGGGCTTCGACGTCACCATGGTCGGTCCGCTGCCGACACCCGCGGTCGCCATGCTGACGCGCAGCTACCGCGCCGATCTCGGCGTCATGATCTCGGCCTCGCACAACCCGTACGAGGACAACGGCATCAAGCTGTTCGGCGCCGACGGCTACAAGCTGTCCGACGCGATCGAACTCGAGATCGAATCCAAGATCGAGAACGGTGTCGGGAACGGCCTCGGCAACGGGCTCGCCCACGCCAAACAGCTCGGCCGCGCGCAGCGTCTTGACGACGCGCCGGGCCGCTACGCCGAATACGTCAAGTCGAGCTTCCCCAAACGCCGCTCGCTCGAAGGCGTCAAGATCGTGATCGATTGCGCCAACGGCGCCGCCTACAAGGTCGCGCCGCGCGTGCTGTTCGAGCTTGGCGCCGAGGTGATTCCGATCGCGGTCACGCCCAACGGCACCAACATCAACGAGCATTGCGGCGCCGTCGCGCCCGAAGCGATGCAGGAAGCGGTGGTGCTGCACGGTGCCGATCTCGGCATCGCGCTCGACGGTGACGCCGACCGCCTGATCCTCGCCGACGAACGCGGCCGCCGCATCGACGGCGACCAGATCATGGCGCTGATTGCCAATTGCTGGGCCGACGCCGGCCTGCTGACGGGCGGCGGCGTGGTCGCGACGGTGATGTCGAATCTCGGCCTCGAACGTCATCTCGAAGCACGCGGCCTGAAGCTGGCGCGGACCGCGGTCGGCGACCGCTACGTCGTCGAGCGCATGCGCGCCGAGGGCTTCAATATCGGCGGCGAACAATCGGGCCATCTGGTTCTGTCGGACTATGCGACGACCGGCGATGGCCTGCTCGCGGCGTTGCAGGTGCTGGCCGCGATCGTGGCGCAGGGCAAGCCCGCGAGCGAAGTGCTGCACGTCTTCGACCCGCTGCCGCAGGTGCTGAAGAATGTGCGTTTCGACGGCGTGCCGCCGCTCGAACGTGCCGACGTGAAAAGCGCCATCGCCGAAGTCGAAGCTTTGCTCGACGGGCACGGCCGCGTGCTGGTGCGAAAATCGGGCACCGAAAAACTGATCCGCGTCATGGCCGAGGGCGACGACCGTCCCACCGTCGAACAGGCAGTCGACCGGATCTGCGATGTCATCCGCGCCGGCGACGCGCCGGCGGCGAGTGCGGCATAACAGCGTGGATGGCCGGCACGAGGCCGGGCATGACGAAAAAGAGTCGTTACGCCGCGATCTCGCGCACCCAATGACCCGGTGCCACTTCGCGTAACTCGCCCGGGCCGCGGCTGATTGCGCGGACGCGGTCGGCTTCCACCGACAACCGCGTCGTGCCGAACGGACGCCCGATCTCGGGCACCGCTGCGAGCAGCAGCCGCGTATAGGGATGGCGCGGATCGTCGATCAGGCGATCGGTTGGTCCCCGTTCGACGATGCGCCCGCCATAGAGCACCGCGGTTTCCTCGGCGACGTAACGCGCGGTCGCGATGTCGTGCGTGATGTAGAGCATGGCGATGCGGCGCTCGCGCTTCAGCGGCACGAACATGTCGAGCACGCTGAGCCGGATCGACATGTCCAGCATCGAAGTCGGCTCGTCGGCGATGATCACCGCCGGATCGACCGCCAGCGCACGGGCGAGGTTGACGCGCTGCCGCTGTCCGCCGCTGAGCTCGTGCGGAAATTTGCGCAAGGTCGCGGCGGGGTCGAGCTCGACCTGGCGCAGCAGCGATGCGGCCCGTTCGGTCCGCTCGGCGCGAGTGAGGCTGGGCTTGTGCAGCGCCAGCGGCCGTTCGAGATGGTGCTGCACCGAATGCGCCGGGTTCAAGGCCGCGAACGGATCCTGGAACACCATCTGCACCTGGCTGCGATAGGCGCGCAGGTCGCGGCGTCCGCGCAGAACGGTGACGTCGTTGCCGCCGAAATGGATGCTGCCGCCCGTCGGCGGCAACATGCGCGTCAGCAGCTTGGCGCAGGTGCTCTTGCCCGAGCCCGACTCGCCGACCAGCGCCAGGCAGCGCCCTTCATGCAACGCGATGCTGACGTCGGACAGGGCCGAGACTTGTCGAGCGCCGCCGAACTGCATGCACAGGCCGCGAGTCTCCAGCACCGGATTCATTGCGCACCGCGCTGCATCTGTCCGCCTTCGGGGCGCAGCGGCGCGCGCGGATGCAGCGGCGGGATCGCGTTCCACAAGGCGCGCGTATAGGGATGGCGCGGCGCCGCGATCATGCCGGACGGGGTGCCGACCTCGACCAGCTCGCCGCGCAGCATGATGCCGATCCGGTCGCAGAACTGGCTCATCAGCGCCAGATCGTGGGTGATGAACAGCACCGCGAAGCCCAGGCGCGCGCGCAGGTCGGCGACTTCCTCCAGCAGCTCGCGCTGCACCACCACGTCGAGCGCGGTGGTCGGTTCGTCCATGATCAACAGCTTGGGGGTCAGCGCCAGCGCCATCGCGATCACGATGCGCTGGCGCATGCCGCCGCTGAAACGGTGCGGGTATTCGGCCAGCCGGCCGGGATCGATCCCGACCATGCGCAGCAGGTCGGCGCTGCGGGCGCGAATTTCGGCGCGGTCGCGAATGCCATGCGCCTGGAACATGTCGCGGAACTGGTCTTCGATAGTGAGCAACGGGTTGAGCGCATTCATCGCGCTCTGCAGCACCACCGCGACTTCACGCCAGCGCCAGGCGCGCAACGACTCGCCCTTCAGCCGCAGCACGTCGGTCCCGTCGAGCAGGATCTCGCCACCGCTGATGAAGGCGGGCGGCCGGTGCAATCGTGCAATGGCGAAGGCGACCGTGCTCTTGCCCGAGCCCGATTCACCGGCGAGGCCGAGCACTTCGCCCGGCTGGATGTCGAACGAGATGTCGCGCACCGCGCGCACGAGGCCATTCTCGGTGGCGTAGTCGACGGCGAGATCGCGGACCTGGAGCAAACTCATCGGGTGGCCAATCCATGAAGGGCCGCCGCGCGCAGTTTTTTCGGCACGCGCAAGGAACGCAGGCGCGGATTGGCGATTTCATCGATGCCGAAATTGACCAGCGACAGGCCGCTGCCGAACAGCGCCAGCGCCAGCGACGGCGCCACCACTTCCCACCAGGCGCCGACGCGCAGCGCCGAGGTGGTCTGCGCGTGATAGAGCATCGTGCCCCAGGACAGTGCCATCGGATCGCCCAGCCCAAGAAACTCCAACGTCGCTTCGGTGATGACGGCGTAGAGCACGCTGCCGATGAAGTTGAAGCCGATGATCGAGATCAGGTTCGGAATCAGCTCGACCAGGATGATGCGCCAGGCCGGCTCCCCCAGCAGCTCGGCCGCCAGCACATAGTCGCGCTGTCGCAGGCTCAGCGTCTGCGCCCGCACCACGCGTGCGCCCCAGCCCCACGAGGTCAGGCCGATGATGGCGGCGATGACGAAGGGACTCGTCTGGCCGAGGAACGCCGCCAGCACCAGCATCAGCGGCAGATTGGGAATCACCAGCGAGATGTTGGTCAGCAGGTTCAGCGCTTCGTCGACCCGCCCGCCGAAATAGCCGGCGGTGACGCCGATGCCGACGCCGATCACGGTGACGATCAAGCCGGCTGCGAAACCAACCAGGAGCGAGGTGCGTCCGCCATGGATGGTCTGCGAAAGCACGTCGCGTCCCATGCGCGTCGAACCGAGCACATGTTCGCTGCTGGGCTGCTCGTGCGGTCGGGCCGCGCGCTGGTTGGGCGCGTAGGGTGCCAGCAGCGGCGCCGCGATCGCCAGGCCCAGGAACAACGCGACCAGGGTCGCGCCGAACGCGGCCTTGCGGTTGCGCAGCAGGGTTTTGAGCATGGTGCGCAACTCAGCCTCGAAGCCGCGGGTCGAGCGCCACGGTGAGAAGATCGGCAATGAAATTCGCGGCGAGCATCGCCAGCGTCATGATCAGCAACTGGCCCTGGATCAGCGGGTAGTCGCGCGCGGCGATGCCCTGAAAGAGCGTGTAGCCCAGCCCCGGATAGTTGAAGACGATTTCGGTGATGAGGCTGCCGCCGAACACGGCGCCCAACGACATGGCGAAGCTCGTCATCGCGGGCAGCAGCGCGTTCAGCCCGGCATAGGCGAAACGCAGGCGGCGATCGCCCAGACCTTTGGCGGTGCCGAGCACGATGTAATCCTCGCCCAGCAGATTGATCATGCTGTTGCGCATCGTGATCAGGTAACCGCCGATCTGCGCCAGCGCGAGCGTGGCCACCGGCAGGATGGCGTGCTGCGCCACCGACGCCATGAAAGCGAGCGTCCAGCCGGGGTCGAGTTCGGCGCCCCAGGCGAATCCGGTCGGCAGGATCTTGAACTCGATGGCGAAGACATAGAGCGCAACCAGCGAGGTCACGAGCGGCGGCACCGCCTGCAGCATCAGGGCTGCGGGCGCGCCGAAACTGTCAAAGCGGCCGCCGCGCCGCCACGCCGCCGCGACGCCCGCGAGCGAGCCGACCGAGAAGGCGAGCAGCGACGAGGTCAGCACCAGCAGCAACGTCCAGGGCAGCGCGCGCCACAGAACCTCGTTCACCGTCAGCGGGTGAAACTTGATCGACAGGCCGAGATCCCAGGTGAACACGCTGGCGAGGTAGCGCGCATATTGCAGCGGCAGCGGCTGGTCGATGAAACCGAAGGTGGCGCGCAGCGCCGCCATGCTTTCGGGCGGCAGCGCGGTGCCCGACTGCGCGAACATGGTCTCGACCGGATCGCCCGGCAGCAGGCGCGGCAGCAGGAAATTGAACGTCGCGGCGACCAGGAAGGCGGCGATGTAGAAAGCGATCCGGCGCAGGAGAAAAGCCATTGCTCGGGCTGCGCGTTACGAGTTGCCGACCGGCTCGAGCGCCAGCAGGTGCAACAGACGTTCGGGCGTGCCGTCGAACACGTCGGGCCGCGCCACCGGATTGTCGGCGTTGAACCAGCCTTTGAAGCGGCGCGTGTTGTACTCGTACCAGATCGGATTGCTGAACAGCGGCACGTAGGGCGTGTTGGCGGCGATGATCATCTGGACCTTGTCCATCGCCTGGCGCTGGCCGACCGGATCGATCGTGGCGATGAAATTGTTCAGCGCCGTGTCGAGCTCGGGATCGGTGAAGCGCGTCGCGGCGAAGCGCGACTTGCCGACATGGCGCGAATGGAACGCCATGTCGAACGAACGGTGCGGCGTCTCGCCGGTGAGATAGGCGTTGATCGCCATGTCGTAATTGCCGCTGATCAGCTTCTGCGTCCACGCCGCCGGCTCGGGCGTCGAGACGCGCGCATTGATGCCGATCGCGTTCAGCCCTTCGGCGACGAGCTGGCAGCTATTGACCCAGTCGGTCCAGCCGTTGGGCGCCAGAATGTAGAAGCTGATCGGGCTGCCGTCGGGATTCTCGACGAAGCCGTCGCCATTGACGTCGCGAAAGCCGCTCTCGGCCAGCAGCGCGCGCGCCGCATCCTTGTCGAACTTGGTGAAGCGGCCGAATTTCCGCTCGGCGTCGGCGTTGGTCCAGTCCTGATAGGTGCGGCCCAGGCCCGACGCGTATTCGTTGACGATCGGATAGCCATAGCCCGCGATGTCGACGATGGCGCGGCGGTCGATCGCCATGCTCACGGCGCGGCGGAAATTGATGTTGCGGAAGGCGGCGCGATTGCCCGGGTCGCGACTGTCGAAATTGATGTTGACCGCCACCGTGCCGCCGGGCGGAAACCAGTAGCGGTGATGCTGCGGGTCGGCGGCGACGTAGGTGCGCTCGATGTCGGGCAGGAAGGCCCCGAACCAGTCGATCGTACCGGAAGCGGCGGCGGTCAGCAGCTGCTCGTTGCTGCCGACCTGGGGGAAGCTCAGACATTCGACTTTGAGATGCGCCGCGTCCCAATAATTCGGGTTGCGGCATTGCGTGTAGACCTGGCTGGTGAAGCGGCGCACCTCGGTCATCGGACCGGTGCCGACCGGGTTCTCGTTGGTGAAGGTGACCGGGTCGGCGATCTTGGCCCAGACATGCTCGGCCACGATCGGCACGCGCACCACCTCGTAGGCCATGTTGGCGTTGGCGCGCTTCAGCGTGAAGACGACCGTCCTGGCATCGGGCGTCTCGACCGCCGAGATCCGGTCCCAGATGTCCAGCGTGTCGAGTGGGCGGAACTTGTGCAGCAGCTCGAAGGTGATGGCGACGTCCTTCGAGGTGAAACTCTG
>JAQGIE010000174.1 GCA_028291365.1 Rhodospirillales bacterium
TGGGGGGGGCTGGGGGGCCGGGGGTGTGGCCTCGGGCGGGGGCGCCACTTCCGTGCCGCCGCTGATCGCGACGTCCTTGTCGTTGAAGTGCAGCGTCTCGACACCATTCAGCGTCGCGCTCTCGCCGTTGCCGATGACGGTGGTGATTCCGTTCAGCGTCTTGACGGTGAACGCAGAGGCAACGCCGTTGAACGAGACCGTGTCGGCGCCGCCGCCGCCCGCGATCGTGTCGCTGCCGCCGAACGTCACGAACGTGTCGTTGCCGCTGCCGCCGGTGGCGTTGTTGATGCCGCGGCCGAGATGGATCCAGTCGCCGGAATCGTTGGCGCGCACCGTGTCGTTTCCGTCGCCCAGCCACAAGGTTTTCACCAGCGTGCTGCTGGCGATGGTGAACTTGGCGCCGGCAAGCGTCGAGGTCGCGCCGCTATGCAGGTCGACATTGGCGCCCAGCGTGCTCGCCGCCGCGTTCACCGCGACGGTGCCGCCGGTCGACAGGGTGCTTCGGCTCGCGTCGGCGGCGACCGACGACGCATATTCGTCGGTGTAGTAGACGGTCTTGGCGGTGCCGGGCGCATCGCCCAGGAAGGTGATCGACCAATCCTTCACCACCGCGACATTGCCGCTCGCCGCGTCGGTGACGGTGAGCGTCCAGGTTCCGGCGCTGTCCTCGCCTTTGAACGTGTTGGCGCTGGTGTCGAAGATGATGCCGCCGCCGGTATTGACGCTACTGCCGTTGCCGGGACGGTTGATCAAGGTCGCCTTGGTGCCGCCGGGACCGGTCAGGGTGACGATCAGGTCGCCCGCCTTGAGCGTGGTGATGTCGAGACCGACCACCACGCGTTCGATCGTGCCGTGCAGACTCTCGGTGACTTTGCTGGTCATCGAGCTGTTGTCGATCGAGACGTTGGGCGTGCTGGTCAGCTTGGTCGACCATTGGTTCGCCGACGTCTGTTGCTGCGTCCAGGTTTCGGCGAGACGCACCGCGGCGCTGGCATCGACGGCGCCGAAACCGTAATCGCGGCTGAAATGCATGCCGCCGCCGTTCCAGCCGGTTGCATCATTGGTCTGCCAAGATGCAGCGCCGGCATCGTTCTTGCGCGCGGTGATCGCGAGGATCTCCTGCACGTCGCGCCAGCCCAGCGACCGGTTCGCTTCGAGCATCAGCGCGACCGTGCCCGACACGAGCGGCGTCGCCAGCGACGTGCCGCCGACCGAGACGTAGTCGCCGCTGCCGTAGCCGGCGCTGCCGGTCGTGTCGGTGGTCATCACGTTGGCGCCCGCCGCCGACACCAGCAGCGCTTCGCCCGGCGCCGAACCGGCCGTGCTGCGTCCGCTCGAATCGATCGCCGCGACCGTGATCGTGGTCGGCGCGTTGCGCAGATTGTGATAGTTGACGTCGTCGCCCGACCCGCGCGAGTTCGACGCCGAAAACACCACGATGGTGCCGAGGCCGCCGCGGCCCTTGGTGGCGAGATCGTTGAATGCGGTCTTCGCGGTCGTCCAGCTGAAGCTGTTGAGATTGTCGCGGAACGGCTCGTCGAAGCTCCAGCTGTTGTTCAGCACGTCGACTTTGGTGCCGGCTGCGAGCGCGTTGCCGTACTGGGTCGGATTGCCGGCACTGCCATAGCCGATCTGGAACGAGGCGAGCTTGGCGTTGTAGGCGACGCCGACCGTGCCCTGGCCGTTCAGCGCCGAGGCGATGGCGCCCGCGACGACGGTGCCGTGAATGTCGCCGGCCTTGGCGGTGCCGTCGCTGGTTCCGTTGCGATAGCTGTAGGAGAGGGCGGTCGAATAATTCGCCGACAGATCGGGATGGCTTGCCTGGATGCCGTCATCGACGACGCCGACCGTGATGCCCCTGCCGCTGTAGTGGTTCCAGGCGCCGGTAACGTCGAGACTCCAGGTGCCGGTCCCGACCGCCCATTGCGACGAGAAGTTCGGTTCACCGCCGCCGACCGCGTTGGGCGTGGCCCCCGATTGCGTGTCCGTGCTGGAGTCGAGCGAAGTCAGATCGCGCGTGAGCGCGAAGCGTTCAGCCATCACGAAGTCCCTTGTCCTGTTGGTCCGTGTCAGGCGCAGCGTTTCGCTGTGCTTAGTGCGACGCGTCTTCTTGGCGCCGGGTAAGTTGCTAATGGCTGAAGCGAACTTCCCGGACTAGGCGAACGTCGCAGCGGTCACGGTTTTGTCACGCCGTTTTATGGAACCTGCTATTTCAAAGTGTGAAATGGCGACGCGTGCATTGCGAAGTGTGCATTCGATTGCGCCGGTCAGCAGATATCAGACGGAGATGGTAAAGTGCGCTGCAGGCAAGCGCCTGCCGGCGATCAACCGTTGGTGCCGGTGCGCCCACCGTTCACGTCGCGCAGGAAGCTCGACAGCGCGTCGAACAGGCGACCATCGCGCGGCGCTTCGGCGGCCGCGTCGATCCGTTGATTCAATTTCCGCGCGGCCTCGCGCTGCTGCGTCACGGTTGCGAGCAGTTCCTGCAACACCGTGTCGATTCGTTCGGCGCGCTCCGCTCCCGCCGTGATCACCGCGTGCGCCAGCAGTCGGGGATCAAGCGGCGGCGTCGGCGCGGGCAGCGCGTCGCGCAGCGCCGCGACCAGCGTCGTGTGGTCGAGTTGCGCCGACGCACCTTGCGGCGGCAGCGATGCGGCCACGGCGCGCGCAACGGCGGCGCCGATTTCGTCGGCGCTGGGCGGTGCAGTTGCACGCAGCCGCAACGTCGCGGCGTCGAGCGGGCCCGGCAGGCGCGCTTCGAGCGCGGCGCGCCAGCGATGCAGATCGACGCGCAGCATCTCGATCGCTTCGGTCAACGGCGCGGGCTGGTCTTCGGCACGCGCGATGGCGTGTTCGCTGTTGGTCCAGCTCAAGGCCGAACTTGCCGCCGCGATCGCATCCTGCGCCAGCGGCAGCAGCATCCAGCGCGCCAGCAGCAGACTCGCCGCGACCGCCAGCGATGCGACCACCGGCGGCAGCAGCAGCTTCGCCACGTCGGCGGCGCCCGCGCCCGCGAAGGCGACGCGATAGAGCGACAGCGCGATGCCGGCGCCCAGCAGCAACGTGGCGAGCGAACGCAGGCTGCGCGTCGCCAGCGCGCGGTCGATCGACAGGTCGGGCGCGGGTGTGGCGTTGTTCAGCAACGCGTCGCCGTCCTTG
>JAQGIE010000226.1 GCA_028291365.1 Rhodospirillales bacterium
CCGATCTGATGGCCCAGTCGGGGCTCGCCATCTCGGCGGCCGGTGGCACGCTGGGCGAACTTGCGGTTTGCGGCGTGCCGACGATCGCTGCCGTCGTCGCCGACAATCAGGCGGCGGCGAGCACGACGATGGCGGGGTGGGGCATTGCAATCGAGGCGCGGGCCGATCACGCGGTCGAGCGGCTGGTCGATGAAGCAGTGCGCCTGTGGGACGAACCGGAAACGCGCACCCGCATGGGGGAAGCGGCGCGCGCCACCGTTGACGGTCTGGGCGCCGTGCGGGTGGTCGATGCGCTGTCGGCGACGCTCGATCAATGCGTCCGTTGTTGAACCGCGCCATTCAGCTCGGCAAGCGTCGGCTCGCGATCGAGCAGCGCAATCACCTCGTCGATCGCGATCGGCGTGCCCTGCCACAGCCGATCATACACGGCGCGAACCAGCGCCAGGTCGTCGGGCTCGTCGACGCACAGCCGGTATCCGCGCCGCCGCGCCGCGCTCGCCGGCACCGTCGCGCAGCGGAACGCGTCGGGGTGGGTGTAGATGTAGCGCGTGACATGCTCGCGATCGGCGGGATCGGTGGCGTCGCGCGCGGCCCGGGCCAGGGCTTCGGCGCTCATGATTTCGCAATCGAGGCCGCGCGGAAATCCGCTGGCGGGACCGGCGCCGGCATAGTCCAGGTCATTCTGATCGAAGCGCTCGACCAGCGCGTCAATGGTCGACCAGTCGATCAGCGGGCAATCGCCGGTGATACGCACGATCCGCGCCGCGCCGACGGCAGCAAGCGTGAATCGATGCAGCACGTCGCGCTCGGCGCCGCGCACCACGCGAACCGGTTTCGCCTGGCGCGCCGCTTCGTGCATCACGCAGGCGGGCACGTTATCGTCCGCCGCCTGATCGCTCGTCGCGACGACGATCTCGTCGATCGAGCCGGCAAGCGCCGTCCGTTCGATCACGTGTGCGAGCATGGGGCGGCCGGCGATCGGCGCGACGATCTTGCCGGGCAGCCGCTCGGACCCCATGCGCGCCTGGATGATTGCCACGGTTGATCGCGTCACGTCTCTTTGCCTTCCATTCTGAACGAGCCGCTCATGTCCAAGCCACTGCCGACCAGCGCCGCCTTCGAGATCGACGGCCGCAAGATCGGACCCGGCCATCCGCCGTACGTGATCGCGGAGATGTCGGGCAACCACAATGGCGATCTCGACCGGGCGTTGCGCCTGATCGACGCCGCGCATGAAGCCGGCGCCGATGCCATCAAGCTCCAGACCTACCGCCCCGACACCATCACCATCGATCATGACGGGCCGGGCTTCCGGATCGAAGGCGGGCTGTGGGCCGGGAAGACGCTCTACGAACTCTATGAATGGGCGCACACGCCGTGGGCGTGGCACGCGACGCTGTTCGCCCATGCCCGAAGCCGCGGCATCGCCTGTTTCAGCTCGCCCTTCGACACGACCGCGATCGAGCTGCTGCGGTCGCTGAACGCGCCGGCTTACAAGATCGCCTCGTTCGAGCTGATCGACCTGCCGCTGATCCGGTTTGCGGCGGCCAGCGGCAAGCCGCTGATCCTCTCCACCGGGCTGGGCGATTTCGCCGAGATCGCGGAAGCGGCCGCGACCGTCCGCGGCGAGGGCGTGCCCTTCGCGCTGCTCCATTGCACCAGCGGCTATCCGACCCCGGCGGCCGAGGCCGACCTCGCCACCATCCCGCATCTGGCGTCGTCGTTCGGCATTCCGATCGGCCTCTCGGACCATACGCTGGGGACCGCGGTGGCGACGGCAGCGGTGGCGCTGGGCGCCTGCATCATCGAAAAGCACATGACGCTGGCCCGCGCCGATGGCGGCCCCGATGCGGCTTTCTCGCTCGAGCCCGCCGAGATGGCGCGCCTGGTCGAAGACGTTCGCACCGCCTGGGACGCGATCGGAACGGCCGGGTACGACGTGAAGCCGAGCGAAGGGGCGGGGCGGGACTTTCGCCGGTCGCTCTACGCGGTCGTGGATATTGCGGCCGGGACGAGCTTCGACGCGAGCAACGTGCGCTCGATCCGGCCCGGCGGCGGACTGGCGCCGAAATACCTGCCGCTGGTGATGACAAGGCGCGCCGCGCGCGATATCCGCCGCGGCGAGCCGCTCGGTTGGGAAATGCTGGGGGTTTAGGCTGGGGGTCTAGAACGCGGTCCGTTCAGGTTGAAACGCATCTAATCCCTACTTCGTCGTCCTTGCGGAACGCAGTGACGGCAGAGCCGTCAAAGCAGAGCCTGCCCCGGACTTGATCCGGGGGGCCCAGAAGTCGACGCGCTGCGAATCTGACAATTCCGGTGCGGATGCTCCCCGCATCAAGTGCGGGGCAGGCTCTGGATCCCCGCGTGCGCGGGGATGACGGATCAGCGGTACTGCTGGACCCGGGTCGCGCGCAGGCCGTGGATGCCGTAGCGATCGACCACGCGCTGCCAGCTGAGGAACTCGTCGAGCGAGAGCGAGTAGCGGGAGCAGGCCTCTTCGAGAGTCAGATG